>NZ_CP015249.1:2858540-3176156 GCF_001632775.1 Dokdonella koreensis DS-123
CGCCGCTGCCGCCGCGCCCGGCCTACAGCCGCGATCCCGTCCCTGCCCTGGGGCAGGTGCCGACTGCGCAGAACACGACCGGCCGTTGGCGGGCACGCGACGGCGGCTTCCGCCTGAGCCTGGGCACGCAGATCGCGCTGGCCTGGCCGGACGGGCAGCCGGTGGTGACGCTGCGTGTGTTCGAGACCACCGGCGTGCTCGAATCGACGATCCGCGACGTCCGGCGGAACGGGGCCTCGCTGGCGTTCGACACGTTCGCCGGCGGCCAGCGCTACCAGGTGCGCCTGTGGCCGGCCGCGGACGGCCTGCAGGTGCTGACCGCGCAGACCGGCGACGGCGCCACGTTCACGACCTACGAGCAGCGCACCTACGCGAAGGACGGCGAGGCCGCCTACTTCGACGCGCTCGACCGGCGCTACGCCGCGCTGGCGCGCGATGCGGCGCGCGACGGGCTGGCCGCCGCCCTGCCCGGCCACGTCGAGGCGGTCACCGCCCTGGTCGGACGCGACGCCTTGGCGCAGGCGCGCCAGGGGTTCCCGGTCTCGGAGTGGGACCTGATCCTGCTGGCGGGCTTCCACGCCCAGGCCGGCCAGCCGCAGCGCGCGCTGGACTGCCTGCAGGCGGCCGTGACGTTGTATCCGCAGTCCACCGACGCCTGGGCGAATCTGGCCAAGGGCGAAGCCGATGCCGGCCATCGCAGTGCCGCGATCACGGCGTACGACAAGGCGCTGGCCTTGAACGCGGGCGGCAACCCGGTGCTGGAGCGGATGCTGCGCGAGGCACTGGCACGCCTCCGGGACGGCGGCTGAGCCGCCGCTCAACGCCCGCGCGCAGGTGCTCGCCGCCGCGCGCGGGCTGACGGCACCTTTGTGGGTGAGGCCGGCAGCGGGAACGCCTCGCGCAGGTAGTCGGAGGTGTTCTCCAGCAGGAACTGGCGGAACGCGCGCGCGGCGGGTGCGAGCTGCTTGGCGCGCATGTGCACCACGTGCCAGGTGCGCAGCACCGGCGTGCCGACCACGTCGAGGATCGCCACCTCGCCGGCGCGCCGTTCCAACGCCAGCGTGTGCAGCGACAACAGGCTGACGCCCATGCCCGCCATCACGGCCTGCTTCACGGTCTCGTTGCTGCCCATCAGGATCGTGCGCGCCGGCGTGAACAGGTGCTGGCGGAACACGTTCTCCATCACGCCCTGCGTGCCGGAGCCGGGCTCGCGGCTCAGGAAGGTCTCGTGCCGCAGCTCGTGCATGTCGATGCTGCGCGCGCCGGCCAGCGGATGGTCGCGCGCGGCGACCAGCACGTGCGGGTTCTCGGCCATCGGCTCGGCCAGCGCGTCGAGCTTCTCGGGCGGACGCCCCATCACGGCCAGGTCGATCTCGTTGTCCTCCAGCAGGCGCACCAGCGTGTCGCGGTTGCCGACGCTGAAGCGCACGTCGATGCCGGGATGCTGCTCGGCGAACACGGCCAGCAGGCGCGGCGCGAAGTACTTGGCGGTGCTGACCAGGCCGACGGTGACCAAGCCGCTGCGCAGGCCGGTGAGGTTCTGCAGGGACTGCTCGGCATCGGCGATCTCGCCGAGCACGCGCGCGGCGTGATGACGCAGCACCTGGCCGGCCTCGGTCAGTGCCAGGCGCCGGCCGACGCGCTCGAACAGGTCCACGCCGACGGCGCCTTCGAGCTGGCGGATCTGCATCGAGACGGCCGGCTGCGTCAGGTGCAGCGCCTCGGCGGCGCGCGCGAAATTGAGCAGGCGGGCCGCCTCCAGGAAAACCTGCAACTGGCGCAGCGTGAGGTGCAGCATCGGCGCGTCTCGCGGGCGGCGGCGCAGGTGCGCCGGCGGCCCAATCATAAGTATTTACTTAGTCCAGTTAAAGAATTTCTGAATTTACCTTTCTGATCGCGCTGCCTATCGTCGGACCACCTAACGACGGGACGGGAGAGCAGCATGAATGCAGTGGCCACCGAGCAGCGCGTCGTCGGCAACACCAGCGCGCGCTACCAGTCCGGCGTCCTCGCCTACCGCGAGATGGGCTACTGGCAGCCGGACTACGTGCCGCAGGACACCGACGTGATCGCGCTGTTCCGGATCACGCCGCAGGACGGCGTGCATCCGGAGGAAGCCGCGGCCGCGGTCGCCGGGGAGTCGTCCACGGCCACCTGGACCGTGGTCTGGACCGACCGCCTGACCGCCTGCGAGAGGTACCGCGCCAAGGCCTACCGCGTCGATCCGGTGCCCAACACCGGCCCGGGCACGGCGACCGAAGCGCAGTACTTCGCCTACATCGCCTACGAACTGGAACTGTTCGAGGAAGGCTCGATCGCCAACCTCACCGCCTCGATCATCGGCAACGTGTTCGGCTTCAAGCCGCTCAAGGCGCTGCGCCTGGAGGACATGCGCATCCCGGTGGCGTACCTGAAGACGTTCCAGGGCCCGGCCACCGGCATCGTGGTCGAGCGGGAGCGGCTGGACAAGTTCGGCCGGCCGCTGCTCGGCGCCACCACCAAGCCGAAGCTGGGCCTGTCCGGCCGCAACTACGGCCGCGTCGTCTACGAGGCGCTCAAGGGCGGGCTCGACTTCGTCAAGGACGACGAGAACATCAACTCGCAGCCGTTCATGCACTGGCGTGACCGCTTCCTGTTCGTGATGGAAGCGGTCAACCGTGCCGCAGCCGAGACCGGCGAGGTCAAGGGCCATTACCTCAACGTCACCGCCGCGACGATGGAGGACATGTACGAGCGCGCCGAATTCGCCAAGCAGCTCGGCTCCAACATCATCATGATCGACCTGGTGATCGGCTACACCGCGATCCAGAGCATGGCCAAGTGGGCGCGGCGCAACGACATGATCCTGCACCTGCACCGCGCCGGCCACGGCACCTACACGCGCCAGAAGTCGCACGGCATCAGCTTCCGCGTGATCTCCAAGTGGATGCGCATGGCGGGCGTGGACCACATCCACGCCGGCACGGTGGTCGGCAAGCTCGAGGGCGATCCCTCGGTGATCGCGGGCATCTACGACACGCTGCGCGAGATGCGCACGCCGCAGAACCTGGCGCACGGGCTCTACTTCGAGCAGGACTGGGCCAGCCTGCGCCGCGTGATGCCGGTGGCGTCCGGCGGCATCCACGCCGGCCAGATGCACCAGCTGATCCACTACCTGGGCGAGGACGTGGTGCTGCAGTTCGGCGGCGGCACGATCGGCCACCCACAGGGCATCCAGGCCGGCGCCACCGCCAATCGCGTCGCGCTCGAAGCGATGATCCAGGCACGCAACGAGGGCGTGGACCTCTGGAACGAGGGCCCGCAGGTGCTGGCCAAGGCGGCCCGCTGGTGCACACCGCTGCGCGCCGCGCTCGATACCTGGAAGGACGTCACCTTCGAGTACACCTCCACCGACACCGTCGACTTCGTGCCGACGCCGACCGCGGCCTGACCGCCGCCCTCACTGGAGACCGCCATGCGCATCACCCAAGGCACGTTCTCGTTCCTGCCCGACCTCACCGACGAGCAGATCCGCGCGCAGGTGGAGTACATCCTGCAGCAAGGCTGGGCACCGTCGATCGAGTTCACCGACGACCCGCACCCGCGCAACACCTACTGGGAGCTGTGGGGCCTGCCGATGTTCGACCTCAAGGACGCCGCCGGCGTGCTGATGGAGGTCCGCGCCTGCCGCGCGCAGTACCCGGACCACTACATCAAGATCAATGCGTTCGATTCCACGCACGGCTTCGAGACCCAGCGCCTGTCGTTCATCGTCAACCGCCCGCAGACCGAGACCGGCTTCCGCCTGAGCCGCCAGGAAGTGGACGGCCGCAACATCCGCTACACGCTGCAGTCCTACGCCAGCGACCGGCCCGCCGGCCAGCGCTTCTGAACCCCCGACCGCCGCCGTGAACGCCCAACCCACTGCCGATCCCGCGCCGACCACCTCGCTGGCCCGCCTCTATGCCGAGTCGGGCATGGCCCAGGTGCTGGCCCAGCTCGACGCCGAGCTGGTCGGCCTGGTGCCGGTCAAGACGCGCATCCGCGAGATCGCCTCGCTGCTGATCGTGGAGAAGGCGCGGCGGAACCTGGGCCTCACGGCCGGCGCGCCCAGCCTGCACATGGGGTTCACCGGCAATCCCGGCACCGGCAAGACCACGGTGGCGCTGCGCATGGCCGACATCCTGCATCGCCTGGGCTACATCCGGAAGAACCACCTGGTCTCGGTGACGCGCGACGACCTGGTCGGCCAGTACATCGGCCACACGGCGCCCAAGACCAAGGAAGTGCTCAAGCGCGCGATGGGCGGCGTGCTGTTCATCGACGAGGCCTACTACCTGTACCGGCCGGAGAACGAGCGCGACTACGGCCAGGAGGCGATCGAGATCCTGCTGCAGGTGATGGAGAACCAGCGCGAGGACCTGGTGGTGATCCTGGCCGGCTACAAGTCGCGCATGGACACGTTCTTCCAGAGCAACCCGGGGATGGCTTCACGCATCGCGCACCACATCGACTTCCCCGACTACGACGCCGACGAGCTGCTGCGCATCGCCGAGCTGATGACCGCGCGGATGGACTACCGGCTGGACGAGGACGCGATCGGCGCGCTGCGCGACTACATCGCGCTGCGCGTGGCGCGGCCGCACTTCGCCAATGCGCGGTCGATCCGCAATGCGCTGGATCGCGCACGGCTGCGCCAGGCCGGACGGCTGTTCGAGACGGCCCTGGCGGCCGGCACGGAAGCGGAACTCTCGGCCGAGCAGCTGACCACGATCAGCGCCGCCGACATCCGCGCCAGCCGGCTGTTCGCCGAGGCGGCGGCCGCCACCTGACCCGACCGCGCGGCCGGGCCGGACCGCACCCACGAGTGGCCATCTGGAGGGAGATGCGATGTTCTACCAACGCCCCACGCTGTCGAAGTTCCTGATCGAACACCTGCGCGGCGCGCCGAGCGAGCAGGACCTCTCCGCCCTGCTGGTGGACGTCGCCGCGGCGGTCAAGACGATCGCGGCGGTGGTGGCCAAGGGCCAGCTGCATTTCCGTGGCGAGGCGGCGCCCGACCGTGCCACCGTCAACGTGCACGGCGAGGTGCAGAAGCCGCTGGACGTGCTGACCAACGAGATCGTGCTGCGCCATTGCGAATGGGGCGGCCTGGTGGCCGGCATGGTGTCCGAGGAACTGGACGAGCCCTACCCGATCCCCGCCGACCACCGGCGCGGCCGCTACCTGCTGGTGTTCGATCCGCTGGACGGCTCGTCCAACATCGACGTCAACGTCTCGGTCGGCTCGATCTTCTCGGTCCTGCGCCACGACACCGAGGCGCCGCCCGGTCCGCGCGACTACCTGCAGCCCGGCCACCGGCAGATCGCCGCCGGCTACGCCATCTACGGACCGACGACGATGCTGGTGCTCACGGTCGGCAACGGCACGCACGGCTTCACGCTCGATCGGGAGATCGGCAACTTCATCCTGACCCACCCGGACCTGCGCATCCCGTCCGAGACCAGCGAGTTCGCGATCAACACCTCCAACGAGCGCTTCTGGGAGCCGCCGGTGCAGCGCTACGTCGGCGAGTGCAAGGAAGGCCGCAGCGGTATCCGCGAGCGCGACTTCAACATGCGCTGGATCGCCTCGATGGTGGCCGAGGTGCATCGCATCCTGATGCGCGGCGGCGTCTTCATGTACCCGCGCGACACCAAGGACCCGAAGAAGCCCGGGCGCCTGCGCCTGCTGTACGAGGCCAACCCGATGGCGCTGCTGGTCGAGCAGGCCGGCGGTCGCGGCAGCACCGGACGCGGTCCGCTGCTGGACGTTCAGCCGGAATCGATCCACCAGCGCATCCCGGTGGTGCTCGGCTCGCACGAGGAGGTCGAGCGGATCGAACGCTACCACCGCGAGTTCGAGGACGGCACCGACCGCCCGTTCGTCTCGCCGCTGTTCAACGAACGCTCGTTGTTCCGGCCGGAGGCGCTCTGATGTCGGTCAAGCACCCGATCGTCGCGGTGACCGGCTCTTCCGGCGCCGGCACCACCACCGTGCTGCAGAGCTTCCAGCACATCTTCCGGCGCGAGAGCCTCGACGCGCAGATCGTCGAGGGCGACGCGTTCCACCGCTACGACCGCTTGGCGATGCGCCAGGCGATGAAGGAGGCCGAGACCCAGGGCAATCGCCATTTCAGCCACTTCGGGCCGTACTCGAACCTGTTCGAGGAGCTCGAAGCCTTGTTCGCCGCCTACGGCGAGACCGGCGGCGGCCAGGTGCGCAAGTACCTGCACGACGCCGCCGAGGCCGCGCCCTACGCGCAGGACCCGGGCACGTTCACGCCCTGGGAGGGCGTGCGGCCCGGCACCGACCTGCTGTTCTACGAGGGCCTGCACGGCGCGGTGAAGACCGACGCCGTGGACATCGCGCGCCACCCGGACCTGCTGATCGGCGTGGTACCGATCATCAACCTGGAGTGGATCCAGAAGCTGCACCGCGACCAGCGCCAGCGCGGCTACTCGCAGGAGGCCGTGGTCGACACGATCCTGCGGCGCATGCCCGACTACATCAACCACATCGTCCCGCAGTTCACGCACACGCACGTCAACTTCCAGCGCGTGCCGACGGTGGACACGTCCAACCCGTTCATCGCGCGCGACATCCCGACGCCGGACGAGAGCTTCGTGGTGATCCGCTTCGCCCGGCCCAAGGGCATCGACTTCCCCTATCTCCTGAACATGCTGCACGACTCGTTCATGAGCCGGCCCAACAGCATCGTCGTGCCCGGCGGCAAGATGGGCCTGGCGATGCAGATCATCTTCACGCCGATGATCCTGCAGCTGATGGACCGCAAGCGGAGGG
Source organism: Dokdonella koreensis DS-123 (assembly GCF_001632775.1). Lineage (NCBI taxonomy): Bacteria > Pseudomonadati > Pseudomonadota > Gammaproteobacteria > Lysobacterales > Rhodanobacteraceae > Dokdonella > Dokdonella koreensis. The sequence continues at coordinate 2,865,363 of NZ_CP015249.1, forward strand.
CCGGCGGATGAACGCCGAACGCCAGGTGCCCGCCGCCGCGGCAGGACCCACGCCACGGGATCGCGCCAACGCGCTGCGCCTGCTGGCCGTCGATGCCGTGCAGGCGGCCAATTCCGGCCACCCGGGTGCGCCGATGGGCATGGCCGACATCGCCGAGGTGCTGTGGGGCCGCTACCTGCGCCACAACCCGGGCAACCCGCAGTGGGTGGATCGCGACCGTTTCGTGCTGTCCAACGGGCACGGCTCGATGCTGCTGTACGCGCTGTTGCACCTGACCGGCTACGACCTGCCGATCGACGAACTCAAGCGCTTCCGCCAACTGCACAGCCGCACGCCCGGCCACCCGGAGTTCGGCGAGACGCCGGGCGTGGAAACCACCACCGGCCCGCTCGGCCAGGGCCTGGCCAACGCGGTCGGCATGGCGCTGGCCGAGCGCCTGCTGGCGGCCGAGTTCAACCGCGGCGCGCACACGATCGTCGATCACCACACCTATGTCTTCCTCGGCGACGGCTGCCTGATGGAGGGGATCTCACACGAGGTCGCCTCGCTGGCCGGCACGCTGCGGCTCGGCAAGCTGATCGCCTTCTACGACGACAACGGCATCTCGATCGACGGCGAGGTGACGGGCTGGTTCACCGACGATACGCCGCGGCGCTTCGAGGCCTACGGCTGGCACGTCGTGGCCGAGGTCGACGGTCACGATCCGGCGGCGATCGAGCGTGCGCTGCGCGCGGCACGCGCGGCGACGGACCGCCCGTCGCTGATCGCCTGCCGCACCGTGATCGGCCACGGCAGCCCGAACAAGGCCGGCAGCGAGGCCGTGCACGGCGCGCCGCTGGGCGCGGCGGAAGTCGCCGCCACGCGCGAGAACCTCGGCTGGACCGCGCCGCCGTTCGACGTGCCCGCGCCGATTGCGCGCGCCTGGGACGCGCGCGAGACCGGCCGGACGCTGGAGCGCGACTGGCGCGAGCGCTTCGCCGCCTACGAGGCGCAGCATCCGGTACTGGCCGAGGCGTTCCGCCGCCGGACCGGCCTGGACGGCCACGCGCTGCTGCCGGCCGACTGGATCGGCCGCGCCAACGCGCTGCTGCGCGGCACCGCCAACGAAACCGCGGTCGCCACGCGCAAGGCCAGCCAGGACGCGCTGAACCTGCTCGCACCGCTGCTGCCGGAGCTGCTCGGCGGCTCGGCCGACCTGACCGGCTCCAACCTCACGAACTGGACCGGCTGCCGCGCCGTCGGCGCGGACGGTGCCGGCACCTACATCCACTACGGCGTGCGCGAGTTCGGCATGGCGGCGATGCTCAACGGCATCGCCCTGCACGGCGGCTGGCTGCCGTTCGGCGGCACCTTCGCGGTGTTCTCCGACTACGCGCGCAATGCGATCCGCATGGCCGCACTGATGCGCCAGCGCGTGGTGCACGTGCTGACGCACGACTCGATCGGCCTCGGCGAGGACGGACCCACGCACCAGCCGATCGAGCACGCGGCCAGCCTGCGCTTGATCCCGGGCCTGGATGTGTGGCGGCCGTGCGATCGCGTCGAGACGCTGGCGGCCTGGATCAGCGCGGTCGAGCGTGTCGGCCACGACAGCGGCCCCAGCGCCCTGCTGCTGTCGCGCCAGAACCTGCCTGCGCTGGTCGTGGACGATGCGCTGCGCCTGCGCGTCCGGCGCGGCGGCTACGTACTGCGCGACGCGGAGGATGCGCGTGCGGTCATCATCGCGACCGGCTCGGAAGTGGCGCTGGCGGTGGAGGCCGCCGCACAACTCGCCGAACGCGGCCTGCCGGTGCGCGTGGTCTCGCTGCCGTGCACGCAGGTGTTCGACCGCCAGCCGCGCGCGTACCGCGACACGGTGCTGCCGCCGGGCCTGCCGCGCGTCGCGGTGGAGGCCGGCGTCACCGACTACTGGCGCAAGTACGTGGGCCTCGACGGCGCGGTGGTCGGCATCGACCGCTTCGGCGCCTCGGCGCCCGCGGCGGACCTCTATCGCCACCTCGGGCTCACCGCTGCCGCGATCGGCGATGCGGTAGCGGACCTGCTCGCATGAGCGCGCCCGTGCCCGCCGCACCTGATCGCCGCCATGCCGGGCACGTCCGGAGGGCGCTGCCGCAGTGTCCCGTCGCCGCCGGGGGGAAGGGCCGGCCGCACCGCCGCGCACGACATCGGACCTCGCCGCGCGGCGGTCACCGGCCCTTCCCCCCGGCGGCGGCCTGGTGTAGGGAGAAGATCCCCGCCACGACTGAAGGGAGATCCCGCTTGACGCTACGTCTCGAACGCCCGGTCCACGGCGTGCTGTTCGACCTCGACGGCACGCTCGTCGACTCGCTGGCCGACATCCACGCCGCCGTCGCCGGCACGCTGGCCGCGCTGGCGCTGCCGGTGCCCGACGTGGCCGCCGTGCGCGGCTACGTCGGCGACGGCGTGCGTGCCCTGCTCGACCGTGCGCTGGCCGGCGCGCTGGGACACGCCGCGGACGCGGACCTGACGGCCCGCGCCACGGCACTGTTCGAGCCGCGCTACGGCGAGCAGAACGGCCGCGCCGCCCGGCTCTATCCGGGCGTCGTCGCCGGCCTGGACCGGCTCGGCGCGCTCGGCCTGCGACTGGCGGTGGTCACCAACAAGCCGCAGCGCTTCAGCGAGGCGCTGCTGGCCGGCCTCGGCATCGCCGATCGCTTCGGCGCGGTGATCGGCGGCGACGCGGCGGCGCGCCGCAAGCCGCATGCCGACCCGCTGCTGCTGGCCTGTGCGCGCCTGGATGTCGCCCCGGCCGATGCGCTGATGGTCGGCGACTCGGCGATCGACGCCGCGGCCGCCCGTGCCGCCGGCATGCCGATGATCGCGGTCGGCTACGGCTACCACCACGACGACCCGGCGCGCTGGAGCGCGTGCGTCGTCGATCGCATCGACGCCATCCCGGACCTGCTCGCCACACCGGCGCCGCGGACCGGGACTGCCTGACCCCATCACCCCAGCCCGGAGGGAACACCCATGGCCCTGATCGCATTGAGGCAACTGCTGGACCACGCCGCCGAGCACGGCTACGGCGTGCCGGCGTTCAACATCAACAACCTCGAACAGATCAACGCGATCATGCAGGCCGCCGACGCCTGCGATTCGCCGGTGATCCTGCAGGCCTCGGCCGGCGCCCGCAAGTACGCCGGCGAGCCGATGCTGCGGCGGATGGTGGAAGGTGCCGTGGAGATGTATCCGCACATCCCGGTGGTGATGCACCAGGACCACGGCGGCAGCCCGGCCGTGTGCCAGGCCTCGATCCGCAGCGGCTTCACCAGCGTGATGATGGACGGCTCGCTGCTGGAGGACATGAAGACGCCGTCGAGCTACGACTACAACGTGGCCGTCACGCGCCGCGTCGTCGAGATGGCGCATGCGATCGGCGTGTCGGTCGAGGGCGAGCTCGGCTGCCTCGGTTCGCTGGAAACCGGCCAGGCCGGCGAGGAGGACGGCGTCGGCGCCGAAGGCACGCTCGATCACGCGCAGTTGCTGACCGACCCGGACCAGGCCGCCGACTTCGTCGCGCGCACCGGCGTGGACGCGCTGGCGATCGCGATCGGCACGTCGCACGGCGCCTACAAGTTCACGCGCCCGCCGACCGGCGAGACGCTGGCGATGGACCAGCTCAAGCGCATCCACGCGCGCATTCCCAATACCCACCTGGTCATGCACGGCTCCAGCTCCGTGCCGCAGGACTGGCTCGACGTCATCCGTGCCAACGGCGGCCGTATCAAGGAGACCTACGGCGTGCCGGTGGAGGAGATCGTGCGCGGCATCCGCAACGGCGTGCGCAAGGTCAACATCGACACCGACATCCGACTGGCGATGACCGGCGCGATGCGCAAGCTGATGGCGGAAAAACCCGAGGAGTTCGATCCGCGCGCTTTCCTGAAGGTCGCCACGGCCGCCGCGGCGGACCTGTGCCGGCAGCGCTTCGAGGCGTTCGGCAGTGCCGGTCACGCCAGCCGGATCACGCCGGTGCCGCTGGAGAAACTGGCCCGACGCTACCAGGACGCCGAGCGCGCGGCGCAGGCGCGCGCGGCCTAGGGGTGCCTGCCATGCAGCCGCCGGTCATCGCACCGTCGATCCTGTCCGCCGACTTCGCGCGGCTCGGCGAGGAGGTCGCGCGCGTCCTCGCCGACGGTGCGGACTGGATCCATTTCGACGTGATGGACAACCACTACGTGCCCAACCTGACGATCGGCCCGCAGGTGTGCGAGGCGATCGTGCCGTATGCGCACCGCGAAGGGGTGCCGGCGCCGATCGACGTGCACCTGATGGTGGAGCCGGTCGATGCACTGGTGCCGCTGTTCGCCAAGGCCGGTGCCGCCGGCATCTCGTTTCATCCGGAGGCCTCGCGGCACGTCCACCGAACGATCGCGCTGATCCGCGACCACGGCTGCCGGCCGGGCCTGGTGCTGAACCCGGCCACGCCGATCGACTGGCTCGACGACGTGCTCGGCAATCTCGACCTGGTGCTGCTGATGTCGGTCAATCCCGGCTTCGGCGGCCAGGCCTTCATCCCGCAGACGCTGCCGAAGATCCGCCGCGTGCGCGAACGGCTGGACCGCCACGCCGCCGAGACCGGCCACACGCTCCGGCTGCAGGTCGATGGCGGCGTCAACGCCGGGAACATCGGCGCGATCGCCGCGGCCGGGGCCGATACCTTCGTGGCGGGGTCGGCAATCTTTGGGCAGCGCGACGCGGACAGTGGCTACCGGACGGCGATGGCCTCGCTGCGCAATGCGACGAAGACGTAAACCCGCTGGCTGGCCGCGGCGGGATCTCTTCGATGGAGTGCGGGACGGCGGCCCAGCCGCGCATCCCGCGAACCTGCTGCAGTGAACTTACGGACAGGTATTGCTGGTCATCGGCACGGCCGCACCGCTGAGCGTACCGGCCTGGACCTGGGAGTAGCATCCCGACACGATCGTCACCGTGCTGAACTGGCTGTCCATGACCAGGCCTGCGACATCGTTCCAGCCGTTGAATTCGGCCTTGATGTTCCTCAGGATTCCGGCCACGTTCAAACCCGCATCGCGATTGCCTGCCGCGACCACCTTGTCGAACAAGCCGGCACCGAAGATGCCATACATCCCGTTGGAACGCACGGTGATGCTGGTACCCTGGCCGCGGTCCCCACCGGCGATGATGCCGTTGCCATCATTCCAGTTGACGGAGACGTCGTTGAACGTGGCTTCCGAGGCGCGGATGCCGTCACCCGCATTGTACGAGACGTCGACATTGGTGAAACGGCTGCCATTTCCGAAAGTGATGATGCCTGCGCCCCGGTTGCCGGTGACGCGCAGGTCTTCGAAGACCACGCCAACTTCCCCATTCGTGGGACTGAAATTGATCTCGATGCCGCTTGCGGGTCCATTGGTGACGATCCCGTTCTTGATCGTGATGTTTCGCCCGTTGCCGACGATCAGGGACGGCCCTGCGCTCGAGGAACAGGTGCTTCCATAACCCGTTGCCGTATCGGGTCCGCACGGCGTGACCAGTCCTCCCTGGGAAACGACGAAGCCGTTCAGATCCAGCGTGACGTTGCTGGCGTTGATCACGATGGCGCTCGATACCGCCGGCGCCAGCATGTTCGCGGTCAATTGATAGGAGCCCGGTGCGGTGATCGTCAACGGCCAGGAAGTGGGTGGCGAAACCGGCGTTTGTGCGGCGGCCGCGCCCGCAAACACCAAGACACCGAGCGGAACGAGCACGAGCTTGCGCGCTGAGAAATCTTTCACGATGAACTCCCTTGTAGCGTCCCGACGGTGGGACCCCGGAAGGGTTTCATCGCAAGCCCGTGTGTGTGTGTCGAATGGCGCACATCCAGCGGACGCTAGGAAATTTCCTACGGAAGATCGGGGGGTTTTCCTACATTGCTCACGCAGACTCACGCAGCGTCCGTCTCACTCGACAGGTTGATTCTTCATGCCAGGCGAAGCGGGCGGCGACACACATCATCGACTGCTGGATGCCGTGATCGACGACGGCATGAGTGTGAGCAAGCCGCTGCACGCCTAACCGGGCAGCCGGACGCCGGCCGATGCGCCGCGCGCGAGACGGACATGCGGCGTACCGATCACACGCCTTGTCCGGTTGCTCCGCGCGATGCGTTCGACGGTTCCCGATGCTCATCTACCGACTTGGCACCCGTACGCAGCTGGGCCACAAGCCGGGGGGAGGCACAGGGTGCAACCGAGAGCGATACGAAGTTTTCGCCGAACCCTCTCGCCAGGGTCAGACGCGAGCTTGACGCATGGATGCGCGAGCTGGCCGGCCGATCCGGTCTTTGTCCAGACGTGCGACTCGCCCGGGACCCGCCGCCAGGAAAGAAAACGGCGCGAACCCGTGAGAGCCGCGCCGTTGGTACATCCAAGGTGGTGGGCGGTACAAGGATCGAACTTGTGACCCCTACCATGTCAAGGTAGTGCTCTACCGCTGAGCTAACCGCCCCAAAAGGGGCGCGAACTGTACCGAACTCTGGCCGGCGGTACAAGCCTCCCGCCGATACCCGACAGCGGCGGCGTGGTCGGATGCGCCCGCGGATGTGCCCGGTGGCGCAGGCCGCAGGCGACTGCGTGACCTCGAACCGGCGGCTTCGCGCCGCAGCCCACGCCCGGCCGGGCCGGGCCAGCCAGCGCGGGACCGGGCCAGGAGCCGGCCGGGTGACCACGGCGCACCGGCGTGCGATCCTGCCGCCGCCGTACGTTGGGCAGGACAAGACCACCAGTGGGAGTCGGTCATGGCGATCGGCCGCATCATGTTATTCGTCGGCTTGCTGGCCACTGCGCGCGCGAGCGCCGGCGCGTGGCCGCCGGTGTGGACCGGGACCTGGGAGCGCAGGCCGGGCGACACCGGGTCGCAACCGTTCGATGTGCAGGTCGCTGCGGACGGGACGGTGTTCGCGGCGGCCTATTTCAATCGCGCCAACCAGAAGCACGCCGCCCTGCTGCGCTTCGAGAACGACGGCCGCCTGGCCTGGGTGCGCGAGCACCCGGTGTGGCTGATCGCCAGCACCGAGCGGCTGGCCTCGGGACGGATCGCCCTGGTCGGCGTCCCGGATTCGGGTGCGTCGGTGTTCGTGCGCGTCTACGACGACGCCGGCGGCGACCTGGTCTGGGAACGGGAAGCGTCGATCGGACGGCTGGACATCGAGCAGCACGGCCTGGACCACCTCGCCGAGACCCCGGCGGGCGACCTGCTGGTGCGCCTGTCCGACCGCACAGCCGGGGACTACGTCGTGCTGCGCTACACCGCCGACGGCACCGCGCTGCCGCCGTGGCGCTGGCCGGCCGGGCCGGATGCGCGCGCGACCGACATCGCCGCGCTGGCCGACGGCGGCGCGGTGGTCACCGGCATCGGCCGCGGGCTCGGCGGCGGCTACAGCACGGTGCGCCTGGACGCGACCGGCGCGGCGGTGTTCGACGATCTCGAACCGGGCCAGTCGGGCAGTCCGCTGGGGCCGGGGCACGTCGCCGTGGACGCGGACGGTGGCATCGTGCTCGCCGGCGAACCGGAGAAGACCGCGCACGGGGCGCCGGGAGCGATGGTGTGGAAACTGGCCGCGAATGGCGCCCGCGCCTGGACGCGGGCATTGCCGCTGATGGAGATCGGCGCCGACGTACATGCATTCGCCCTGGCGGCGAACGGTGACGCCCTGGTCGTCACCAGCGGCGCCCGCGGCGTCGCCGGTGACGCGCTACGCCTCGTGCGCCTGGCCGGCGACGACGGACGCATCCTCTGGGATACGGCCTTCCTGTTCGCGGACGGCTTCGGCAGCGGCGTGGCGCCCTCGACGGTGGCCGAGACGCCGGACGGCCGCCTGCTGCTCGCGGGCCATGTCCGCACCCAGGATGCCACGCGGGCGCACATCGCGGAGTTCACCGCGGACGGCGTGCTGTGCCGCGTGCGCGACGACGCATCGCTCTATGCCGCGGCGGCGGCGGCCGGCAGTGCGCACGGCTGGACGATCCTCGCATCCAGTCCGGGACCGCTGGTCGCGCAGCGCCTCGACGCCAGCGGCGCCTGCGACGGCGGAACGGCGCCGGACCCGATCTTCGGCGACGGCTTCGAGGCGGCGCCGCCCGGCTGAGCGATGCGAACGGCAGGCCGGGCAGCCACGCCGCGCGGTATCAGCCGATCAGCGCCTGCTCGCGCAGCCGGTGGATCTGGTCGCGCAGCCGGGCGGCGTCCTCGAACTCCAGGTCCTGGGCGTGCTTGTACATGCGCGCTTCGAGCTGCTTGATGCGCGCCGCCACCTGGTCCGGCGACAGCGACCGGTAGTCCTCGGCCTGCTCGGCCACCTTGCGCGCGGCCGCCGCACCGCGGCCACGCCCCTTGCCGGAACGGCCTTCGTCCGGATCGGCGCGCGCGCCTTCCATGATGTCCACGATGCGGCGCTCGACCGACTTGGGCGTGATGCCGTGCGCCAGGTTGTACTCCACCTGCTTGCCGCGGCGCCGGTCGGTCTCGTCGATCGCCGCCTGCATCGACCGGGTGATGACGTCGGCGTAGAGGATCGCCTTGCCGCGCAGGTTGCGCGCGGCGCGGCCGATCGTCTGGATCAACGAGCCGGTCGAGCGCAGGAAGCCTTCCTTGTCCGCGTCCAGGATCGCGACCAGCGAGACCTCCGGCATGTCCAGGCCCTCGCGCAGCAGGTTGATGCCCACCAGCACGTCGAACTTGCCCAGCCGCAGGTCGCGGATGATCTCCACGCGCTCGACCGTCTCGATGTCCGAGTGCAGGTAGCGCACGCGCACGCCGTGCTCTTCCAGGTACTCGGTGAGGTTTTCGGCCATGCGCTTGGTCAGCGTCGTCACCAGCACGCGGTCACCCATCGCGATGCGCGCGTTGGCCTCCGACAGCAGGTCGTCCACCTGGGTGCGCGCGGGGCGGATCTCGACCGCGGGGTCGATCAGGCCGGTGGGGCGGACCACCAGCTCGACGACGTTGCCGTCCGAGTGCTGCCGCTCGTAGGGGCCGGGCGTGGCCGAGACGAAGATCGTGCGCGGCGCGCGCGCTTCCCACTCCTCGAACCGCAGCGGCCGGTTGTCCATCGCCGATGGCAGCCGGAAGCCGAACTCGACCAGGGTCTCCTTGCGCGACCGGTCGCCCTTGTACATCGCGCCGAGCTGCGGGATCGTCACGTGCGACTCGTCCACCACCAGCAGCGCGTCGGGCGGCAGGTAGTCGAACAGGGTCGGCGGCGGCTCGCCGGCCGAGCGGCCGGTCAGGTGGCGCGAGTAGTTCTCGATGCCCTGGCAGTAGCCGACCTCGGCCATCATCTCCAGGTCGAACTGCGTGCGCTGCTGCAGGCGCTGCGCCTCGACCAGCTTGTTGGTCTCGTAGAGGTACTTGAGCCGGTCGGCCAGTTCCAGCTTGACCGTCTCGATCGCGTGCAGCACGCGGTCGCGCGTGGTGGCGTAGTGGGTCTTGGGGTAGACCGTGTAGCGCGGCACCTTGCGGATCAGCTCGCCGGTCAGCGGATCGAACAGCGAGAGGTTCTCGATGTCGCCGTCGAACAACTCGATGCGCAGCGCCTCGGTCTCCGACTCGGCCGGGAACACGTCGATGACGTCGCCGCGCACGCGGTAGGTGCCGCGGCGCAGCTCGATGTCGCCGCGCGTGTACTGCAGGTCCGTCAGGTGGCGGATCAGCTTGCGCTGGTCGGCGTGCTCGCCGCGCGCCAGGATCAGGCGCATCGACAGGTAGTCTTCCGGATCGCCGAGGCCGTAGATCGCCGATACCGTCGCCACGATCAGCGCGTCGGACCGCGACAGCAGCGTCTTGGTGGCCGACAGGCGCATCTGCTCGATGTGGTCGTTGATGCTGGCGTCCTTCTCGATATAGGTATCGCTGGAAGGAACGTAGGCCTCGGGCTGGTAGTAGTCGTAGTAGCTGACGAAGTACTCGACCGCGTTGTGCGGGAAGAACTCCTTGAATTCGCCGTAGAGCTGGGCGGCCAGCGTCTTGTTCGGCGCCAGCACCAGGGTCGGCTTCTGGACGCGCTCCACGACGTTGGCGATCGTGAACGTCTTGCCCGAGCCGGTCACGCCCAGCAGGGTCTGGCGCGCCAGGCCCGCCTCGAAGCCGTCGATCAGCTTTGTGATCGCCGCGGGCTGGTCGCCGGCAGGCCGGTAGGGCGAGACGAGTTGGAAGCGGTCGGTCATCGGTCGATTCTAGCCTGGCATCGGCGCTGCGCCGGACGCGGTGCGGGGAACGGGGATCTGCCGGAACCGGCGGGCGGCCCGGCGGCGCGGGCGCTTCGTCACAGGTGGGGCCTGGCCGGGCCCGGACAAGCCCTACGCCGCGGATCGGCGAATTCCTACGCGGCCAGCCGGCGGCCACCCATCGGCGGCACCGGCACGGCGGCCTAGCATCAGGTCACGTCCGATTGCCATGGAGGCTCCCGATGCGCCGCACACCGCCCGGCTTCACCCTGATCGAACTGCTCGCCGTGCTGGCGCTGGTCGCGCTGCTGGCGGCCATCGCCGTGCCCGGCTTCGGCCGCCTGGTCGACGCGCTGCGCATGCACGGCGCGCGCACGGCACTGTCCACCGCGTTCAATCACGCGCGGATCGCGGCCGTGCACCGCGGCGGGTCGGTGGTGGTGTGCGCCTCCGCCGACGGGCAGACCTGCAGCGCCTGGGCGGACTGGCATGCCGGCTGGCTGGTCTTCGCCGACGACGACCGCAACCGCCAGCGCGGCCCGGGCGAGCCGATCCTGGCCGCTTCGGGCACGCTGCCACCTGGCCTGCGGGTGGTCACCAGCGCCGGCCGCCCGCGCATCGCCTACCAGCCGGACGGTAGCGCCCACGGCTCCAACGTCACCGTGACCTTCTGCGACCGGCGCGGCCCCGCCGCCGCGACGGCGCTGGTCATCAATGTCTACGGCCGCGTCCGCAGCGGCCCGCCGGGCGCGGAGGCCGCCGCGCGCTGCCAGGCGGCGCACGGATGAACGGCCTACGCCTGCAACCCCGACGCAAGGCTTGACGGCGGGCAGCCGCGCGAAGAGAATGCGCGGCTCTTTTCCCCGATAGCTCAGTCGGTAGAGCAAGTGACTGTTAATCACTGGGTCGGCGGTTCGAGTCCGTCTCGGGGAGCCAGATGACAGCAAAGAGGCCGCGGACATCCGCGGCCTCTTTGTTTGTGGCCTCTCACCCGCAGCGTCCGAGCAGGTCGGTGGTTTCGGCGACGTGCGTTGGGTCGGGCTGCGTCTGCAGGCCGTGAACCTCACTCGCACGGCGTAGCAACGGCAGCGCTTCGGCGCAGCGCTTCTGCTCCACCAGCCAGCGCCCGAGCTCGAGCGCGCCCGGCTCCAGCCTGGGATCCATCGGCGCGGGCACCCGGCTCCAGACCGCCGCCGCCTGGTTGAGCCGCTCGGCAGCGCCGATTGCGTCACCTTGCTGTCGATCGATGTGCCCGATCATCACCAGGCCATGCGCCAGCAGCGGATCGAAATCGCGCGCTCCCACCGCTGTTTGCCGTATCGACGTGCTGCGCTCGTAGTAGCGCCGTGCCTCGGCGAAATCGCCATTCGCCAGATGGGCGTCAGCCAGGGTGGTCAGCGGGTAGGCCACTTCGGGGTGCTCCCTGTCGGCGCTCTCCTGGATTTCCAGTGACATGCGCAGCACGGCGATGGCTTCTGCCGGGCGCCCCATCGTCGTCAACACGTGTCCCAGGTTGTTCAGCGGACGCCCGACCCGGGGATGATCGGAGCCGTATACCGTGCGCACGATCTCGTAGCTGCGGCGGTACATCGCCTCCAGACCGTCGAGGCGCCCCTGGTAGAGGCGGGAGTTGGCCAGGTCGTTCAGCCCGATCGCGACCGCCAGGTGCTCGGTACCCAGGACGCGCTCGTAGATCGCCAGCGCCTTTTCCTGCGAGCGCTCGGCCGCGACGGGGTCGCCCATCTCCACCTGCAGCAGACCCAGGCTCATGAGGATCGTGGCGACCTCGACCGACTCCTCGCCGCTGATCGGGCGCTGCAACGCCAGCGCCTCCTCCAGTGCCTCTCTGGCGGCGCGATGCTCTCCGATATTGCCACGCACCCGGCCCAGGGCTCTCAGCACGTCGGCCAGTTCGCCGGCGCGTTCCGGCAGGGCCGTCCTCAGCCGGCGCTCGGCCTCGAGCAGGTGGTCCCGCGCCTGCGCGTACTTCCCCTCCTCGTAGCGCAGCAGGCCGATGTCTCCGAGCGTCGCGCCGACGTCGGCCTGGCCGGCGCCCATCCGTCCGCTGTGCAGCGTCAGCGCGCGATCGAGCAGCGCATCGGCCGAAGAATAGACACCCAGCTCCAGGTAGGTACGACCGAGGACCTGCAGCATGTTCGCCTGCACCTGGGGATCGGACCCGAGGTCGCGGTCGACCTGCGCGACGCCGCGGTCGAGCAGTTCCCGGGCGGTCAGATCGGCACGTGACCCTTCCGTGGGATCGGCACTCCGGAACAAGCCGATCAGGAAGCGATTCATCCGCTCGGCTTTGGCCGAGGCGATCTGGGCACGATCGCGCTCGTTCTGGAGCCGTGCCGTGTGGAAGACCACCAGGCCCGAGCCGAGCAGCACGACCAGCGCCGCCGCGGCGACGCCCAGAACATGACGTCGCACGAACTTGCCCGCGCGATAGCGCAGCGTCAACGGGCGCGCCGTCACCGGCAACCCCTGCAAGTGGCGGCGAACATCCTGGGCCAGGCGATCGGCGGTCGCGTATCGACGGCCCGGATCCGCCTGAATCGCCGTCGTCACGATGCTGTCCAGATCGCCGCGCAGCCGACGCCGCCAGCGAGCACGAGCCGTCCCATCGTGAAGCGGAAAGCGGGACCTTCCTGAAGAGGAAACCGGCAGGGCCGTGCTGAGGCACGGCCGCAGGAACGGGCGCTCCGTAGGCCCCGAGGCGACGCCGGGTTGCACGGCCGGATCCGGCCGCCGGCCGGTCAGCAGTTCGTACAGCAAGACACCCAGCTGATAGACGTCCGATGCGGTGGTGGTCGGCTCTCCGCGGATCTGCTCGGGACTGGCATAGGCCGGAGTCATCAACCAGGTAGATGCCGATGCCGGCCCGGGCGGATCGGCGCGGGCCTCGGCTTCACCCTGCAGGCGCGCGATACCGAAATCCAGCAGCTTGACCTCACCGGCGTCGGTTACCAGGACATTGCCGGGTTTGAGATCGCTGTGAACGACCAGCCGCGAATGGGCATGTTCGACCGCCGCGCATACTTGCAGAAACAGCGCCAGACGCCCATCGATATCCAGATCCAGATCATTGCAGTAGTCGGTGATCGAGACGCCATCGACGTACTCCATGGCGAACCACGGCAGGCCGCCGGGCGTCACCCCGCCATCGAGAATGTGCGCGATCGACGGATGCTTGAGACCGGCCAGGATCTGGCGTTCGGCGACGAACCGGTCATGCGCCTGCGTGCCGGGCAAGGCGGCATCCAATCGCTTCAGCGCAACCTGATGCTCGAACGTACCGTCGTCGCGTACCGCCAGGTAGACGCTGCCCATGCCGCCGCGGCCGATCACGTGCAGCAGCCGATACGGACCCATCTGCGTGCCCAAGGTCTCTGCCGGGGGCAGCGACCCGCAAAACAGGTCGCCGGCCAGGTCCTCGATGTAGGCGTCGGCCGCGGCTTCGGCGGCCAGCAACGCGAGTGCCTCCGCGCGCAGCGCCGGGTCCGGACAATGTGCCTCCAGGAACTGCGCGTGCCGGTCTTGCGGCACCGATTCCATCGCGTCCAGCAGATGCTGCAGGCGCAGGCCGTGCTCGCGTTCGGCGGAGCCGGAACGGTCACCGTGCACGGCTTGGCATCCAGCGGCGCGGACCCATCGTCATCGGGATGCGCTACTTGAGCTGAAGGTACAGCCAGGCCTTCCCGCGCCGCCATTCGCGCATCACGGTGATCGGCGCCACGTTCAGCGCTTCCGCGACTTCCTCGACCTTGAGTCCTCCGAAGAACAAGCCCTCGACGACCTGTGCCTGACGTGGATTCTGCTTTTCCAGGCGCTGCAAGGCTTCATCCAGGGTCAGCAGCTCGTCGAGCCGGTCGCCGTCCACCTCGGCCGCATGCCCTGATGCCGGACTCACCTCATGGCTGGCTGCGGAATGCGGGTCGCCCGCCGATGTCGGCACGCCTCCGCGCTTCAAGGCCCGGCTTCGCTCGGCGTAGTTGATCAGGATGTGGCGCATGGTCCGTGCAGCCACGCGCAGGAAATGGCCACGATCGCGCCATCTCGGATCGTGACTGCAGGCAAGCTTCAGATATGCTTCGTGCAGCAGCGCCGTGGTGGACAGGGTTTCTTGCCCGCGCCAGCGCCGGCGCTGGCTTTGCGCGATCGCGAGCAGCCGCCCATAGGCGGCAGCGAACAGGTCCTTGAACGGAAGATCGTCCTGCAAGGCCAGTTCGCCGGCCAGTGCGTCCACATCCTGGTCGGACACCCCGTCATCTTGCAGTGGCTTGAAAGCGAGGTTCATGGGGAGTGGCTACACCTCAGAAGAATCAACAGAGCGTCGAACCGGTCGCCGGCCTGACTTCCGGCAGGTCTGATGCATGCGGACACTCCCTGTGGCTGCGCACGGGACCAAGGCTGAACCGGGATCGCGTGGGATTGCCCCCTCGGGAGCACGTCGCTCATCCGGTGATAGCTTCCAGCCCTGTTTCCGGTTGCAGGGTAACAAGGTCGGGCGGAACGACGCCATGTCGAATCTTGAGCCCCTGCCATCCGCAATCGAGGAATCGCAATGACCCGTGAAACCTGGCCTCCCCTCCGCCCGGCGCGCCGGCGGCGCTACGCCGCGACCACAGCCCCCCTGCTACTTGGACGCTGCGCGCCGGCCTTGGCCGCGACGCTGGGCCTGGCCCTGAGCGCCGGGGCAGCCTGCGCGCAAAGCACGACGCTGCTCAGCAGCGGCCTCGCCGGCGAGATCCCGTTCTGCGCCGCGCCGACCGGGCCGATGCAGTTCTGCTATGGCGTCCATCCGCACGTCAGCCCCGACGGCCGCCACGTGGCCTACTCCAGCAATGCCGTGAATCTCGTCCTTGGGCCTCCGAACGCGCAGCCCCAGGTGATCCGGCACGACCGGCAGACCTGCCGCAACATCCGCGTATCGGAATCGCCGGCCGGCGAGCCGGCGAATCTGCCGGCTATCGCACCGGTCATGTCCGCCGACGGAAACGTGGTCGCGTTTACCAGCAAGGCCACCAATCTCGTGACGGGACTCGGAGCGAGCCGCGACCATGTCTACGTCTCGGACCTCGCGGCCGGACGGCTCGACCTGGTCAGCCGCAGCACTACGGGGGAGCCCGGCAATGGGCTGTCCGACGGGCCGGCGATATCGGGCGACGGCCGCTGGATCGCGTTCCACAGCCTGGCCACGAACCTCGTCGCGGACGATACCAACGGCGTGCTGGACGTCTTCATCCACGACCGGGAGACCGGCGGCGTGACGCTCGCCAGCCGCAACACGCTGGGCGCGATCGGCAACGGCCTCTCCCGGAGGCCTGCTTTCAGTGCCGACGGCCGCTTCCTGGCCTTCGAGTCGACTGCGACCAATTTCGATCCACGCGCGACCGGCGGGCAGGTCCAGATCTTCCTGCTCGATCGCGACGCCGACGGCAACGGCCGTTTCGACGAACCGGGAGGCACGACGCTGCAGGCGGTCAGCGTCGACGCCGGTGGGCAGCCCGGCAACAGCCATTCGCAGATCGCCTTCGTCTCCGGTGACGGCCGCTTCGTTTCCTACGGCAGCTCGGCCTCGAACCTGGTGACCGGCGACAGCAACGACGCCGCGGACATCTTCCTCTACGACCGCCAGACCGGCACGACGACGCGCGAAAGCCTCGGGCCAGGCGGCGCCCAGCTCAACGGCACGAGCTATCCGCCGGCTTCTCTGTCCCATGACGGTCGCTTCCTGAGCTTCCACAGCGCCGCTCCCGGCCTGGTCGCCGAGACCCACAACGGTGTGACGCATATCGTCCGGCGCGACGTGCAGACCGGGGCGAACGTCATCGTCTCGCGCACCAGCGAGGGCGCCTGGGCGAACCGACCGAGCGAGGTCGGCATGCTGACCGGCAGCGGCGATACCGTCGTGTTCGCGAGCATCGCCAGCAACCTGTGGTCCGGCATGGCCGCGAACAACGGCTCGTGGATCTACGCGCGCGACTTCTCCGCCGCACCCTACACCTGTGGTGACTTCCGCTTCGACCAGGCCGCACTTGCCCTCGGCGAGGTCGAGGTGGGCGCGACCAGCCCGGTACGGGCCGTCGATCTCATCAACAACGGCGATGCGCCACTGACCGGCATCGCCTTCAGCGTCCCCGGGCGGGGCTTCGAGGTCGACACCAGTGCCTGTGGCGACACCCTTGCGGCGGGCGCACGCTGCGCGATCGACGTGCGTTTCGGTGCGACTGCCGGCGGCACGGCCGAAGGCGTGCTCCAGGCCGAAAGCGCCGAGGGACTGCTGGCCCTCCTGGCGGTCTCGGCGACCGGCGTGGTGCCGGACCACGAGCCGGCGCTCGACTACAAGATCGTCCTCGGTGAGGGCGACGCGATCGTCGTCGGCGCCACGCCGGTCGTCTTCGAGGCAAGCGTGCCGGATACCGGCGGACGTATCGTCGGCTTCAGCTTCTCCGGTTCCTTCTACGTCAATCAGACCGGCTTTCCCGGCTTCGCCCGGCAGACCCAATTGACGGTCACGACACCCAAAGGCGCAACCTATGTCGTGGGCGGCATGCCGCCCGGTGGCACGCCATGGGACTTCCAGAACGCGACCGGCAGCAACCACGTCCTCTACCGGCACGGCATCGGCGGAGACCAGTGGGACGGCAACGGCCTGCCCGATTTCGCGTTGCCCGACGTCGACGAGCCGGGCACCTGGCAGTTTCGATTCGCGCGCGTCGGCGGCACTCCCGTCAATCTGCAATGGAGCGAGGTGTCAATCGTCCTGCACGTCGACCCGCCGGCACCACCGAGCCTGCGGGTCGATCCGATGTGGCTGGCGGCGACGTTGCCGCAGGATGGTGCGGAGCACCTGCCGTTGACGCTAAGCAACGTCGGAGAGGAGCCGTTGACCTGGCAGCTGGCTCCGGGGTCAACCGGCATGGGGCTGCTGCGAGGTCCTGCCGACGGCGGCCATCAGCCGCGCACACGGCCGGTGAATGGCATCGCCCAGGGACTTGCTTTTGCTGCGCCGTCACAGGGCCGCTCGATCGCCGCGCATCCGTTCGTGCTTCCCGATCGCGGCGCGCTGCTGACGCATTCGGCGTCGATGGATGTCGTCGCGAGCAACTCGCTGGCCTGCGTGTCCGACGCAAACCAGTCGACGATGGCGACCCAGGTGCTGCGCACGTTCACGCTGGCCGATTTCGGCATTGCCGGCGCATTCAACGTGGCCGAGGTGACATTCGGCATCGAGCACCTGAACGGAGCCGGCAGCGAGATCGCGGTGAACCTGTACCTCCTGTCCGGCGATCTGGTCTACGCCAACCTGCTCTCGATCGGCAGCGCCACGGTCCTGGTCGAGCCGCAGGAGCTCACGCTAGTGACCGTGCCGGTCTCCGCCACCGTTCCGCCCGGCAGCACGCTGGTGGTGGCGGTGGCGGCGCCGGACCTGCCAACGGGCGAGCGTTTCTACATCGGCTCGAACCGCGCCGGTGAGACCGCGCCTTCCTACATCGCGGCCCCCGGATGCAACCTGCCCGAGCCGGTGCCGGTGGCTACGGGCGCACCGCACATGCACGTGGCGATGTCCGTTTCGGGCACGGTCGGCGATCCGGACTGCGCCTTGCCGGTGTGGTTGAGCCCGGGCGCGACGTCGGGTTCGATCGCAGCGGGCGACAGCCAGACGCTCACCGTCGGTTTGGCCGCTGCAGTGGCGGGAGAAGGCAGTCACCTGGCTGCGCTGTGCCTGGACAGCAACGATCCTGTGCGGCCGCTGACGGCCGTGCCGGTGAGCCTGACCGTGCTCGGCGATCCCAACGACCGGATATTCCGCGACGGATTCGATGCACACTGACGGTGATCGGACCGGGGCTCGCCACGAGCAGTCCCGGTCCGCTCGTCCAGCCTTGCCTTTTGCTCGAACACGGCCTTCCGCGTGCGGACCGGGCCCGTACGCCGTCAGCGACCTGCAAGCGCTCTGGCGAGTGGCGGGGGCGCGATCCGGTGTCCAAGACGTACGGCTGCACGACCTACGGAGACGGATCGCGCCATTGCGTCGTTTCCGGGCGTTGCGCATCGTGGATGCTGGATGCCGGAACCCCATGAGATGCCAAAAATCAATCTCTTTGGGCACGACGAACCAACACGACAAACCAAGACGCTGTCAGTCACGGGGTCGGCGGTTCGAGTCCGTCTCGGGCAGCCAATTCGGTACGAAACTGCGAACGCCGTGCGCCGCAGTTTCCACTCCAGGCTTTCCTCCAGACACCTCGGCGAGGGTCTGGAGGAGCTTGAGGGCCGACCCACGGATCACAATCTGGTCCGACACGGCGACCGGGCCAGATAGAAATCCAGGTAGTCGTCTTCGCGGTTTGGCTGCTCACGGAATGGAGCAATCTTAGCGGGCATGCCACTATAGTCGCCATCCTTCAATCGAGAGAGACAATGATCGTAGAGACAAACTGCGAGGATTATGCCTCGCTAATCCGGGGCCGCGCTCCCGGAGCGTTCAGGCTTGCGGATACGCCCATCGCGCCGCCGCCGGTTTTGCAGATGCTGGCTGATGTTGCAGCGTCAGTCCGGGAGGCATTCGAACCGGCCTCCTGGCTTATCGTCGATGGTGACGAGGTCGTAGGCCTTTGCTCCGTCACTCGTGCCCCGGCAGGGGGTGTGATCGACATAGGCTATGGGGTCGCGCCAAGCCGGCAGGGTCGCGGCTTCGCCACGTCCGCAATCGCGGATATCGTGACATGGGCCTGCCGAACACCGGGCATCAACGCGCTGACGGCGGAAACCGGCGTGGACAATGCGGCATCGCAACGCGTGCTGGTCCGGAACGGCTTCGTTCAGATCGGCGAGCGGCTGGACGATGAGGATGGCGCGCTCATCTGCTGGCGCCGCAAAACCGACTGAACCTTGGCCGCCGCTTTGACGTCCGTGTCATTGCGGTGGCCTTTCACGGGTTTTTGCCAAAGCGCGGAAGCTTGAAATCGCAGCACAACCAGATGGTGCCTGCGCGCTCTGGGGCCGATCGCCATTCAGAAGATGGCGGGCGAAAATGGTGATTTATCGTGACATGGCGCGCAGCCTATTAAAAGTAGGTGAGCACCGGAAGCATGGGAAAGCGGCATTTGCAGGCCGCCAAAGAGCGTCGCAAGGACACCGCCGAAATCGCGCCCTAGGCACCTAGTCCGGGATCAGCCTACCTGCCTATTTCTACGCCCTGATGTCCAATCCTACGCCGACGCGCCACAGCATCTTGCACTGCTGCAGATCTTTCATACCGTTCTTTCAAGCGGCCTTAGGTACAGCGGCCCGGTAGCGGCCATAGCCGACCTTCACAAGCAAACCCTCGTCGCACATGCGGGCAAGGTAACAGCGATGAACGCCAATGTCGGTCAGATCCTTTGTTCGAACCTCACCCTTTTCGCGTGCAAAAGCCATCGCCCGTTCTCTCAAGGTTGGCTTCGGACCGTCGGCCAGCCGAATCCGCTCTGTACGGTCGCGATCTCGCTTGCGAACCCGTTGGGAGGGCTCTGGCGTTGATCTGATGGGAATCCGCGACTCAAAGTTCGCGGTTTGATACGGCTCGGGGAGACAGGCGGCAGCGAAGACGCCGCGGACATCCGCGGCGTCTTCGCATTTCGGGACGCGCTCTTCGGACCGCTGCGACGCGTCACCTGGACAACCGCCTCGCGATGCCCGATGGCGTGCCGTCGATGATCCCTCACGCTACGTGACAACGCCGTCCGCGGTCGAAGCCCTGCGCGCCGCCGTGGCCAGCCGCAGGTAGGCGCCGATCGCCGCGACGGTCGCCAACAGGCAGGCCGCGAGGCTCCACCAGAACGCCGCATCGGCGCCGTGTGTCCAGACCAGCGCCGGCGGTGCCGCCGAAGCCTGCCATTCGGCCTGGCCGTGCAGCCACAGGTCCATGTTCGAGTACAGGTTGCCCGCCGTGTGCAGGATCACCGCAGGCAGGATCGACTGGCTGAGGTAGGTCACCATGCCGTACACGGCGGCGACCGCGACGTAGTACGGCCACAGCACCAGCGTGAAGTCCAGGTGCGCGACCGCGAACAGGGTTCCCGTGACGGCGATCGCGACGACCGGACCGTAGCGGTGTTCGATCGGCCCCTGCATGTAGCCGCGAAACGCTGCCTCCTCGACGATGCCGGCCACCGGCGCGGCCGCCAGCAGCAGCGCCACGACGGTGGCAGCGGGCACCTGCGAAAGATCCGGAAGCTGCTGCGAAGGCAGCGCCACCAGCCGGTTGGCCACGCGCAATGCCAGCACCAGGGCCACGATCCCGAGGCCGCCGGCGACCAGCGACCAGATCCAGACGCGCGCGGCCAGCGGGCGGGCTCGCAGCCAGGCACGGCGCTGCTGCGCGGTCGAGGGCGGCGGTCCCCAGCCGCCGAGGTAGCGCCAGAACATCCATAGGTAGACGCCGACCAGCGGGACGGCCCAGGGCAGGCCCGGCAGGTAGGTGAGATTGGCGGCGAACAACATGTTCCGCGGCAGCGTTCCGGCAAGCATCACCAGCATGCCCAGCGCGACCGCCTGGATCAGAACGGCCATGCCCGTTCCTCCCCTTGCGCGTACGGAAACCATCATCCGGGTACCACCCCCGGCCCCGGAAGGCCGGTCGATCATACCCTTCCGGCCGGCCGGCGCCGGCGAGGGCTACTCCATCGCCACGCGGGCCACTGCGATGCATGCCACATCCCGGCCAGCGGCCGATGCGTAGGATAGCCAGCCGGAGCCCATGCTCCGCTGACGCTCAGGGGGAGTCGTCGCCATGCGCAGAATCGTGATCAAGGAATGCGAAGGCAGCTGGATGTTCGACTGCGACGACAATGGCGCCGTGAGCGCCGAATCACCGCTGAAAGCGGCGATGGCCGCGCTGGAATACGGCGAGACGCTGCGCGGCAGGACGCCGGGCTACATCATCCGCCTGGATCACCGGCGCGCGACCTCGCCGGATGACTGGATCACGCTGCACGCGCGGGTGTTCTAGCCCCGCCGCCGGCGCGGTGCCGCTGCCCTCGCCGCCCGGCCGGATCCACCCGACGGCCGCTGCGCCGGTAGCACGCCCGGTCCGGCGAGCGGCTGTGTGGTCTAGCCGCCCTTCGGCGGCGGCGCCGGCCTGGGCTTGACGATCACCACCGGCGGCGCCCCCCAGTACGGCCCATACCCGTACGGTCCCCACGGGCCCCAGCCGCGGTACCACGGGTCGTAGAGGAACGGGTCGTAATAGGCCGCACGCACGGTGCGCTCGGGCCACAGGTAGATCGTGGAGGCCTCCACGCGCGGATAGGTGTAGTCGTACTCGCCGACGCGGCCGGTCTCGGTGCCGCTGACCGTGCCGACCACGGTCACCTCGCGGCCGCGGCGAAACACCTCCGGGTCGTAGAAGCCGCTGCGGCAGGCCAGGAAGCGGCCTTCGCTGCTGTCGCGCGCCATCGGGCGCGCGCTGTCGCTCAACGGGCGCCCCAGCACTTCGAAGCAGGTGGCGTCGGCCTTGGGATCGACCTTGATGATCTCGCCGCCCCAGCGCACCGTCTGCCCGGCCTGGCCGCCACGGGCACCGTCGGCCGGCGTGGTCGCGGTGAACTGGCCCTGCAGCGGCTTGGGCACGGTCGCGCAGGACACCAGTCCCGCGCCGAGCAGGGCGATCAACAGTGGATTGCGCATGGCACTGACCTCATCGGGAATCGGGAACGTCCGGCCCGGTGGCGATGACGTGCCATGAAAGGCATTCGTTGCGGCGGGCCAGCGATTCAGACATCGGATGGTACGCGCAATTTCCCTGCCTCACGGCGAAACGCGCGTATCTGTTCAGCCGACGGCTCACCGCCGTAGCGCAGGGCGACATAGCGCGCGAGCAGCTGCTCGAACGCCGCGCCCGGCTGCGGCCAGCGCCGCCGCACGGCCGCACCGAAATCCAGCGGCCCCTGCTGCGGTGAAATGGTGACGCCGGCCCGGGCGAACCGCTCGCGCAGCCGGTTCCAGCCCGCATCGAGCGCGTCGCCGCGCGCGCGGCGGCCGCTGCGCAGCGTCCAGTACGTCGCGGCACCCAGCAGCACGACGATTGCGCCGACCAGCAATCCCAGCAGGTGCTCCGGTGCCAGGTCCGGGAAGCCGAAGCGGCCCAGCATCTGGCTCTGGCGCAGCGCATTGAACTGGATCACCGCCGTGGTCCAGAGCCGGTTGACGCTGTCGAACTGGTTGCGCAGCTCGCGCAGGAATTCACCGCCGAACCAGTCCAGGCCGCGGTTGGTCGCCGCCGCCCCTTGCTGGACCCGCTGCGGACTGACGGCGGCGGTGGGGTCCACGCGCACCCAGCCCCTGCCGGACAGCCAGACCTCGGCCCAGGCATGCGCGTCCGAATGGCGTACCAGCAGGTAGTCGCCGACCGGATTCCACCAGCCCCCCTGGTAGCCGGTGACGACGCGCGCCGGGATGCCGGCGCTGCGCATCAGGAAGACGAAGGCCGACGAGAAATGCTCGCAATAGCCGGCGCGGGTGTCGAACAGGAACTCGTCGATCGAGTCGCGCCCCAGCAGCGGCGGCGCCAGCGTGTAGGTGAAGCCGGCATTGAACAGCGCCAGCGTCGTCTGCACGATCGCCGTCTCGTCCAGGCCCTGGCGGCGCCAGGTCGCGGCCAGGGCCAGCGCCCGCGGATTGAACGCGGCCGGATAGGCCAGCGCCCGCGTCCGCTCGGCGCTGGTCAGCGTCGGCGCCAGCCGATAGCGGGCCGCCGAGCGCAGGCGGAACTCGCGCGGCTGCGCGATCGGCGCGTACGAGGCGAGGGTGTGGTCCGAGCTCAGGCGCGTCTGGTCGGGGGCATCGAGCGGCACGTCCAGCGCCGGCACCCAGTGGCGTCCGCTCGGCTCGATGACGACCTGGTAGGTGTGGACCGAGCGAAGGTCCTCCACCGGCTCGGGGCGCAGGTAGGCGCGCGTCTCGCCGCGTGTCCAGGTCGCGCCGTCGAAGTCCCAGAGCACGATCGCGCGGAAGTACTGCTCGGCCGGCGGCGGTGGCGCAGCGTCGAAGTACACGCGCATCGCCGGCGTGTCGTCGACCAGCAGGTCGGTCATCGAGCCCGGCTGCATCGACTCGTTGAGGCCGATGCGCGCCTGCTCGTCCCAGCCGGGCGAGCCCCACAGCGGCGTGGAAAGCCGCGGCGTCAACACGAAGGCCGCCAGCGCCGCCGGCAGGCCGGCCAGCAGCAGCAGGCCGCCGGTGCGGAAGGCGGTGCCGACCGCGCGCGGCCGCCCGGCCATCGACGGCTGCAGCAGCACCAGGGTCGCCAGCGGCACCACCAGCGCCGCGCACAGCGCCAGCGTCATCGCCAGGGACTGATTGAACAGCAGCGCACTCATCAGCACGAAGGCCGCGAAGCCGACCACGACGCGCGCGTCGCGGATGCGCTCGGTCTCCAGCAGCTTCAGCGCCAGCAGGCCGCAGGCGAGCGCCGCGCCGGGCGCGCGCCCGAAGACGTTGCCGTATTCGACGATGACCAGCAGCAGCAACAGGCCGGCCAGCGGCACGCGCAGCCAGCTGCTGACCGCGAACCGGCCGCGCCGGCGCAGCCAGCAGCGCAGGCCGACCAGGAGCAGCAGCGGCGGCCCCAGCCACAGCGGCAGGCGCGCCAGGTGCGGCAGCAGCGCGACCGCGACCGACAGGCAGAGCAGGTCGAACTGGCGCGTGTCCGGCCGCGGGCCGGTCTCGGCGGCGGTGCTCATGCGGCCGGCAGCAGCGCCAGTGCGCGCAGGCACTCGGCGCGGTGGCCGGCGCCGAGCGCGGGGCCGATCGTGCGGCCGGGGACGGCCAGGGCATAGGCCTCGCCCGCGGCCTCGGCCATCAGCACCCAGGCGGTCAGGCGGCCGATGCGCGCTTCGTGATCGAGCCCCGCCACCGCGTGATAGTCCAGCACCACCGCCGTACCGCCCTGGCGTTCGTGGTCGCGCACCAGCAGCGTCGCGTGACGCGCCGAGGCGCGCCAGGCGATGCGCCGCGGCGGGTCGTGCTCGCGGTAGTCGCGCAGGCCGGCCGGCTCGTCCTCGGCGCTGCCGGCCAGGCGGCCGTCCTGGCGGTCGCCGGCGCGCGGCAGCGGCGGCGGATCGGCCTCCGGACGCGGGTAGACCAGCAGGCTCGCATCCGGGTTGATCCAGCTCCAGACCGTGAACATGCCCAACGGAAACGACGACGAGACGCGCACGCGACCGGGCCGGAACCAGCCGCGCTCGCGTGTCGGCACGGCCAGCACGGTCGCGGCGGCGCGATCGCGGTCGGCGGCGAAGACGGTCTCGGCCGCCTCGGCCGACAGGCGCAGCCCGAGGCGGTCGCGGCCGTCGGCTGCGAAGACCAGCTCCACCGGCATCGCCTCGCCGGCGTGGCACGCGCGCGCGCGGACCTGCACCAGCCGCAGGCCCGACAGCGCGCGAAAGCCCACGAACACGCTGACGAAGCAGGCACCGCCGAGCAGGCAGGTCAGCAGCAGGGCCGGGTTGTTGCCGTAGTTCAGTGCGCCGGTGAGCATGACCGCGGTCAGCAGCGCGAAGACCAGGCCGTAGCCGGTCGGCAGCACGTAGATCCGGCGCCGGTCGAGCAGGATCGGCAGCGCCTCGGGTCTGCGCAGGCGCGTCAGCGCGGGCAGCGTGCGCTCGGCCCAGGCCAGCAGGCGCCCGCGCCAGGCCGCGATGCGCGAGGTCGCCCGGCCCATCGTCAGCGTACCGGGGTCGTTTCCAGCAGCCGCCGCGCCAGCACGTCGCGGTCGCCGCGCGCATGGCTGGCCGGCGCGAGGCGGTGCGCCGCGACCACCTCGAACACCGCCTGCACGTCTTCCGGCAGTACCTGCGGCCGGCCGGCCAGGTAGGCATGTGCGCGCGCCGCGGCCAGCAGCGCCAGGCCCGCGCGCGGCGACAGGCCGATGCGGATCTCCGGATCGCTGCGGCTGGCCTCCAGCAGCGCGTGGACGTACTCGATCAGTGCCCGGCTGACCGTCAGCGCGGCGCAGGCGGCGCGCAGCGCCAGCACCTGCTCGGGGGCCAGGCACGGCTGCAGCGCGTCGAGGGCGCCGCGACGGTCGGGCGCGGCCAGCATCGCCTGCTCGGCGGCGCGGTCCGGATAGCCGATGCCCATGCGCAGCATGAACCGGTCCAGCTGCGAATCGGGCAGCGGGTAGGTGCCGGCCAGGTCCAGCGGGTTCTGCGTGGCGACGACGAAGAACGGCGTCGCCAGCGGATGGCTGCGGCCGTCGACGGTGACCTGCTCCTCGGCCATCGCCTCCAGCAGGGCGCTCTGCGTCTTCGGCGTGGCGCGGTTGATCTCGTCGGCCAGCAGCAGTTGCGTGAACAGCGGGCCGGGGTGGAAGCGGAACGTCCCGCCGTCGATCCGGCCCGGCTCGCGCTCGTAGATGCTGACGCCGATAATGTCCGACGGCAGCAGGTCGCTGGTGAACTGGACGCGCTGGAAACTCAGGCCGAGGGTCGCCGCCAGCGCATGCGCCAGCGTGGTCTTGCCGACGCCCGGCAGGTCCTCGATCAGCAGGTGGCCGCCGGCCAGCAGGCAGACGAAGGCGAGGCGCACCTCGCGCATCTTGCCGAGCAGGACGGTATCGACCTGCGCGGTGGCGCGTGCCAGCGCATCGCGCAGGATTTCGGGCGAGGTCGGGAGCGGCGGCGAATCGATCAGCTTCATCGGAGAACGGGTACCGGTTTGGACACGAACATGCGGGGCCTGCCTGCCGGCAGTGTAGCGACCGCGGCGGGGCGCAACGAACACCGGCGCCTTGAGACCGTGTTCCATGTCGCATTGTTCACGACCGCCGTCGTGAAGATCGCGCTGGCCGCGACCCTGGCCCCGTTCGTCGACGAGGCGTTCTACTGGCAGGAGAGCCGCCACCTGGCCTGGTCCTACACCGACCTGCCCCCGCTGACCGCCTGGCTGATCGCGGCCGGCGAGGGCCTGTTCGGCCACGGCGTGCTGGCGATGCGCGCGCCGTTCCTGCTGATCGGCCTCGCACTGCCGTGGCTGGTCGCCGGCTACGCCCGACGGCTTTCGGGCGACGCCGGCATCGGCTGGCAGGCGGGCCTGTGGACCCTGGCGATGCCGCTCGCCGGCACGCTCGGCGTGCTGGCCCTGCCCGACGTGCCGCTGACGGCCCTGGCGCTGCTGGCGCTGGACCGCTTCGATCGCGCCGCCCGCGAGGACCGCCGGCGTGACTGGCTCTGGCTCGGCGTGCTGCTGGCGCTGGCCTGGCTGGCCCATCTGCGCGCCGGCATGCTCTGGCTGGCGGGACTGGTCTTCCTGGTCGCCTGCGCGGATGGCCGCCGCCTGTGGCGTCGCCCGGGACTGTGGGCGGCGCTCGGACTCGGATTGGCCGGGCTGCTGCCGGTGCTGGTCTTCGATCCGGCGGTCGGTGCCGGCGTGCTGCAGTTCCAGGCCGTCGACCGCCATCCCTGGCGCTTCCACGCCGATGCGCTGGCGCAGCCGCTCGAGCAGGCCCTGCTGGTGACGCCGCTGCTCTATGGCCTGCTGCTGGCGGTGCTGGCCGGCGGCCTGCGCCAGCCCGGGCGCAACCGCCCCGGTGCCGCGCTGGCCTTCGCGGCCAGCGTCCTCGGTGGCTATTTCCTGCTCGGCCTGTTCGCCGACAGCGAGCGCTTCCGCGTGCACTGGCCGCTGCCGGGGTATCTGCCGCTGCTGGCGCTGCTGCCGCTGGCGACGCAGCGCTGGCGGGCGCGTTCGCGACGACTCGCCACGCCGGTGCTGGCGCTGGCCGCCGCCGGCGCCGCGCTCGGCAGCCTGGCGGCCTACACCTACCTGGCGTTGGCCGCGCATCCGGCCGGTGCCGCCGTACTGCGCGAGCACAAGGCATTCCCCGAGCATTTCATCGGCTGGAACGAAGCCGGCGCGAGCCTGCGGCGCCTGTTGGCCGAGCCGGGCGGCGCTGCGCCGCTGCTGGTGGCCGACAACTTCATGCTGGCCGCCGAGCTGGACTTCCAACTGGCCGGCGCGCGACCGGTCTACGTGCTGGACCACCCGCTCAACGCCAAGCACGGCCGGGCGCGCCAGCTGGCGATCTGGCAACGCGACGAAGCGGCCCTGCACGCACTGGGCCCACGCACGGTACTGCTCGCGGTCGAGGAAACCGCCGGGCGCGAACGCGAGCAGGTGCACTGGCTGGCCGGCCTGTGCCGGCGTGTCGACGGACTGGTGCCGGTTGCGCGCGTGGACCTGCACCAAGGACGCAAGCGGATCGCGTTCTATCGCGGCCGCCTGGCCGAAGCGGCCGTCACCGGCGCGTGCCCGTACCCGACGCCGGCCTGATCGTTCGTCACCGGCCGTGCAGCGGTCGGTCCTCCAACCGTCATCGCCGATCGGGTAGGCTTGGCGCCTAACGTACTCCAGGGGACCCCGGCACGGATGCACGATCCACCGATCGCCTCGCCCGGCGAGCTGCCGGCTTTGCCACCGCTTCCAGCAGAACCCTTGATCGCCGCGGCACCGGGCGCGCCGCCGCCGGTACCGCACCCGTTCCGCTTCGACGGGCAGGCCGGCGAGTACTTCCGGATCTGGATCGTCAACCTGGCGCTGAGCATCGTCACGCTCGGCCTCTACTCGGCCTGGGCCAAGGTCCGCACGCAGCGCTACTTCTACGGCAATACCCGCCTGGACGACGTACCGTTCGAGTACTTGGCGCGCCCGCTGCCGATCCTGGTCGGGCGGCTCATCGCGGTGGCGCTGTTCGGCGCCTACGTGATCGCCGGCCAGTTCAGCCTGGCCCTGCAGCTCGGCCTGGCGCTGCTGGTCGCCCTGCTGACGCCGTGGCTGCTGGTGCGCGGCGCCGCGTTCCGCGCACGCTACTCGTCGTGGCGCGGCCTGCGCTTCCGCTTCGTCTCCGACTATGCCGAAGCCTACATCCGCTACCTGCTGCTCTACATCCCGCTGCTGCTGACGCTGGGCCTGCTCTATCCGTACGTGAAGGCCAAGCAGAAGGCGTTCCTGGTCGAGCACCACCGCTTCGGCGGCCACTGGTTCGCCTTCGACGCGCGGCCGGGCCATTTCTATCCGCCGTACCTGATCGCCTGGGCCGTCATGACCGCCTGGATCTTCGCCGCCAGCCTGCTGCTCGGGGCGGTCGCCGTCGCCCTGCATGCCAGCGGCACCTCGGCGAAGGAGCCGGCGATGGGCCTGATCTTCGGCTGGATGGCGGTGTTCTACGGCGGCTACTTCGTGATCTGGGTGTTCCTGGCCGCCGCGCTCGGCAACCTGGTCTACAACCACACCACGATCGGCCCGCACCGGTTCCAGTCACGGCTGCAGGGCCGGCGCCTGTTGTGGCTGTATGCCGGCAATACCGCGGCGGTGCTGGCCAGCGCGGGCCTGCTGATCCCGTGGGCCAAGGTGCGCCTGGCCCGCTACCGCGCCGAGTGCCTGAACCTGCTGGTGGCCGGCAGCCTGGCCGCCTTCGTCGCCGAGCGCGGCGAGGACGTCGGCGCGACCGCGGCCGAAGTGGACAGCCTGTTCGACATCGACATCGGCCTATGACCCGCCCCGACCTCGCCCTGCGCGGCGACTACTTCGACGGCCGTACCGGCCTGCGCCACGCGGTCGAACTGACCCAGCCGGCACCCGGCAGCCTGGCGGTCCAGGGCGATGGCATCGACCGCCGCGAGGCGCTGGCCGAGCTGTGCATCACGCCGCGGCTGGCACGTACCTCACGCACGATCGCCTTCCCCGACGGCGCGCGCCTGCAGCTGGCCGACCACCCGCGGCTGGATCGCCTGTTCCCGCAGCGCAACCGCCTGGAAACCCTGGTCGACCGGCTGGAGCGCCACTACCAGGCGGTCGCGGCCGCGATCGTCATCTGCCTGGCATCGCTGGTCGCCGGCTACCTGTGGGGCATCCCCTGGCTGGCCGACCGCATCGCCACCCACCTGCCGGCGCGGATCGAGACCGCGCTCGGCGAGCAGGTGCTGGCCCTGCTCGATCGCGCGGACCTGGAGGCCAGCACGCTGGCGGCCGAACGCCAGGCGCAACTGGCCGAGCGCTTCGCCGGCCTCGCGGCCGGCCTGCCGGACAGCGCGAACTACCGGCTGCTGTTCCGCAGCGCGCCGTCGATCGGACCCAATGCGCTGGCGCTGCCGGGCGGCACGGTGATCGTCACCGACGAGCTGGTCGAACTGTTCGGCGACGATCGCCAGCTCGATGCGGTGATCGCGCACGAGCTGGGCCACCAGGAACAACGCCACGCGCTGCGCCAGGCGCTGCGCAGCTCGTTCGTGGCGATCGCCGCGGCGTTCTTCGCCGGCGACGTGTCGAGCGCCAGCGCCGTGGTCGTCGCGGTGCCGACCGTGTTGCTGCAGAGCCGCTACTCGCGCCAGTTCGAGGACGAGGCCGACCGCTTCGCCCACGCGCACCTGGCGGCGCTGGGCGTCTCGCCGAGCTGGTTCGCGGCCGCGCTGCAAACGCTCGGCGAGGAAGTCCCCGACGATGCCGGCCTGGCCTGGATGTCCAGCCACCCCTCGACGCAGGCGCGCATCGCCGCGGCCGACGAAGCCGGCGTCGCGTTCGTGGCCGCGCATCCGGAACGCGCCGGAGAGGAACCCGCTGTCGTATTGCTCGACGACGCGGACGTCGCCACGGACGAGGCGTGCCTGACGTGCGCCGCCTGCCGCGAGGACGCCGGCTGCGCCGGCGACGCGGACTGCACGGACTGTGACGACTGCGTGCCCTGCGACGACGCGGACTGTGCCGAGTGTGCCGCCTGCCGCGAGGACGCCGGCTGTGCCGACGGCGAGGACTGCACGGACTGCGGCGACTGCACGCCCTGCGAAGACGTGGACTGTGCCGGCTGCGCCGCCTGCCGCGAAGAAGCCGGCTGTGCCGATGGCGAGGACTGTGTCGATTGCGACGACTGCGCGCCCTGCGACGACGCGGAAAACACCTGCAAGGACGCCACGCTCCCGGCGGGTACCTGACGGCTGGACACGACCGATGCCGGCGCCGCCGGCATCCGCGAGCGCTGAACCCGCCGGCCGCCGGCCCTGCCCGCGCCGCGTACCCACCGGAACCTCATCGACGCCGCCGATCCGGGACCGGCGGCGTCAGCAGGCGCGATGCGAAAGGGCGATCAGAGCGCCTGCTCGAGTTCCGGGATGATCTTGAACAGGTCGCCCACCAGGCCGAAGTCGGCGATCTCGAAGATCGGCGCGTCGGCGTCCTTGTTGATCGCCACGATCGTGCCGGCGTCCTTGATGCCGGTCAGGTGCTGGATCGCACCGGAAATGCCGATCGCGACGTACAGTTCCGGCGCGATGATCTTGCCGGTCTGGCCGACCTGCAGGTCGTTGGGGGCATAGCCAGCGTCGACCGCCGCGCGCGAAGCCCCCACCGCCGCACCGAGCTTGTCGGCCAGCGCGTAGATGATCTCGAACTGCTCGGCCGAGCCGAGCGCGCGGCCGCCGGAGACGACCTTGGCCGCACCCTGCAGGTCCGGACGATCGGTCTTGCCCTGCGCCAGGCCGACGAACCGCGTATGCGCCGGCACGGCCACGTCGAGGCTGAGCGTCTCGACCGGTGCCGCGGCGCTGCCGCGGGCGGCGGCCGGATACGACGCCGTGCGCACCGTGCCGACCACCAGCGCATCGGCCGGCGCTTCCACGGTGACGATCGCATTGCCGGCGTAGATCGGGCGCTTGAAGGTCTGGACGCCTTCCACCGCCATGATGTCCGACACCTGGGCGACCCCGAGCAGCGCGGCCACGCGCGGTGCCAGGTCCTTGCCGAACGTCGTCGACGGCAGCAGCAGGTGGCTGTAGCCCTTGCCCGCCACTGCGGCGACCTGCGGCGCCAGCACGGCCGCCAGCGCGTGCGCGTTCTCGGCGCGGGCGACGGTCAGCACCTTGGCTACGCCCTCGATCGCGGCCGCCTCGGCGGCGACGCCGGCCGGATCGGCGGCCAGCACGAGGACGTCGATCGATCCACCGATGGCCTTGGCGCAGGACACGCTGCGCGCAGTGCTGGTATTGAGTTTGCCGTCGAGATGCTCGGCGACGATCAGAATCGTGCTCATCAGATCAGCCCCTTCGTCTTCAGTGCGGCGACCAGCTCGGCCACGTCCTTGACCATCACGCCCTTGCTGCGCTTGGGCGGGGCCGCGTAGTGCGTCGTCTTGAGGTGGTCGCCCGAGGCGACGCCGAGGCTGGCCAGCTCGATCGTCTCGATCGGCTTGGCCTTGGCCTTCATGATGTCCGGCAGCTTGATGAAGCGCGGCTCGTTGAGGCGCAGGTCCGAGGTGATGACGGCCGGCAGGTCCACTTCGATCGTCTCCAGGCCGGCATCGACCTCGCGCGTCACGCGCGCCACCGTGCCGTCCACCTCCACCTTCGAGGCGAACGTCGCCTGCGGGCGGTCCCACAGCGCCGCCAGCATCTGGCCGGTCTGGTTGGCGTCGTCGTCGATCGCCTGCTTGCCGAGCAGCACGATCTGCGGCTGCTCCTTCTCGATCAGCTTCAACAGCGCGCGCGCGGCGGTCAGCGGCTGGATCGCCTCGCTGGTGACGACGTGGATCGCGCGGTTGGCGCCCATCGCCAGGCCGTTGCGGATATGCGCCTGGGCGTCGGCCGGGCCGATCGTCGCGACGATCACCTCGCTCGCGATGCCCTTCTCGCGCAGGCGCAGCGCTTCTTCCAGGGCGATGTCGTCGAACGGGTTGGCGGAGAGCTTGACGCCCTCGGTGACGACACCGCTGCCGTCCGGCTTGACTTGGATGCGCACGTTGAAATCGACGACGCGCTTGTAGCCGACCAGGATCTTCATCGTGGGGGAATTCCTTCGGACAAATCAGTGGACGCTGGCAGGCGGCTGGCTGGCCTTCGTGGCTACGCGCCCGCCGAAGCGGACCCGCATTGTAGCGTGATTGACCGATCCGTCACGATCCGGACCTCCCCCGGCGACCCGGCGGCCGGTCGCCGCAGCCGCCGCTGCGCCATCCGCGGCCTCTTTTGCGCCCTGCCAGGCGATGCCATGCCGCCCTCATGTGATGCCGCCGTGCCGGACACCGGCGTGGCTGGCCAGGCCACCGTGCCGGCACCGCGCCGGCCCGGCACCGTCGCGCCACCCCGTTTTCGCGAGTGTTCTGCGACGCGTTCACGACCTGCCCCCGCGCAGGCTTTCTCTCGCGCGCACACACCCTCGTCGCCATCCGACTTTTCCACAGCCGCCGTGGACAGGCCTGTGGATAGCTATGGGATGATGTCCTGCAGCGCGCGCCAGTACTGGCTGTCAACCCACATCGGTCAATCCTTGACCACCACGGTCGTCGATGCGCGCAGGCGAACGGCTCATCGGCACGGTGTGCGGCACGCGCGACGGCGCGATGCGCGCGCGAAAGCGGCATCGCGCCGCATCGATTCCGATACCCCGCAACCGGCGGCCGCGCGGCGTCGCCGTGGCGTGCCGTCCACCACGGCATCGCCCCGGCTAACGGGCCAGGTGGCGCATCAGGCACGCGGCGAAGCGTGCCGCCGCCGCGGGCGCATGGTCGAGGAACAGCGACGGCTCGATCAGCTCCAGCTCCAGCAGGCACGGCGTGCCGTCATCGGCCCGGATCAGGTCCACGCGCGCATAGACCGGGGCACTGTCGAACGGCAGCGCCGCCAGCACTTGGCGCGCCAGGGCCTGTTCGTCCGCGTCGGCCGCGCGCGCGCGGATGTCCTCCGCCGCGAACAGCGCCTGCGTGGCCGGGGCCGCGCGGTGCAGCAGCGGCCCCTTGCGGATGGCGTGGCTGAAGATGCCGTCGAAGTGGACCAGCGCGGTCTCGCCGCGCGCATCGACGCCGTCGAGGTAGGGTTGCAGCAGCGCGCTGCGGCCGGCCGCCAGCAGGCGGCCGATGTGCGCGAGCGCCGCCGCGCGCGCGGTACGCGGATGCCGCTCGGCGTCGCGCGAGCCGGCGCCCACGGCGGGCTTGACGACCACGTCCGCGCTCGCCGGATGGGCGGCCAGCAGCGCATCCAGGTGAGCGGCGGCATCGTCGCCCGGTTCGACGAAACGCGAGGGCACGATGGCGACCCCGGCGGCGGCCAGCGTCGCCAGGTAGTGCTTGTCGATGTTCCACCGCAGGACCGGCACCGGATTGAGCAGCCGCGTGCAGGCGCCGACCGCGCCCAGCCAGTCCATGAAGGCCGGCAGCCGCTCGCTGTAGTCCCAGGTCGAGCGCGGCAGCACCAGGTCGAAAGCGGCCCAGTCCACGGACGGATCGTCCCAGTCCACGGCGCTGGGCCTGGCGCCGGCGGCCTGCAGTGCAGCCAGCAGCGGCGCCATGTCCTCGTCCAGGCCGCGCGCCGCGCGCGCGGTGGCCAGCGCGATGCGCGGGCTCATTCGACCGGGGTCGGCGGCGGCGCGATCACGCTGCGGCCACTGCGCGCGCGCTTGGCCACGTACATGGCCTGGTCGGCGGCGCGGATCAGGCCATCGGCGTCACGCCCGTGTTGCGGACACACGGCAATGCCGATGCTGACCCGCACTTCCAGCGTCAGCGAACGCTGGTGATCGGCCGATACGACCGCGAGCGGTGTCTTCAGGCAGCTGGCGACGCGCTCGGCCTGCGCGGTGGCGGCGGCGGCGTCGGCGATGTCCTCTATGACGATCGCGAACTCGTCGCCGCCCAGCCGTGCCACGGTCGAGCCGTCGCCGAAGAAGCCGCGCAGGCGCTCGGCGATCCGCAGCAGCACCTCATCGCCGACCACGTGGCCGTGCTGGTCGTTGATCGGCTTGAAGCCGTCCACGTCGAAATACAGCAGCGCGCAGGACGCCGACTCGGCCGTGCTGCGGGCGACCGCCCGCTCCAGCACGTCCATGAAATGGCGGCGGTTGGGCAGGCCGGTCAGATGGTCGTGACTGGCCAGGTGGCGGACCTCGGCCTCGGTCTGGCGGCGCTCGGCGATCTCGCGCTCGAGCTGCGCGTTGCGCTCGGCCAGCTGGCTGAGCGCACGCCGCAGCATCGTGCCGCGCCGGTAGAGGTCCAGGAACACCTGCACCTTCGATCGCAGGATGCGTTCGTCCAGCGGCTTGGTGATGTAGTCGACCGCGCCGGAGTGATAGCCCTGCAGGCGGTGCACCTCGTCGGAGTAGGTCGCCGAGACGAAGATGATCGGTGTCTCGCGCGTGCTCGGCTCCTGCGCCAGCAGGTTGGCCACCTCGAAGCCGCTCATGTCCGGCATGCTGACGTCCAGCAGGATCAGCGCGAACTCGTTGTCGAGCGTCGCCGCGAGCGCCTCGTTGCCGCTGCGCGCCTCGATCACGTCGACATCGAACCTCGACAGCAGCTTGCGCACCGCCATCAGGTTGGCCGGGGAGTCGTCGACCGAGAGGATCTTGGGCTTTCCGTTCATGCCAGACACATCCTGTTGAGCAGCGGCGCGATCGCCTCCAACGGCAGGCAATGGTCCGCGCCTGCCAACGCCAGCGCGGCCTCCGGCATCGCCGCGGCTTCGGCCGTTGCCGGATCCTGGACCACCGCGATGCCGCCGCGGCGCCGGACGCGGAGCAGGCCCGCCGCCCCATCGTGGTTGGCGCCGGTCAGCACCACCGCGATCAGGCCGCTGCCCCAGGTCTCCGCCGCCGACTCGAACAGCACGTCGATCGACGGCCGCGAAAACCCCACCTTGGCGTCGATCGACAGCGCAAACCGCCCGCTGCGCTCGATCAGCAGATGATAGCCGGACGGTGCCACGTGGACGACGCCCGCACGCGGCCGCGCCCGTTCGCGTGCCTCCTCTACCGGCAGGCAGCTGTAGTGGGCAAGCAGCTCGCAGAACACCCCCATGTCGCTCGATCCGGTATGGCTGACGATCACCATCGGCACCGGCAGCGCACGATCCAGGCCGCGCAACAGTACGTGCAGCGCCCGCAACCCGCCGGCCGAGGCGCCGACCACGATGGCCTGCACCTGCCGCCCGGTCATAGATCCCTTACCGCCCGCCGGTAGATCCGTGCACGCCGGTTGACCGCGGCGAAGTCGCTCGCGCTGGCAGCCAGCTCCAGGTTCTCGCGGCTGCCCAGGCAGAGGAACCCGCCCCGGACCAGGCTGTCACGGAACAGCCGCAGTACCCGGTCCTGCAACTGGTCGTTGAAGTAGATCAATACATTGCGGCACAGGATGAGATGCGCCTCGCAGAACACGCCGTCGCAGACCAGGTTGTGGTTGGCGAAGGTCATCCGCGCCTTGAGCCGCTCGTCGAACTTCATGAAGTCGTAGCGGGCGTGGTAGTAGTCGGCCAGCGAGCGGCGGCCGCCGGCCGCGAGGTAGTTCTCCGAGTAGGCCCGTGCGTCGCGCACCGGGAAGATGCCTTCCTGCGCGCGCGCCAGCGCCACGTCGCTGAAATCGGTGGCGTAGATCTGCACGCGCTCGTAGAGACCGGCCTCCTCCAGCAGGATCGCCAGCGAGTAGACCTCCTGGCCGAACGCGCAGCCGGCCTGCCAGATGTTGACGACCGGATAGGACGCCAGCAGCGGCAATACCTCGTCACGCAGCGCCCGGAACACCGGCGGGTCGCGGAACATCTCCGACACCGGCACCGAAAGGCCGGAGACCACGTCGGTGACCAGGCGGTCGTCGCGCAGCACGCGCGCGGTCAGGTCACCGATGTGGGCGCTGCCGGTGCTGTGGACCAGCCCCAGCACGCGCCGCTTGAGCGACGCGGGGGCGTAGTCGCTGAAATCGTAGCCGTGGCGCATCCGCATCGCCCTGACGAACAGGTCGATCTCGATGTCCTCGATGTCCGCCCGTCCCCGCATCGCCTCACGCCTGCAGCCAGACCCGCATCATCGACAGCAGCTTGTCGATGTCCACCGGCTTGGCGAGGTAGTCGCTGGCGCCGGCGTCCAGGCACTTGTCCCGGTCCCCCTGCATCGCCTTGGCCGTGACCGCGATGATAGGCAACTTGGCGTGCCTGGGCAGCGCCCGGATGCGCCGCATCGTCTCGTAGCCGTCCATGCCGGGCATCATGATGTCCATCAGGACGATGTCGATCGCCGGGTTCTCCTCCACCTGGCGCAAGGCCTTGTGGCCGTCCTGCGCCATGACCACGTTGAGCCCGCGCGCGCGCAGCGTCTTGGACAGCGCGAAGATGTTGCGCATGTCGTCGTCCACGATCAGCACGGTCTGGCCGCTCAGGCCGGCATCGATGTCGCGCACCACGCCGTTGCCGGCGGGGCGGATCGAGTGCATGAACAGGCTGACTTCGTCGAGCAGGCGCTCGTTCGAGCGCGCGCCCTTGATGACGATGCTGTCGGTGTGCTGGCGCAGGCGCACGCTTTCCTCGCTGGACAGCTCGCGCGCCGAGTAGATCACCACCGGCGGCAGGCCGCCGCGGCCGGCCGCGATGTCGAGGAAGTCGAAGCCGGAGATGCCGGGCAGGCCGAGGTCCAGCACGACGCAGTCGAAACCGCCGGCGCCGAGCATGTCCAGTCCTTCCTCGCCGCTCATCGCCTCGACCACCTCGACGCCGTCGTGCGCGATCAGGCGGATGATCGCCAGGCGCGAGTCCTCGTCGTCGTCGACCAGCAGCACGCGCCGCACGCGATGCTCGGCGTGCTGCAGCAGCCTGTCGAAGGCCGACAGCACCGCCTTGCGGTCGGCCGGCTTGGTCAGGAACCCGACCGCGCCCAGCGCCTCGCCGCGCGCCGACTCGTCCACCGCCGAAATGAAATGCACCGGGATCGCCCGCAGGTCCGGATCGGCCTTCATCTGCTCGATGACGCCCCAGCCATCCATGCCCGGCAGCATCACGTCCAGCAGCACGCCGGTCGGGCGATAGCGCCGGACCAGGTCCAGGCCGCTCTCGCCGTCCCCGGCGGCCAGCGCGCGATGGCCCTTGCGGCGAATCAGGTCGACCAGGATCCGCGCGAACGCCGGATCGTCCTCGATCGCGAGAATGGCGGTGTCGCCGGGACGGATCAGGTCGCGGTCGTCCGGGATCCATTCGGCGGCCGACGGCACCGATGGCGCCGGCAGCGGCGCGGGCGCCGGCCGCCGCGGCGGCGCCGCGACCCGCGCCGGGGCCGGGTGCGCCACCGGTTCAGGCGCCCGCGCCACCTCGTCTGCGGCCACGGCCTGCGGCAGCACCACGACGAAGGTGCTGCCCTCGCCGGGCACGCTGTCGACCAGGATGCCGCCTCCCAAAAGATCGGTCAGCCGACGCGTGATCGCCAGGCCCAGGCCGCTGCCGCCGTAGTGGCGGCTGGTGCTCGCGTCGGCCTGCTCGAAGACCTGGAACATGCGGTCGAGCTGGTCCGGCGCGATGCCGATACCGGTGTCGTCCACCGCCAGCGCGACCGCCGGCCCTACCATGCCGGCGCGCGCCAGCAGCGCGTCGCCGGCCGGCTCGATGCGCACGCGGACGTGGCCCACGCGCGTGAACTTGAAGGCGTTGCCGAGCAGGTTGTTCGCGATCTGCTCCAGCTTCGGCCCGTCGGTGTGGATCGTCTCGGGCAGGTCCGGACCGACGACGATCTCGAACTCCAGCGCCTTCTCGATCGCCATCGGACGGAACTGCCGCTGCAGGCTCTGCGCGAAGCCGGCGAGCCGGATATCCTCGCGACTGACCTCCATCTTGCCGGCCTCGATCTTCGAAAGGTCCAGGATGTCGTTGATGAGGCGCAGCAGGTTCGAGCCCGACTCGTGGATCACGCGAGCCGACTCCACCTCGTCGACGCTGAGGTTGCCCTGCTCGTTGTCGGCCAGCGTGCGCGACAGGATCAGCAGGCTGTTGAGCGGCGTGCGCAGCTCGTGCGACATGTTGGCGAGGAAGTCGGACTTGTACTGGCTGGCACGCGCCAGCTCGTCGGCCTTCTGCAGCGTCTCCTGCTGCAGCACTTCCAGCACCTTCTTCTGCTCGTTGAGCGTGTCGGTCTTCTGGCGCAGTTCCTCGTTGGACGCCTGCAGTTCCTCGGCCTGCACGCGCAGTTCCTCCTCGGACGCGCGCAATCGCTGGGAGTGCTCCTCCAGCTCCACGGTCTTGCCCTGCAGCTCCTCGTTGGTCGCGGCCAGCTCCTCCTGCTGCATCCGCAGCTCCTCCTCCGAGGCCTGCAGCTCCCGCGCCTGTGCTTGCGTGCGCCCCAACAGATCCTGCGTGCGCAGCGCGCGGCGCAGGTTGTCCAGCGACAGCGCCACCACCGGCAGCAGGTCGTCCAGCAGGGCCTGCTGCACCGGCGTGAAGCGCTGGAAACTGCCGAACTCGAGCACGCCCAGGAGTTCGGTCCGCAGCAGCAGGGGCAGCACGATGACGCTACGCGGCGGCGCCTCGCCCAGGCCCGAGTGGATACGGATGTAGTCCTCCGGCACCGGTTCGAGCACGATCGTCTTGCGCTCCAGCGCGCACTGGCCGACCAGCCCCTCCCCGATCGCGCAGCGGGTCTGGAGGTGCTTGCGCTGGCGGAAGCCGTAGCTGCCGAGCAGCTCCAGCGTCGGCGCAGCGTCCGGGCGCACGTCCAGGTCGGGCTGGGACAGCAGGTAGAACACGCCCACGCCGGCGCCGATCTGCGTGGAGAGCTGCGACATCAGCGTATCGGCAAACGCCTGCTGCGT
Source organism: Dokdonella koreensis DS-123 (assembly GCF_001632775.1). Lineage (NCBI taxonomy): Bacteria > Pseudomonadati > Pseudomonadota > Gammaproteobacteria > Lysobacterales > Rhodanobacteraceae > Dokdonella > Dokdonella koreensis. The sequence continues at coordinate 2,904,132 of NZ_CP015249.1, forward strand.
GGCCGCCTCCGGCAGCGCCGCAGTGATCTCGGCCGCACGGGTCTTGACCCAGGACTGGTCGCGCATGGCGATCGCCGCCTGCTTGAACACCTCCAGCGCCCGCGCGATCGCACCCACCTCGTCACGGCGCTCCTGGCTCGGCACCTCCACCGCCAGATCGTTCGCCGCCAGGCGCGACATGCGCTCGGTCAGGTCACTGACCGGCCGCGCCAGCAGGCGCGTGGACAGGCGCACCGCCGCCCAGCCGACGATCAGGCCCAGCGCGAGCATCGCGAACAGGATCAGGTGCGTCAGCTGCTCCAGGCGGTTCTGGTCGGTCGTGCGCGTCTGGAGCTGGGCGCGCTCGGCGTCGAGCACCGCATCGAGCCCCTCCATGATCGGGGCGACCGTCTGCGAAAGCGCCGCGATCGCCGAGCGACCGACATCCTGCACGTAGCGCGCGCGCTCGGAGTCCGATGCGGGCAACCCGGCCACGATCGCGTCGGACGCTGCGGTCCAGTCGCGCTCCAGCTGCGCCACCCGCTGCACGTCCTGGGTCTGCGCGGCGTTGTCGGCCACCGTCAGTGCCAGGGTCCGGACCTGCTCCTTGAAGCGCCGATCCGCCTCGCGGTAGGCGGTCTCCTGCTCCGGCCCACCGACGAGCACGTGGTTCTTGAGCGCCACCTCCTCCTCGCGCATCAGCCGCGTGGTGACCAGTACCTGCTCGATCGTCGCCACGCTTTGCTGGCGCAGCTCCCGCACCTCCTCGGCACGCCCCAGCGTGAACAGCACGATCAGACAGGTGACCACGAACGTGGCCAGCACCAATCCGAACCCCAGCAACGTCTTCGCGCTGATCGGCAGGTCCGCCAACCAGGTCCCGATACCGCGTTTCATCGCCGCTCTCCCGCCCCTCGCAAGGCAGCCAGTAGATCACGGAAACAGAACGTCTACATCGTTGATCAGGCGTGGAAAAGTACCACTGTGACAGTTGTTCAAAATTGCGGCTCAGGGGCCGCTGACGCCGGCCTGCCAGGCCGGCGGTGCCCGGCCGCCATGGTCCGGCGGGCCGTACCACCGAACGCAAAGGCCCGGGGTGGGGAAGCGCCCCGCACACCGGCGCGCCTGACGGCGGACGGCTGTCGGGTCTTCTGCGGCGTGATGGCGTCGCCACGGCACACCGCTGGCGGTGCGGTAGTCACACCCGCGCAAACCACCTGTTCAGCCGGCCCCGCACACCGGGGGCGATCGAAACGCTCTCTGCCCCGGGACCGCTCTCCCCTGCCCCAGGATGGACCGTGTCCCGCTACCTACTTGAGCGCGCGGCCGAACGAGGAACGGCCCTTCGCCGCCGGCGTGGGCGCCGGCAGCGGATCGAGGTTGTCCAGCAGCAGGCGCAGGTCCACCACCTTCTGCACGCCGTCACCGGCCAGGTCCAGCTTGCCGGGCGCCGTCTTCGACAATGCCGCACGATCCAGGTAGACCTCCTCGCCCACGGCCGGCTTGCGCTGTGCGCTGCACAGCTTCCGGCTGAGCGTCAGGGTGCTGGTGCCGGACTTGCGCCACGGCGCCGCCGGTGCCAGCCGGTTCACCATCACGCTATCGAGCTGGACGACGACTGCGTCGCCTTCGATGGCCCTGCAATTGCCGATGCCGATGTCATAACTCATGTCGGCCTCGCGCCGTTGGGATAAAAGGAGAAGCCGCGCACCGCGCGGCGGCCGCCTACGAAGGGCGGACCGTGGAGAAGGTGGCCACCAGGCCCGATTCGGCCAGCAAATGGCGAAGACGAGCCTCGATCACCGGCAGATCGTCCAGCCGCGACGGCCCGCAGAGCGCATACGTGGGGACACTTTTGCCGAATCCCAGGGTCCGGATCTCGCGCTGGACCGAGACGTCGGCAGACTGGCAGGCCCGCGACCACAGCCTGCGCAGCGCCCTCGGCCCGATGCTCTGGCTGCTGCTCAGTCGAAACTGGAACAGGATGGTGTGATGCACGTCGTCCTGCCATCTGGCGAGCGCCAAGTATGCGCTTTTTGGCGCCTTCCCGCTGAAACCGGGGTTCGCGCACTCCGACGCTCACGCTCCCGACCGTAGCGATTCGTGTCAAAAACCCGCACTTCACCCCCTGCAGAAGCGGTGTCCAGAGTGCCGACCGCGGGCCCTGACGGGGAACCGCGGGAGTCCCCACCCCTCGCCGTAGCGGCTCCGCATGTCCCATCGCTGGCCGTAACAGCCGCCTCACACGTAACCGCCTATCATGGAGCGGCCTTCCTCCAGGATCTCGCCATGCCATCCCCACCGCCGACGCTGCTCGGCGGGGTATCCGCTGCAGCAGCGGCACCGGCCGCGCGACTCCGGTTCGACAGCGACCGGCGTTTCCAGAACCGCCTGCAACACCACGTGGACGCCTACTTCAGCACCCGCGGCCGCCGCCCACGCGACGTTCCGTGGATGTACGCCAAGACGGCGCTGATCCTGGCCGTCTTCGCGCTCAGCTATGGCTTGCTGGTCTTCGCCTCGCCCACCTGGTGGCAGGGCCTGCTGCTGGCCGTGGTGCTCGGCATCGCCATCGCGCAGATCGGCTTCAACATCCAGCACGACGGTGGCCATCAGGCCTATTCGCGCCATCGCTGGATCAACCGCGCGATGGCCGCCACGCTGGACCTGATCGGTGGCAGTTCGTACGTGTGGCACTGGAAGCACACCGTGTTTCACCACACCTACGCCAATATCGCCGGCCACGACAGCGACATCGACCTGGGCATTCTTGCGCGTCTGGCGCCGGCCCAGCGACGCCGGTCGTTCCACCGCTGGCAGCACATCTATCTATGGGCGCTGTACGGCTTCACCGCCCTGCGCTGGCATTTCTACGGCGACTTCCGCGACCTCATCACCGGCCGCATCGGCGACCGCCCGTTCCCGCGGCCGCGCGGTGCGGACCTCGCCCTGCTGATCGGCGGCAAGGTCGCATTCGTGACGCTGGCCTTCGTGCTGCCGCTGGCCTTCCATCCCCCCGGCATCGTGGCACTCACCTACCTGATCGCCGTCGCCGTCACCGGCCTGCTGCTGGCACTGGTATTCCAGTTGGCGCACCTCGTGGAGGGCGCCCAGTTTCCGGTGCCGCCCGCCGATACCCAGGCGATGCCCGTTCCCTGGGCTGTCCACCAGGTCGGCAGCACGGTCGACTTCGCCCGCGACAACCGGCTGCTGACCGAACTGACCGGCGGCCTCAACTTCCAGGTCGAGCATCACCTGTTCGCGCGCATCTGCCATCTCCACTATCCCGCCCTCGCGCCGCTGGTCGAGGAAACCTGCCGCGAGTTCGGCATCCGCTACCGGCATCATCCCACGCTGCGCGAAAGCGTCCGGTCGCATTTCCGCTGGCTGCGGCAGATGGGACGCGGGCCAGACTGACAGCGGTCGGCGGCACGGAGAAATCCACGGCTGGCTGCGGGTCCGCGCACGGCTATCGGCCGTCCGCTCATCCCCCAAACCTCGGGCTGGCGGCCTGCCATGCAGGCGTCGCGCCGCCATCGTGCCACCTTTGGCGAGACCGGCGTCGGTAGCCTGCACCCGCTCAGCGCGACGCCGGACGCCAGCCGGCGCCCTTCACGCAGGTATCGATCTCCCGCAGCAGGTGCTGAAAGTTCTCGGCCAGCGCCGGGATGGGGATCGCCAGCGTGGTCTCCGGCCGGTCGTCCGCCGCCGACCGCGGTGCCGCCAGCAGGGCCAGCAGGCGCACGCGCTCACGCAGTTGCATCAGCGCCACGTAGGCGTCCTCGGAAAGCAGGTAGTGGCCGGCCACCGCCGGCGGGTCCAGCGTGCTCATGTTCATATCCTCGGACCGGAGGCGAGACACCCTACCCTGCGCCCGCGCCGCGTCGATGGCTCGACGCCGTGCCTGCGTACTACGGCTAGGAACTTCGCTTGTGTCTCGTCAACCGGCGCGCACTACGCCCCCACTGACTAATCAAATGCCAAATAGATAATTGCAATACCAAGCACTACATTAAGTATTCGCATTAAATTTCGAGAAAGAAAAATCCTTAGCAGCGAATGCGTATAGAATAGAGCCATACTTCTCGGCGGGTCATTTATAATTTTTAGATTTAAAATTCCCCCAACGACAAGAAATATGCCGAACAAAAAGAAAATTATTCTTCCCGAACTCATCTCATTCAGAGAAATTAACTGGCATCCCAACACCAAAACCCAGATTCACGCAAATTTCCTCATCGTTCGCAGTGCTCACCCCAAGCCTCCTGCCAATACCAAACGATGCTGTTTCGAATTTGCTGCCAAACAAGGTAATAACAGGGATACGCTCTCTGCAATTCTCTGGCTTGCAACAACGCACAAGCGTGAACCCTACCTCCGGGAGAAGATTGCCATCACTACTCATCTCCCAAGTCGGATACTCCCAATTTATATTCCAAAACCATGTTGCCATGGAAACGAAAGTCCGACAGCCCCTATCTCTGTTGTCAGGAGGCGGAATTATAGGCACATCAGTCCTACAGTATTTTGTGCCGCACATCTGCTCTTTTCCATTGCTGTCAACAAAATTGACAGGAGATGCCTGCACATATGAATACGTACTACTACCCCCTTTTAGTCCAATAGAATCGCTCTCCACATACCGCCCCGTGCCCGGTTCGTAATCGCGGAAGTAGTTGTAATGTAGCCCGGTCTCGGCATCGTAGGCCTGCCCCGGGTAGCGCAGGTTCAGCGTCAGCGGATCGCTGGCCGGCAGCGTCGGCGCGTGCTCGCCGAAGGCGGTGCCGAAGAAATTCCACTGCCAGCGCCAGGCCTTACTGGCCGGATCGACCGCCAGCCGCGGCGTGCCCAGGTGATCGGTCTCCAGGTACACCAGCGCGCCGCCGGCATTGACCGCCACCGGCAGGTCATCCAGGTAGAGGTATTCCTGCAGCTGCGGCGCCGTACCGAGCCCGCCCAGGCTGTCCGTCAGGCTGTACAGCCGCCTGCCGGCCTCGTCGTAGGCCACGTCCTCGCGCGTGGCCGTCCGCAGCTTGGTGACCCGCTCGCCACGGCCGTTGTACTGGTAACCGATCGTCTCGCTGCCGACGGTCGCCGTCGCCAGCCGGTTGCGGTCGTCGTAGGTCATCGCCGCGAACGGCGCTCCGGTCAGGTTGCCGTTGGCGTCATGGGTGCGGCTGACGCCGCCGACGCTGGCGAGGTGGTGCGTGCTGGCGGTGTACGTGTACGCCTCGGTGGGGTTGGTCCCGACCGTCTTGCCGAGCCGGTCGCCGGTCGGGCCGTACGTGAACGCCTCGATCAGGTCGGCGTTGCCGTCGCGGACTTCCTTCAGCCGGTACAGCCGGTCGTAGCCGTAGGTGATCTTCGGCGTCGGGCTGCCGATGGCATCGGTACCGGCAATGATGTTGCCCATCACATCGACGGTCAGCTCCAGGTTGAGGCCACCGGTGACGCTGCTGGCGACGTGGTCGATCGCGTAGTCCTGGTCGTAGGTCTTGGTCAGCGTACGGCCGTTGCCGAAGGTCAGCACGTTCAACGGACCGAACGGGTAGTAGGTCGCATTGCTGACGACTATCTGCGGCGTGGCACTGGCGTTGGCCTTCCAGGTCAGGCCGGTCACCTGCCCGATCGCATTGCGCGTGTAGCTGACGATGGCGCCGCTCGGGTAGGTCAGGCCGGCCAGCCGGTCGGCCTTCGTCCAGGTGTAGCTGACCGTCAGCGTGGTGGTGCTGGTGACCTGGGTCTTCTTCGTGATGTTGCCGCGGCGGTCGTAGCAGTAGGTGGCGCTACCGCTGGCGTCGGTGATCCGCGTCAGCCGCCCGGCCGGGTAGGAACCGCTGCAACCGGTGGTGCCGTCGGCCTGGTCGTAGGCGAAGCTCGTGTCCAGGCTGCTGGTGGGGTAGCTGATGCCGGTCAGGCGATTGAGGGCATCGTAGGTGTAGGTGGTCGTGATGCCGCGGGCGTCGGTCTGGGTACGGCGATTGCCGGCGGCGTCATAGGTATAGGCGGTGCTGCCGGTGTCCGGGCTCGACAGGCCGGTCTGATTGTTGAGGCCGTCGTAGGTGTAGCTGGTCGTCAGGCCGTCCGGGTCGGTGACGCTGACCAGGTTATCGCGCGCGTCGTAGCCATAGCCGGTGGTGGTGTCGCGGGTGGCCGGATCGGGCCCCAGGTAGTCCTGGATCGTCTGCGTCAGCCGGTTCAGCGGGTCGTAGCTCTGCCGCGTCTCGACACCGAGCCCGTCCACGCTCTGGGTGGGGTTGCCGTTGAGGTCGTAGCCACCGACGGCCGGCCAGGTCTGGGTGGCCTGGCTCTGGGCGTTGAGTTGGGCGGTCAGCTGGCCGAGTTGGTCGTAGGTCCGCCGCAGCGTGCGCGTGACCGCGCTCGCGCCGGTCCGCGTCTCCTCGATCCGCCGGTTACCGGCGCCGTCCAGGCAGTCCGCCGTACCGGCGCCGGCGGGGCAGTAGTCGAGCGTGTTGCCGAGGTTGTCGGTGACGCTGACCAACCGGTGGGCGGTGTCGTAGCCGTAGTCGAGGTAGCTGCCGTCCGGCTGGGTCACCCGGGTGACGTTGCCGACGGCGTCGTAGGCCAGCGTGGTGGTGGTGTCGTCGGCGGAGGGGAGCCCGCTGGCATTGGCGCGCACCGTGCGTGTCAGCAGCCAGCCGCGCGAGTGGTACGTGAAGTCGCTCAGCGTGCCGTTGGCGTCCTTAGCTCGCGTGATGCGGCCGTTCTTGTCGTAGCTGACGGTCTCGGCGACCTGGCCGAGCGCATTGGTGACCTTCCATAGGTCGCCCTTGCGGTAGCTGCAGGCACCGGCGCTGGCGCAGGTCGGATCTTCGGTCTGCCGGTACGTATAGGTGGTCAGGTCGTCGAGGCCGCCCATGCCCGGATCGGCCGTGGCCCGCGGGCCGTTGACCGACAACAGCAATCCGACCAGCGGGCAGGTGCCGGCCGTGACGCCACCCGACTCGCAGTAGGTCATCACCGTGCGGCGCACCTTCGCGCCCGCCGGCGGCGCCGTGGTCGCGCTGCAGGTGTAGGCCATCGCCGCGGTATCGGCGGGGTCGAGCTCGCAGGCGGCCGTCACCTGGCCGCGGGCGTTGTAGGCCCATTGCGTGCGCGCCTGCAAAGCGCTGGCAGCGTCATAGGCGCGCTTCTCGGTCGGCACGTTCAGCGTGCTGTGCCAGTCGGTCTGCGTCGTGCGCTTGGCCGAGCCGGGGCCCGTCGCCGTGGCCGCCTCGATCCGCTGCGTCTCCAGGCCGCGTGTGTTGTAGCTGTAGTCGGTGACGGTACCGCCGTAGTCGGTCGCCTGGTCGCGGTTGCCGTTGGCGTCGTACGTCACGCTGGTGCTGGCGATCACCGACGAGCAGGTTGCGTTCGCGCAGCGGTCCTCGCCGGCGTCGCGCAGGATGCCGTTGACGGCAGCGAACTTCTTGCGCCGCGTCTGGCCCAGGGCATCGGTCGTGCGCGTCCACGACGTCGCCGTCATGTAGTTACCCGAGAACACCAAGGTCAGCTTGTTGGCATTCGCGTTGCCGTGCCATTCCTCATAGGCGCGGCCGCTAGCGTCGTACTTGTACGACGCGTAACGGTTGCCATTTTCGTCAACGATGCCGGTCAACCGCTCCCAATAGGAGTTGGAACCCGCAGCATAACCCGGCTCGTTGTACAAATACCCCCGGGTAGACGGACTAACTCCAGGGCGATCGACGAATGCCAAGCGCTTCCATTTATCGTAGCGGTACTCGGTGACTTCCCCATCCGGGCCAATCATCTGTGTAATAAGCGAGTGCGCGTCGTAGCGCAACTCCAATGCACGCCCGGTCCAGTCCTGGACCTTGATGAGTAGACCCGAAGCCGGCGCTACCGAAACCGGTGTCGAACCATCGCTGTAGGTCAAGGTCGTCACCAGCCCGGCCTTGGTCGTGATCGACTGCAGCCTGCCGGTATCGTCGTATAGCTCCACCGTGTCTGCGGCATCGACATAGCGCCAACCGGTTGTGATACCGCCGCTGGTCAACTCGATCAAGGATTCGGACTTGTCGTTGCGACCCGCCCAGATACCGCCAACCCACTTGAAATGGCGGTAGTCGCCGTTCGGCTGAACGACGTAGGCTACTGATTCCTCCGAAGGAGAGGCCGCCAGTTGCACTACGACACTACGCTGCCATACGTGACGCCAAACAGCACCAAAACCATCTCTTGGCAAATCTAAATGGGGAGCACTGTAGAACCCAACACTAGAATAATAGCGAGCAAACTCAAGCGATGAGCTGCTCGCAGCCATCAAATCAAACTCAATCTGTGTCTTTTGTCCGCCCGCGCACTGAATAGGATTGCCTACCGGGCAAGCCTCCGGCTTGTATCTAATACAGGACTCGACCCCATTATAATAATGATGTGAATATCCAGATGAACAATAAACATAACGCACACAACTAGACTCGGCCCTACCAGGACGGAGCGCAGGAGTGCACATTCCGCTACCCCAATTAAAAAATGCGTAGGTCACATCTTGCCGGAATCGCATATTGACATCCAGCCCCATATCCTGCGCACGGGGCAATATTTCTATGCGATTACTCCGATAAGGGCCATAGCAAAGAACGGTGTCACCCACTGTGCCTGGCGGATATTTAACTGGCGCGTACGCATCGGCGAACGCCCATGCCTCGTCTATGCTGCATGTCTTTATGACATCTCCGGGCCCAATACCTTGGCCGTTATCGTAATACCTGCAAGGTGCGCTGCTGACCAGCATATCCGGATAGTTGCTTCCACACTCCCAAGGAGTTGCTTCGGGCCCTCGACACTCGGCCGCCCCGCCATTTATGAAGCAATCTTGCGCATAGGCAAGTTGAGACCCATCCCAAAAGAAAGTTACAACAATCAATATCAGCGTCGCACGCACTCTTCCTAAGAATTCGCCCGCCGCCATTGAACAAATACTCATTGCCCCCCCACACCGATTCAGAACAGAGCAAAAACTTGGATGAACTTGCCACAGCCCCCTCAAGAGAGCAACCGATAAGAAACTGGGTCACGCGGAAACAGGACGTCACCCCGTCAGACCAAAAAAAACCGCCTCCCCCAGCAAACGGAGCCACGCCCTCTTGAAATCGAGCGCTACAACCTGTTTATGCTTCACATCCCCAGAACGACGATCTCTCGCTCATGTCCCGCTGGAAAGCCGCCTCCATCCACCTGTGCATCAGCCTGGCGATTGGCTTGATCGCCGCCCTGTTGATCTTCGGCGTCTGGTATCCACCCCCGTATGCACAGGCCGCCGGCGCCAGTCATCTTGTCTTGCTGCTGCTCGGCGTGGACCTGCTGCTCGGCCCGTTGCTGACGCTGGTGGTGTTCAAGGCCGGGAAGAAGAGCCTGCGGTTCGACCTCAGCGTCATCGCGCTGGTACAGATCGCGGCCTTGGTCTACGGGCTTTCCATCGTCGTGCGTGCACGCCCGGCCTTCATCGTGGGCGCTGATGACCGCTTCACGCTGGTCTCGGCCTATGAAGTCGATGCGGCGGATCTGGCGGATGGGCGCGCTCCGCTTTTCCAATCAGCATCATGGACGGGGCCCCGCTTGGTGGCAGTGCAACGGCCGACAGCTGAAGAGGAAAAGAAGGCCCTGACCGACGACCTCTTCCGTGGCAAGGATCTGGAGTACCTGCCGCGTCACTACGTCGATTACGAGCAGGAGGCGCCGAATTTGGCTTCTCGCGGGCGCCCGCTGGCCGAACTACGGAACAAGCCGGGCGGCTCCGCCGTTCTTGATGCCTGGTTGGAGCGCAGCGGACGCAAAGAGGCTGACGCCGTCTACGTCCCGCTTCGCTCGTCCACGAGCGGATTGGCGATGATTCTGGAGCCCCGGAGCGGGAAGCTCCTGGATGTGCTCCCCATCGACCCCTGGTAGTCGAAGCGCGCCGTCACGCCCGTGCCCGCTTCGCCCCCGGCCGCCTTACCGCGTATGCGAGCCACCGATTGCTCACCGTTACGCACCGGCCTGACACAAGATGTCACTTTCTGACGATCCGCGCGCTCCGTGTCATGCCCTGCCGGAATGCCCAGAGGGCTGAGACGGGATGAGGATGCTGCGGTGCAGCGCACTGTGATGCAGACACCTTTTTGCAACGATCCGGACGCCCAAGCGTCACCTGAAACATCGGACAATTTATTGATATATATGGTTTTATTTCTCCTCTGACAGTTTGTAACGACTGCATCGCGCTTTTCTGAACGGGGTTGGCATACATGCTGCACCATACCCAGCACGCTTCCGGTAGCAGTCGAAGCGGGCGATAGGGAGGCATCACCGCCCGGCAGGGACCGGAAGGAACTCAGGGGATATCCGGATCAGATCTTTTTTCCAAGAGGAAACATCCATGAACTTCAAGAAGACCCAGGGCTTCACGCTGATCGAACTGATGATCGTCGTTGCGATCATCGCCATCCTGGCGGCCATCGCCATCCCGCAGTACCAGAACTACGTCATCCGTTCGCAGGTTTCGCGCGTGATGTCGGAATCTGGCCAGCTTCGTACGGCCATCGAGACCTGCATCAACGAAGGCCGGACCGCGATCGGCAACGCTGCCGGCGAGTGTGATCCGGGTGCGACTGGATCGAACCTTCTCACTGGCGGCAATGCCGCTCCCGGCGTGACCGTTCCTGCCACTGCCGGCACCGCGCAGATCACCGATCCGCTTACGGATGCCAGCACGATCGTTTCGACCTTTGGCAACAATGCCAATATCTCGATCGCCGGCGATGACCTGACCTGGACCCGTGATGCTTCGGGTGCGTGGGCCTGCAGCACCGGTGTCGATCCGAAGTGGGCGCCGACCGGTTGCCAGTAAAACTCGCAGAACAAGCTAACCTGCTGATTTGATTGGCAGGCCAGGCTTCCAGAAGGCCCCCGAATACGGGGGCCTTCTTTATTTTCCTTACTGGCATGAAATCTGCTGCGCCACGCCAAAGGGGGAATAAATGAGCACTCGAGGATTTACGCTCATCGAGCTGATGATTGTTGTCGCGATTCTTGCAATCCTCGCGACAATTGCCATTCCAGCGTATCAAGGCTATGTCGCGCGCTCAGTTGCGGTGTCTGGGCTTGCCGAGATAGCGCCAGGAAAGGCCGGGTTTGAAGCCAAGATCAACGACGGAATCACATCCTTCACGCTTGGCGACATCGGTCTCGCTGCGACGACCGATCGATGCGACATCTCCTTGAATGTCGCCACCGGCACGATCACCTGCCTATTGAAAGGCAATCCACTGCTTGGCGGCACAACGCTCATTCTGACCCGGGCGAGCGGGGGCGATTGGAGCTGCTCTTCCACGGTACCGGCACCGTACAAACCTAGCGGCTGTTCGTGAGCCCGAGGCGCACTGCTTCCTCAGGCGCACTCCATAGCGCTCCGCGAAGCCGGGCCCTTGCCGCACGCTCCTCGCCTTGTGGATGACGTGACGATTTTTGTGATGCACATGGTTCTACGTGACCCCGGTTTGCGGTAGATTCAGCCGATCCGACAGGGGCTTGCGTGACCTTCTTATGGCTGTACCGATGAATACGGCGGCGCTGGCGGGCCTGAGCGGCATCGCCCGGCGTTTGGTGGCCGACGGCATCCTCGGCGAGAACGAAGCGCGCAAGGCCGCCGACGAAGCGGCCCGCCAGCGCATCCCGATCGGCCCCTGGCTGATCGAGCACGGCCTGGTCGGTAGCGGCCTGGTGGCCCAGGCGACCTCGGCTGAGTTTGGTATCCCCTTGATCGACCTTGCCGGCATCGACGTCACCCAGGTGCCGATCAAGCTGGTCAAGGAGGAACTGGTCACCAAGCACCGCGCCCTGCCGTTGTTCAAGCGCGGCAACCGATTGTTCCTTGGTGTGTCGGACCCGACCAACCTGCGTGCGCTGGACGAGATCAAGTTCCAGTCCAACCACAGTGTGGAGCCGATCCTGGTGGACGATGCCCTGTTGGACCGGGCGATCGACCAGGCACTGACGGCCACCAACGCGACGCTGGAATCCCTGGGCGACGACGAGGGTCTGGAGAACCTGGACCTCGGCGGTGTCGATGGAGACGAGGCCGAAACCGGCGTCGACGCCAACTCCACCGAGGACGCCCCGGTGGTGCGCTTCATCAACAAGGTGCTGGTCGACGCGATCAAGCGCGGCGCCTCGGACATCCACTTCGAGCCCTACGAGACCGCCTACCGCGTGCGCCTGCGCATGGATGGCATGTTGCGGGCGGTCGCCTCGCCACCCGTCAAGCTCAACTCACGCATCGCCTCGCGCCTGAAGGTCATGAGCGGCCTGGACATCGCCGAGAAACGGGTGCCGCAGGACGGGCGCATCAAGCTCAACCTGTCCAAGACCAAGTCGATCGACTTCCGCGTCAGCACCTGCCCCACGCTGTTCGGCGAGAAGATCGTGCTGCGTATTTTGGATGCCGCGGCGGCCAAGCTCGGCATCGACAAGCTGGGCTACGAGGAAGACCAGAAGAAGCTGTTCCTGGAAGCGATCGAGAAGCCCTACGGCATGGTGCTGGTCACCGGCCCGACCGGCTCGGGCAAAACGGTATCGCTCTATACGGCGCTCAACATCCTCAACGTGGAGGGGCGCAACATCTCCACGGTGGAGGACCCGGTCGAAATCCGTGTGCCGGGCATCAACCAGGTGCAGCAGAACGCCAAGCGCGGCATGACGTTCGCCGCAGCGCTGCGCAGCTTCCTGCGCCAGGACCCGGACGTGATCATGGTCGGCGAGATCCGCGACCTGGAAACCGCCGAGATTGCGATCAAGGCCGCGCAGACCGGCCATATGGTGCTCTCGACCCTGCACACCAATGACGGTCCGCAAACGATCTCGCGCCTGATGAACATGGGCATTGCGCCCTACAACATCACCAGTTCCGTGACGCTGGTGATCGCCCAGCGGCTGGCGCGGCGCCTGCACGACTGCAAGCGGCCAGCCAACATCCCTGCACCCGCCCTGCTGGCCGAAGGCTTTACCCAGGCCGAGATCGACGCAGGACTGGACATCTTTGAAGCGGTCGGCTGCAACGGCTGTAACGAGGGCTACAAGGGCCGCCTGGGCATCTACCAGGTGATGCCGATGAGCGAGGACATCCAGAAGATCGTTCTCGCCGGTGGCAACGCCATACAGATTGCCACCGAGGCCAAGCGCATCGGCATCAACGACCTGCGTGCCTCGGCCTTGCTCAAGGTCAAGAACGGGCATACCAGCCTCGCCGAAATCAATCGCGTCACGAAGGACTAAGCCATGGCAACCGTCACCGCACTCCGAGCGAAACAGGCCAAGGCCCAGGCCGACGCCCGATCAAAAGTGGCCCGGGAGCGCGCAAAGGTCAGTGAGCTGCAGACCTTTGTCTGGGTCGGCTTGGACAAGCGCGGCACCAAGATCAAGGGCGAGACCAGCAGCAAGAACGCCAGCTTGGTCAAGGCGGACTTGCGCAAGCAAGGCATCAACCCGCAAACCGTCAAGCCGAAGCCAAAACCCTTGTTCGGCAAAAGTGGCAGCTCGATCAAATCTCGCGAAATCGCCATTTTCGCGCGCCAGCTGGCGACGATGATGGCGGCCGGCGTGCCGATGGTGCAAGGCTTCGAGATCGTCGCTGGCGGCCAGAAAAATCAGCGCATGAAGGACATGCTGACCAACATCAAGACGGACATCGAGGGCGGGTCGGCGCTGAACGAGGCGCTTGGGAAGTATCCCGTGCAGTTCGACGAACTGTTCCGCAACCTCGTTCGTGCCGGCGAGGCCTCCGGCGTGCTCGATACGATTCTCGACACGGTCGCAACGTACAAAGAAAACATCGAGAGTATCAAGGGGAAAATTAAGAAGGCAATGTTCTATCCGGCTGCTGTTATCGCAGTTGCCATCATCGTCTCTTGCGTCCTCTTGATCTTTGTTATTCCCCAGTTCGAAGCCGTATTCAAAGGATTTGGAACCGACCTCCCAGCTTTTACGTTGATGCTGGTAGCGGCGTCTGATTTCCTTGTCGAATGGTGGTGGGCTTTACTGCTTGTCCTTGTCGGCGCGATTACTGCTTTTGTCTTTACGATAAAACGATCGACAAAATTCGAACATCTTGTCGGGCGGCTCATGTTGAAGATTCCAGTCGTGGGAGAAATCCTGCGGCAATCCGCCATAGCCCGCTACGCACGTACGCTCGGCGTCACGTTCAAGGCGGGTGTTCCTCTGGTGGAGGCTCTCGATTCCGTGTCCGGCGCCACCGGCAGCCCGGTCTACAACGAGGCGGTCAAGCGCATCCGCGATGACGTCTCGGTCGGCCATCAGCTGCAACTGGCAATGAAGCAGACGGACCTCTTTCCCAACATGGTCACGCAGATGGTCGCGATCGGCGAAGAAGCCGGCGCGCTCGACGCGATGCTGTTCAAGGTGGCCGAGTTCTACGAAGAAGAGGTCAAGAACGCCGTCGATGCGCTGTCCAGCCTGCTGGAACCGTTCATCATGGTGATCATCGGCGTGGTGGTCGGTGGCATGGTCATCGGCATGTACCTGCCGATCTTCAAGCTCGCGTCTGTCGTTTGATGGGTGACTACGCCTGGCTGGCGCAGCCTGCGCCGCTGATCGTGCTGTGCGGGCTGCTGGGCCTGATCGTCGGCAGTTTTCTCAATGTGGTGATCCTGCGCCTGCCGGCGCGGCTGGAGCATGGCTGGCGGCAGCAGGCGCACGAGTTCCTCGGCACTGTGCCGACCGCGGAGGCAGCGCCGCCAGACCTGGTGGTCACGGCGTCCCATTGCCCGCACTGCAAGCACCGGCTGGCCGCCTGGGACAATATCCCGCTGCTCGGCTGGCTGTTGCTGCGCGGGCGCTGCCGCTACTGCAAGGCGCCGATCTCGATCCAGTACCCGCTGGTGGAACTGCTGACGGGCGTCGCCTCGGCGGTGATCGCCTGGCAGCTCGGCTTCGGCTGGCCGCTGCTGGCGGGGTTGGTCTTCACGTGGATCCTGATTGCGGCCAGCGGCATCGATTTCCGCACCCAACTGCTGCCGGACCAGCTCACCCTGCCCTTGCTGTGGCTGGGCCTGCTGATCGCCCTGCTGCCGCTGTTCGTCGATGCGCCGACCGCCATCCTCGGCGCGGCGATCGGCTACCTCAGCCTCTGGTCGGTGTTCTGGCTGTTCAAGCTGCTGACCGGCAAGGAGGGCATGGGCTACGGCGACTTCAAGCTGCTGGCCGCACTGGGCGCCTGGATGGGCGCGGCCAGCCTGCTGCCGATCATCCTGGTCTCGTCGCTGATCGGCGCGATCATCGGCGGCACGGTGCTGGCGGTGCGCGGCAAGGACCGCTCGACGCCGATCCCGTTCGGCCCGTTCATCGCGGCGGCGGGCTGGGTCTGGTTCGTCTTCGGCGATCGCCTGTCCGTTCTCTACGCGAGCCTGTTCGGGCTCTGACCGGCACGGTCAACGGTATCCACCGATAGGTCAACCGCGGCGCCTGCTGCTTGCCGCAGCGAATGCCGGCACCCGACCGCACCGCCGGTGCCGGTCCTCACGCTGAGCCGGCTGGAAAGCCCCGGCGGTTTCAGGACGCCCCGGCCGGCCGCGCGCGCACCGCTGCGCCCGGGCGCAGCAGCGCGTTGGGATTGGCGATCACCGCCTCGCCGGCCTTTACGCCATCGAGGATCTCGACCTCCGGTCCCAGGTTGCGCCCGACGACCACGGGGCGATGCGTCAACGTGGAATCGGGACCGATGGCGGCGACCCGGGCACCCTGGGCGTCCTGGATCAGGGCGCTGATCGGGATCAGCGCGGCCTGGCCTTCGCGCGGCAGGCTGAGGCGGACCTCGCCTACCATGCCGGCGGGCAGCCGGTTGCCGGGATTGGGCAAGCGCAGCTCGACCCGCATGCCGCCGGCGCCTTCGGAAATGCTCTGCGCGCTGCGCGTGATCTCGGCCGGCAGCGCAGTGGTGCCGAGTTCGGGGAAGTGGACCTGCGCCTGCTGGCCGGGACGCACCTGCAGCACCGCGCTCTGCGGCACATCGACGGTGATCCGCAGCGGATCGAGTGCGGCCAGCTCGAACAGCGGCGAAGCGCCGGACTGGTCGCCGACGACCCGATCGCCCCGCTCCGCACTGCGCGCGACGATGACGCCGGCGAACGGGGCGCGCACGGTCTGGAAGCCCTTGCGCTCGCGAGCGCTGGACAGACGCGCCTCGGCGGCGGCGCGCGCGGCCTTGGCGACGTCGAAGGCGGCACGGCGCTCGCTGTGGGTCTCCTTGGCGATCGCGCCGGTGGCGATCAGCGTGTCGGCACGCTCGAAGTTGACGCGTGCCAGTTCCTCGTCGGCCCTGGCCTCGCCGAGGCCGGCTTCGGCCTCGCGGACGGCCTGGTCGATCTCCGGTGCCGTGATGACGGCCAGCACCTGTCCGGCCTCCACGCTGTCGCCGAGGTCGACACGGCGCTCGGCCAGGAAGCCGGTCGCGCGCGCATAGATGCGCGCGGATTCGCCCGGCATCGCGCGCGCGGGCAGGCGCAGCTCGAAGCTGTCGCCGGCCGGCTTGGCGTCGACGGTGAGGACTTCGGTCACCGTGGCCGGCGCGGTGGGCGACGGGGCCGGCGGCTCGGCGCCGCCGGTGCTGCAGGCCTGGAGCAGCAAGCCGGCCAGCGCGCCGAGCACGGCAACGGAAAGACGCGCCGGGCGCAGGCCGATCGGGGACGGGACGGAAGGCTTCATGGGGTCACTCCGGTAGGGGCGAGCGCAGTATCCGCGGCAGCGGCAGGCCGTTCGGCACGGCCGCGACGACGACCGAGCACGGCGAGCAGCGACGGAACGAGAATCAGGGTGGCCGGCGTGCCGAACAAGAGGCCGCCGATCACCGCGCGGCCGAGCGGCGCGTTCTGCTCGCCGCCATCGCCCAGGCCGATCGCCATCGGGACGATGCCGAGCACCATCGCACTGGCGGTCATCAGTACCGGTCGCAGGCGTACCGCGGCGGCCTCGTAGGCGGCGACGACCGGATCGTGGCCGGCGGCGATCAGGTCGCGGACGAAGCTCGAGACCAGCACGCTGTTGGCGGTGGATACGCCGATCACCATCATCACGCCCATCAGTGCCGGCACGCTGAGCGGCGTGCCGGTGGCCCACAGGCCGATGGCCGCGCCACTGATCGCGATCGGCAAGCCGGACATCGCGACCAGCGGCAGGATCCACGACTGGAAGTTGACCACCAGCACCAGGAATACCAGCACCGCCGACATCAGCAGGCCACCGGCCAGCTCGCTGTAGGCGCTCTGCATGGCCTCGGCCTGGCCGGCGATCTCGATGCGGTTGCCCGGCTTGAGCTGCGGGCGGACCTGGTCGGTGATCGCGACGAGGCGGTCGTAGACGGCACCGAGGTCGGTGCCCTGCACGTTGGCGAGCACGCTCACCGTCGGCGCCAGCATGGTGCGCCCGAGGCTGGCCGGCACGCTGCGCGGCGTCACCGTGGCGATGTTGCGCAGGAGCACGGCCTCGCCGTTGGTCCCGATGCGCAGCGGCGTGTTGAGCAGGGTCTCGATGCTGTCCAGGCTCGACGGCGGCGCCTGCACCTGCACCGTGTACGAAGTGGCGCTGACGCTGTCGACCCAATAGACCGGCGTGACCGTGCCGGCCGAGCCGAGCACGGCCAGCACGGCACGGTTGGCGTCCTGCGCGGTGATACCGAGCTGGGCGGCGCGACTGCGGTCGACCTGGATACGGTACTCGGGCAGGTCCAGCACCTGCCGCAACGCCACGTCGACGGCGCCGGGCACCTCGCGCAGGCGCTGTTCGATCGTGCGCGCGGCGGCCAGGTTGCCGGCGCTGTCGCGGCCGTTGATGCGAATCTCGAAAGCGGCGACCGCGGAGCCGGCCAGCGTACGGCTGGTGGCGTCGGGCGGACGCTCGAACAGCTTCACGTCGGGAAACTTCTCGGCGATCCGCTGGCGGATCTGCGCGAGGTACCCGGCACTCGGCGCGTGCGGGCTGCGCAGCTGCAGCATGATCTCGGCCTCGAACGAGCCGACTACGGCGCTGTCGACCCAGGCCAGGTTGACCGCATCGGGAATGCCGATCTGCTCGTAGACGGTCTGCAGCTCGGCCGGCGGGATGATCTGGCGGATCTCGCGCTGGATGTCGGCCAGCCGCATCGAGGTCTCCTCCAGCCGCGTGCCGGTCGGCAGCCGCACCTGCAGCCGCAGCTGGCCGGCGTCGACGGCCGGAAAGTACTCGCGCCCCAGCGACAGCGTCGCCAGGCCGCCGAGAGCGACGATCAGGAGCGCGCCGATCCCGATCACCAGGCCGTGCGCGCCGAGCCGCTCGAGCAGGGCGTGATGGCGCTCGCGCAGCGCATCGAGGGTGTGCTCGAAGCGGTGGTTGACGGCCAGCAGCAGCTTTTCCGCTCCCCAGCGCGGGTTGCGCCGGCTCTCGACATCGGCCGGCAGCAGCATCAGCGCCAGCACCGGGATCAGCGTGCGCGACAGCAGGAACGAGGCGGCCATCGCGAAGATCACCGCCAGCGCCAGCGGCGTGAACACCCAGGCCGAGAGGCCCGACAGCAACAGGATCGGCGTCAGCACGATGCAGATCGCGATCGTCGAGACGAACTCGGGAAAGACCACCTCGCGTGCGCTGTCGAGGATCGCGGTGGGCACGTCCTTGCCGAGCGCGATGTTGCGATTGGTGTTCTCGACGTCGACCACGGCATTGTCGACCAGGATGCCGATCGCCAGCGCCAGGCCGCCGAGCGTCATGACGTTGAACGTGTAGCCGAGCAGGTTGAGCATCGCCACCGACGCGAGCAGCGCCAGCGGGATCGCGCTCAGCACGATCAGGCTGGAGCGCCACGAGCCGATGAACACCAGCACGACGAAGGCGACCAGCAGGCCGACCAGGACTGCCTCGTGCTGGATCGAACCGATCGCGTTGTCGACGAAAACGGACTGGTCGAAGATCGGCTCGATGCGCGTGCCGGCGGGTGCGGAGGCGATGATCTCCGGCAGCCGCGCGCGTACCGCGCGCACGATCTCCACGGCCGAGGCGCCACCGAGCTTGATCAGTGCGACCGAGACCGCGCTGGTGCCGTCCATCCGCGCGACGTTGGTCTGCAGGGCACCGCCGTCGCGCACGGAGGCGACGTCGCGCACGTAGATGACGTTGCCGTCGCGGGAGGCGATCGGCAGATCCAGGAAGCCGGCCGCGGTCTCCGGACTGGTTTCCAGCGCGATCTGCATCTCGCGCTCGCCTTCGCGGATCGTGCCGGACGGCAGCGTGGAACTGCCGCGCTCCAGCGCGGCGGTGACGTCGGCCGGCGTCAGGCGGTAGGTCTGCAGGCCGCGCGGATCGAGATCGACCATGATCTGGCGCGCGGCACCGCCGTACGGCAGCGTCATGCGGATGCCGGGGATGGTCTGGATCTGCGAGCGCAGCTGCAGGCGGGCGTAGTCGTAGAGCTGCGCCTCGGTCATCGCATCGGACGAGAGCACCAGCTGCAGCACCGGTGTGCTGGAGACGTTGTTGCGGACCACCAGCGGCGGCGACGTGCCGGGCGGCATGCGCCGCAGGATCGTCTGCGAGACTGCGGTCAGCTGCGCCAGCGCGCGCTCCAGGTTCACCCCGGTCTGGAAATCGATACGGACGATGCCGACGCCGTTGAGCGATTCGGAACGGACTTCCTTGAGGTCGTCGACGTTGTTGAGGATCGCGATTTCCGAGAACGAGGTGATCTTGGCGGTCATCTCCGCCGCCGGCAGGCCGGTGTAGGTCCAGATCAGGTTGACCGAGGGGATGCCGACCTCGGGCAGGATGTCGGTGGGCATCCGGCGCGCGGCCAAGGTACCGAACAGCAGGATCAGGATCGCCAGGACGCCGATGGTGTAGCGGCGTGCCAGCGCGTATTGAACGATCCACATGTCGGCATCTCCGCTATACGAGGTTAGGGCTCATGGTGCGTCGCAGGAGTTACAGCCGGTGCTGCTGGCTTCCGGCCGTACCGTCCGCGAGCTTGCGCGGGACTCAGCGCTGCTGCGCCACACAATAAACAGATGAACAAAAGACAACGCAGGAAGTTTCTTCCGTGCCGGGAAAGGCTCCCTTTCGACGGGAGCCAGAGTCACGCATCACGCCGCTAGCGATCGATATAGGCCATCCGATCGGCCGGATAGCGCGCACCGACGACCGGCCTGTGCGCCAGCACGGCATCGATGCGCGTCCGCTCCTCGGCGTCCAGCGTGATCTGCGCCGCCGCGAGATTCTCTTCGAGGCGCTCGATCCGCCGCGTGCCCGGGATCGGCACGATGTCCGGCCCGCGGTCGAGCAGCCAGGCCAACGCCAGTTGGGCCGGCGTGCAACCGCGCGCCGCGGCAATCGCGGCCAGGGCATCGGCCAGCGCGCGGTTGGCGGCGAGGCTGTCCGGCGCGAAGCGCGGCAAGCCGCGCCGCCAGTCGCCCGGCGGCAGGTCATCGGCCTGGCGGATCGCCCCGGCCAGGAATCCGCGCCCGAGCGGGCTGTAGGCAACCAGCGCCACGCCGAGCGCGCGGCAAGCGGGCAATGCATCGGCTTCGACCTCGCGCGTCCAGAGCGAGTACTCGCTCTGCAGGGCCGCGATGGGGTGCACCGCGTGCGCTCGGCGCAGCGTGGCGCCGGAGGCTTCGGACAAGCCCAGATGACGTACCTTGCCGGCGGCCACCAACCGGGCCATCGCGCCGACGGTGTCCTCGACCGGGACGGCCGGGTCGATGCGATGCAGGTAGTACAGGTCGACATGGTCCACGCCGAGGCGCCGCAGGCTCGCGTCGCAGGCGCGGGCAACGTAGTCGGGCCGGCCGTTGAGGCCGGTCACCGTGCCATCCGGCGCCCGCTCGAAGCCGAACTTCGTCGCCAGGACCACCTCGGACCGGCGCCGCGCGAGCACCTGGGCCAGCAGGCGCTCGTTGGCGCCGTTGCCGTACATGTCGGCGGTGTCGAGCAGGTTGACGCCCCGGTCGAGCGCGCGGTCGAGCACGGCCAGGGAAGCGCGCTCGTCGGCCGGCCCGTAGAAATCGGACATGCCCATGCAACCGAGCCCGAGCGCCGCCACCTCCAGGTCCGCGATGCGGCGACGCGGAATGGAAGGGACCCTGGGCGCCTGCGGCGGATTCATGGCCGCCACGGTAGCGGCCCGGCGACGCGACCGGGTAGACCATTGCTGGCCGATCCTTGCCCGATCCTGCTTTTCGCGGGCCGAGGCGCGCCCGCCCGGCGGCGCCCGGGGCAATAATCGCCCTGCCCTCCGCGCCCGCCACAACGCCAAGGAATCAGCGCATGTCCGCCGACTCGACGTTCTCCACCGCGATCCCGGCTGCCCAGGCCGAGCTGGCCCGGCGCATTGCCCGATTCGCGCCAGGCGATGGTGTCCACGACACCGCGGTGCCGGCGCTCAAGCTGATCCGCAGCAGCACGGCGACGGCGTGCACGCCGAGCGTCTACGAGCCGCGGCTGTGTATCGTGGCGCAGGGCAGCAAGATTGCCCTGCTCGGCGGGGAAACCTACCACTACGATCCGCTGAACTACCTGGTGGTGTCGGTCACGCTGCCGATGGTCGGCCAGGTGATCCAGGCCTCGCCCGAGGAGCCGTACCTGTGCCTGCGGCTGGACGTCGATCCGGACATGCTCGGCAGCCTGATCCTGGACACGGGCCCGTCGCCGGCCACGGCGATCGATCGCGGCCTCTATGCGGCACGTGCGCATCCGCAGCTGCTCGATGCCGTGCTGCGGTTGATGCGGATGCTCGATTCGCCGGCGGACCTGCCGGTGCTGGCGCCGCTGGCGCTGCGCGAGATCTTCTACCGCGTACTGGTCGGCGAGCTGGGCCACCGCTTGCGCGACCTGGCGACGGCCGACAATCGCTCGCACCGCATCGCCCGCGCCGTGCATCTGCTGCGCCAGCGCTACCTGCTGCCGGTCAGCATCGATGCGCTGGCCGGCGAGGTGCACATGAGCACCTCGTCGCTGCACCGGCAGTTCAAGGCGGTCACCGCGATGTCGCCGCTGCAGTTCCAGAAGCAGCTGCGCCTGCACGAGGCACGCCGCTTGATGCTGGTCGAGGGCATCGAGGCCACGTCGGCGGCGCATCGCGTCGGCTACGAAAGCGCCTCGCAGTTCAACCGCGAGTACAAGCGCCTGTTCGGCGCCCCGCCGCGCTCGGAAGTCGAACGGATCCGCGCCATCGCCGGCTGAGGCCACGCCGGCTCAACGCACGGCGCCCTTCCCGGACGGCGCCGCATGGCCCGAAAGCCGCTCCGAACGGCCCGGCCGCACCACCCTGTGAGGAAAAACCAATCACCCCTTGACGCCCGCGGATTTGGTGTTATAGTTAACTACAACACTACTTCATCAACCGCCTCCAAGGAGGTCGCCATGTCCGCCCGCCTCATTCCCGCCCTGCTGATCGCTACCGGCCTGCTGGTCCTCACGATCGGCATCTCCGGCATGCCGCACCGCCCTGCCGCTGCCCATTCCGCCGCCACCATCCCCGCCGCGCTGCCGGTCCTGCCGACCGTGCTGGTCCGCCCGGACATGGAGGTGATGCCCGAAGTCGTCGTGCAGCCCACCGCCGAGGAACTGGCGGCCGCCAACGAGGAACCGGGTGCCCGCGGCCATGCGTCCACCCTGCCCGCCAGCCGTGACGGTCTGGTCGGAAAGGTCTCGCTGGACATGCCCTACTACTCGTTCGGCAAGACAAGCCCCTCGCGCGCGTCGGTCAAGGAGTGACCATGACCGTCGCCTGGAACGATTCGACGCCGATCTATCGCCAGCTACGCGACCGCGTAGTGGCGATGATCCTGGACGGCGTTCTCAAACAGGGCGATGCGCTGCCTTCGGTGCGCCAGGTCGCGGCGGATTTTCAGATCAATCCGATCACCGTGTCCAAGGCGTACCAGGAGCTGGTCGACGAAAATCTGGTTGAAAAACGACGGGGGCTAGGCATGTACGTTACCGACGGGGCGCGCAAGGCGCTCCTGCAATCCGAACGCGATCGCTTCCTGAGCGAGGAGTGGCCGGCGCTCTATACACGCCTGCAACGGCTGGGCCTTGACCTGGCCGAATTGATGGCCGAAGCCGCCAAGCACGGCCAGGAAGGCCGGTCATGAGCGCGGTGATCCATGCCCGCGGTCTCAGCAAGCGCTACGGCAGGGCGACCGCTCTCGACGCCGTCAGCATCGACATCGAACCGGGCCGCATCGTCGGCCTGATCGGTCCCAACGGCGCCGGCAAGACCACCGCGCTGAAGGCGATCCTCGGCCTGACCGAATTCGACGGGGAACTGTCGGTGCTCGGCCTCGACCCGCGTCGCCAGCGCAGCGAACTGATGCAGCAGGTGTGCTTCATCGCCGACGTCGCCGTGCTGCCGCGCTGGCTCCGCGTCAGCGAAGCGGTCGATTTCGTCGCCGGCGTCCACCCGCGCTTCTCGCGCGAGAAGTGCGAAGCGTTCCTGGCCCACACCAAGATCAAGCGCACGATGCGCGTACGCGAGCTGTCCAAGGGCATGATCGTGCAGCTGCACCTGGCCCTGGTCATGGCGATCGACGCCCGCCTGCTGGTGCTGGACGAGCCGACCCTGGGCCTGGACATCCTCTACCGCAAGGCCTTCTACGAGACCCTGCTCAACGACTACTTCGACGAGCAGAAGACGATCATCGTCACCACTCACCAGGTCGAGGAGATCGAGCACATCCTGACCGACCTCATCTTCATCCGCGACGGCAAGATCGCCCTCGCCGCCACGATGGACGAGGTCGCCGACCGCTACGCCGAGGTCATGGTCAATCCGGACAAGGCCGACCAGGCGCGCGCGCTGGGGCCGATCAACGAGCGCCAGATCTTCGGCAAGTCGATCTTCCTGTTCGACGGCGTCGAGCGTGCCCGCCTGGCCGCACTCGGTGAACTGCACAAGCCCAGCGTGGCCGACCTGTTCGTGGCCACGATGAAAGGAACCTACGCATGAACACGTTTTCCTGGTTGCTCAAGCGCGAATACTGGGAGCACCGCGGCGGCTTCTTCTGGACGCCGTTCTGGATCACCGCGACGATCCTGATCTTCACGCTGCTCGGAATCCTGTGGGCCGAGATCCACGGCAGCCGCATGGGCGTCAACATCGGCGTCTCGCTGGACTCGATCGCGCAGATGGTCGCTTCCGGGCAGATCGAGAACGCCGGCAAGGCCCTGGACGTCGCCTACCTTTCGTTCGCAATGGTGCCGTGTATCGCCCTGTTCTTCGTGCTGTTCTTCTACCTGCTCGGTGCGCTGTACGACGACCGCCGCGACCGCAGCGTGCTGTTCTGGAAGTCGCTGCCGGTCGGCGATGCCGCGACAGTGCTGTCCAAGGTCGTCAGCGCGATGCTGGTCGCGCCGCTGCTCGCCCTGCTGGTCTCGACGGCGGCCTACGCGCTGTTCCTGGTGCTGATGAGCATCTGGGTGTCCTTCCACGGCGTCAACCCGTTCACGCTGCTGGCCGCCTCGCACCCGTTCTCGATGTTCGGCCGCATGCTGCTGACGATCCCGGCCGATGCCGCCTGGGCGCTGCCGACGATCGGCTGGTTGCTGTTCTGGTCGGCCTTCGTGCGCAGCAAGCCGTTCCTGTGGGCGGTGATCCTGCCGGTGCTGGCCTTCATCGCCAACAGCTGGATGGGCGCCCTGGGACTGCCCAACATCGACCGCTCGGTGATGCTCAACGATGTGCTGGCACGACTGTTGTTCGGCATCGTGCCCGGCTCCTGGCTCAGCGAGGGCGGCTTCGGCTGGATCAACCGCAACGCGTCGATGCTGCAGAACGGCGTCTTGCTCGAAAGCCTCGCGCCGGCCCGTGTCTATGCGCTGTTCGGTACGGCCAGGATGTGGATCGGCGTGGTCGTCGGCGCGGTCCTGATCGCGGCCGCGATCTGGTTGCGCGGTCGCCGCATCGAGACAGCCGCCTGACCGGCACCTGCCGCGGAACACGGCAGGCCCGGTTCGATTCGAGACGATGCCCGCACGGATGCGGGCATTCGTTTTTCAGCGGAAGCCCGAACGCGTGACCTGATACTTGTTGCCGCCTTCCTTGACGATGCCGTTCTGCTCCAGATTCAGCTGGCCTTCCAGCCAGAACCGATCGAGGCTGCCACCGTCGCGCCGGACGATCACGGCGGCCCCGTTGCGCACGTAGACCGTATCACCGGTACGCAGATCGCTCGGCTTGAGCCGCGAGCGGATGCGACGGTTGTCGTTGTAGGCCTTTTCGAGAAAGGCACGTTCCTCGGCCACGTCCGACGGTTCGGCGAAACGGTCGAACACCGGCGGCCTGATCGGCTCTTCCGGCGCCGACGCGACCGGCGCGGGTGCCGGCGTGGGTATGGACGGACGCGCCGGCACCACGGCGGCGGCCGGCGCAGTCGGCGGCGGCGGCGGTGCCACCACCGGCGGCGGAGCGGCGGCCGGCGCCGGTGGCGGCGGACGCTCGGCGGGTAGCGGCGTCCGCGCGACCGCAGGCGCGGTCTCCGGCCGCGGCGGTGGCTCGGCCGGGGCCGCTTCCACACGCAGGACCACGTTCTCGTAGAACCCGTCGCGCAGGACGATCGTGAGGCGACTGCCGCCACCGGCGCGAAGCTTCGCGGCGATCGCACCATGCCAGTACTGCGGCGCGGTCACGACGACACGCTGGCTGGCAGCGGCCGCCTCGCGTCCGATGCCGGCCAATCGCGCATCGGCGGCACCGGACGTCAGATCCTCGCCCTTGATGTCGACGCTTTGTTGCGCCGACACGCTGCCTGCGGCCAGGGCGACCGCCAGCACCAAACCTCTCATCTTCATCACACCCCCTGTTTCATCTTCATCGAAAGATCCAAAGCATCATGTCCGGCACCGATCGCAAAGACCTGTGCCGGACGCCACGGACCATCCGATGGCCGGGGGCGGCGGTATCCGCGGCTGGCGCGACCTTGCGCGGCACGATCCGATCAGCGATCGAACCGCGCCGCAGCGCCTGCGCCGCGCACCTGCCGCAGGCTGCCCGCGGGCCGGAACCGCGCCCGGCGACCGGTGCCGGGACGAGGATCAGCCGCCCGCGGATCCGCCGTGAATGCCACCCTTGGTCAGCGCAGCCGGATCGAGCAGCTCCTGGAGCTGCTTGCGCGGCAGGCCGGTCGTCTCCAGTGCCACGTCGAGAATCGGCCGGCCTTCCTTGTATGCCTGCTTGGCGGTCGCAGCCCCCTTTTCATACCCGATCACGGGATTGAGTGCCGTGACCAGGATCGGATTCTTGTCGAGTGCTTCCTTGATGTGATCCTCGCGGACCTTGAACCCGGCGATCGCCTTGTCGGCCAGCGCGACCACCGCATTGGCGAGGATCTCGATCGACTGCAGCAGGTTGTAGGCGATCACCGGCAACTGCACGTTCAACTGGAAGTTGCCGCTCTGGCCGCCGATCGTGATCGTCAGGTCGTTGCCGATCACCTGGGCGGCGACCATCGCCATCGCCTCGGGGATCACCGGATTGACCTTGCCCGGCATGATCGACGAGCCCGGCTGCAGCGCCGGCAGCTCGATCTCGCCGAGGCCGGCCAGCGGACCGGAATTCATCCAGCGCAGGTCGTTGGCGATCTTGGTCAGCGTGACCGCCAGCGTCTTGAGCTGGCCGGACAGCTCGACCGCGGCATCCTGCGAGCCGATACCTTCGAAGTAGTTGTCGGCCGACTCGAACCTGACCTTGGTCATCCGCGTCAGCTCGGCGGCGATGCGCGGGCCGAGCTCGGCATCGGCATTGATGCCGGTACCGACGGCCGTACCGCCCTGCGGCAGGCGGCGCACGCGCTTGAGCGTATCGGTGATGCGCTCGATGCTGGAACGCACCTGCGCCGACCACGCGCCGAGCTCCTGGCCGAAGGTGACCGGCATCGCGTCCATCAGGTGCGTGCGACCGGTCTTGGCGACCTTGCGCAGCTCCTTGGCGCGCTTGTCGAGCACGGCCTTGAGGTGCGCCAGCGCCGGCAGCAGCTGCTCGCTGGTGGTCAGCACCGCGCTGACCTGGATCGCGGTCGGAATGACGTCATTGGACGACTGGCCGTTGTTGACGTCGTCGTTCGGGTGCACCTTGGTGCCCGCCGCCGCCGCGACGTGCGCGATGACCTCGTTGGCGTTCATGTTGCTGGACGTGCCGGAGCCGGTCTGGAACACGTCGATCGGGAACTGCGCGTCGAACTCGCCCTTGGCGACCCGCTCGGCCGCCTTGCGGATCGCCCGGGCATGCGTCTTCTTCAGGTGGCCCAGATCGGCATTGGCCTGGGCCGCGGCCGACTTGATCAGCCCGAGTGCACGGATGAACTCGCGCGGCATCGTCAACCCGGAAATCGGGAAATTCTGGACGGCGCGCTGGGTCTGCGCCCCGTAAAGCGCGTCGGCGGGCACCTTGAGTTCGCCCATGCTGTCGCGCTCGATCCGGTATTGGCTCATCGGGAGTTCCTGCGGTTTCGGTAGGTGGTAGAGGGGCGCCGATTATAGCCGTCCGTCCCGATCCGCCGCCCCCGACGGGGTGCGGGGGGCGCGCAATGCTAGAATCGGTGGGCCATTCCCGTTATCTCGGTCCATGCTGGGGAACCTGCTTTACCTTCTCGCCGCACTGCTGCTGGTCTTGCTGAACGGCTTCTTCGTCGCGGCCGAATTCGCCCTCGTCAAGCTGCGTCACACCCAGGCTGCCGGGCTCGCCGCCCAGCACGGCTGGCGTGGCCGCATCCTGCTCAACGTGCACGAGCACCTGGACGCCTACCTGTCCGCCTGCCAGCTCGGCATCACGCTGGCCTCGCTGGGACTGGGCTGGATCGGCGAGCCGGCCTTCGCCAGCCTGCTCGAGCCGCTGTTCGCCCGCTTCGAGATCGGCCCCGACAGCGCGCACATCATCGCCTTCGTGATCGCGTTCACCGTGATCTCGTACCTGCACATCGTGCTCGGCGAGCTGGCGCCCAAGTCGATGGCGATCCGCCGGCCCGAACGCATGTCGCTGTGGACGGCGGCGCCGCTCTACGCCTTCTACTGGCTGATGTACCCGGCCATCTGGCTGCTCAACGCGAGCGCCAACCGCATCCTGCGCGGCGCCGGGCTGGATGCCCATAACGAGGAGCAGCAGTACAGCCGGGACGAGCTGAAACTCATCCTCCACGCCAAGCGCGCCGCCCGCAGCGGCCGGCCGGTCGGCGAGGAGTTCCTGATGATGAGCCACGCACTGGAGCTACCCGAACTGGTCGCCGGCGACCTGATGCGCACCCGCGACCAGCTCGCCTACCTGCACCAGGGGATGACGCTGGAGGAGGTTCTGGCCTCGTTCCGCACCGCGCGCTACAGCCGCTATCCGTGGTTCGACGAGGAGGAGGAGACCGTACAGGGCATCCTGCACGTCAAGGACCTGCTGCAGGCGGTGACCGAGAACGACGGCCACGTCGAGGACATCCCCGCCCTGCTGCGGCCGGCGGTGACCGTTCCGCTCGAGGCACCGGTACTGGACATCCTGCGCCGCTTCCGCAGCGGGCATACCCATATCGCGCTGTGTGCGGAGGAGTCCGGTCGCATCGTCGGCTTCTTCACGATGGAGGACGTGATCGAGGTGATCGTCGGCGACATCGAGGACGAGCACCGGCGCAGCGGCCCCGGCGCGCCGCAGCGGGCGCCCGACGGCTCGTTCTCGATCTCCGGCGGCCTGCCGATCTTCCGCCTGGAGCGGATGCTCGAACGCGACATCCCCGCGCCCGTCCACGTCAATTCGGTCGGCGGCCTGATCATCGACCGGCTCGAGCGACTGCCCGCCGAGGGCGAGACGCTCGCCTTCGACGACTTCGACCTGATCGTGCGCAAGATGCAGGGCGCCCGCATCAAGACCATCACCGTACAACCCCGAATCTAGGTACCGGAAAGTCCCATGAGCGACAACGCCGCGCTGTTCGCCCTTTCGCCGCTCGACGGCCGCTATGCCGGGAAGGCCGAGTCCCTGCGTCCGATCTTCAGCGAGTTCGGCCTCATGCACCGGCGCGTCCAGGTCGAACTGCGCTGGCTGCTCGCGCTGGCCGACGAGCCGGCGATCGCCGAAGTGTCGCCACTGCCGGCCGACGCGCGCGCGCGCCTGCTGGCGATCGGGGAGGACTTTTCCGCTGCCGACGGCGAGCGGATCAAGACGATCGAGCGCGAGACCAATCACGACGTCAAAGCCGTCGAGTACCTGATCAAGGAGAAGATCGGCGCCGACCCGACGCTCGGAGCAGCCAAGGAATTCGTGCATTTCGCCTGCACCAGCGAGGACATCAACAACCTCGCCTACGCGCTGATGCTGCGCGATGCGCGCGACGCGGTGCTGCTGCCCGCGCTGGACCGGCTGACCGCTACGCTGCGCCAGCTCGCGCACGACCAGGCGGCGCAGCCGATGCTGTCGCGCACCCACGGGCAGACCGCCTCGCCGACGACGCTCGGCAAGGAAATCGCCAATGTGGTGGCCCGGCTCGACCGCCAGCGCCGGCAGCTGGCCGCGGTGGAGCTGACCGGCAAGATCAACGGCGCGGTCGGCAACTACAACGCGCACGTGGCGGCCTATCCCGACGTCGACTGGCCGGCGTTCGCGCAGCGCTTCGTCGAGGGCCTGGGGCTGGTCTTCAATCCCTACACCACGCAGATCGAGCCGCACGACTGCGTCGCCGAGATCGGCGATGCGATCCGGCGCATCAACACGATCCTGATCGACTTCGCGCGCGACGTCTGGGGCTACATCTCGCTGGGCTACTTCCGGCAGGCGCTCAAGGCCGGGGAGGTGGGTTCCTCGACCATGCCGCACAAGGTGAACCCGATCGACTTCGAGAACGCCGAAGGCAATTTCGGCGTCGCCAACGCGCTGTTCGAGCATTTCAGCGCCAAGCTGCCGATCAGCCGCTGGCAGCGCGACCTGACCGACTCGACCGTGCTGCGGGCCGTCGGCACCGCCTTCGGCCACACGCTGATCGCGCTGGACGCGCTGGCCAAGGGCGTGGGCAAGCTCAAGGCGGATCCGGCCCGGCTCCACGCCGATCTGGACGCCAGCTGGGAAGTGCTGGCCGAAGCCGTGCAGACCGTCATGCGCCGCTACGGCCTGCCCAATCCGTACGAACAGCTCAAGGCACTGACCCGCGGCCAGGGCATCAGCCGCGAGGCCTTGGGCGCCTTTGTCGAGGCGCTGGATCTGCCGGAAGACGCCAAGGCCCGCCTGCGGGCGCTGACGCCGGCCACCTACGTGGGGCTCGCCGAGCAGCTGGCGCGGGCGGTCTGATCGCAGCCTTCCCGGGCCGCCCCCGCAACGGGCGGCGGCCGCCGGGAAGCCGGAGCCTCAGCGCTTCTTCTTCGCCCGGACGTACAGGACCAGGCTGTGTTCCTCGAGGACGTAGCCGTGGCGGTCGGCGATCTCGTGCTGCAGCCGCTCGATCTCCTCGCTGGTGAACTCGATGACCTTGCCGGTCTCGATGTCCACCATGTGATCGTGATGCTTGCCGCGGTCGAGCTCGTAAACGGCCTGCCCGCCCTCGAAGTTGTGCTTGAGCACCAGGCCTGCGGCCTCGAACTGCGTCAGCACGCGGTAGATCGTCGCCAGGCCGATGTCCTCTTCGCTCTCGAGCAGCTTGCGATAGATGTCCTCGGCGCTGAAATGCTTGCCATCCCCGGCCTCGAGAATGGACAGGATGCGCATGCGCGGGTGCGTCACCTTGAGTCCTGCGCGACGCAGGTCGGTGGTTTCCATGGTCTCCTCCAGTGATACTGGCCGGCTGCCGGGTGCTGCTGAGCAGGAGGCGGGCCAAGGTCGGTGCTATACAAACCCAGAGCGTGCCACGATCCCGGCGCGAACGCGAGCGCCGGGGGCTCTTTGTCCGACCACGGTGCCGGCTGCACCGCGCCTCCGGTCCGGCCGGCCCGGCGTCCCTGCCCTTCCCTGAACGCAATGCCAGGGGCAGGACGCGCGGCGGCGCCTGCGGCGAGGCCGATAACACGCTCTGGTGTATCATCCGGGCGCTTTTACCCTCGCTGGATACCCGCGCATGCGCAACATCGTGGTCGCTCTTTTCTGCCTGGTCGCGCTCGGCGGCTGCGGCATGGTCTACAAGCTCGACGTACAGCAGGGCAATCTGTTCGACAAGGAAACGGTCGATGCCCTGAAGACCGGCATGACCAAGCGCCAGGTACTGCTGGTCATGGGATCGCCGTCCGTCGTCAGCCCGTTCGACCAGGACCGCTGGGACTACGTCTCCTCGATCCGGCGCGGCCGCGGCAAGATGGAAAGCAAGGACTTGACGCTGTATTTCGAGAACGACGCCCTGGTCAAGGTGGAAGGCGACTACTTCCCCGAGGACGCCAACCAGCTGATCAAGGACGCGCGCAAGTTCAAGCGCCAGTATCCCGACGAGAAGCGCCCCAAGGAAGAGCGTCCGACGCCCAGCGGCCAGGGCGGCCCGCAGCGTCAGGGCTGACGCGGCGGCTTTCCTTTCGCCGCGCGCCGGCGGCGCGCGTCCTTGGGATCGGCCTTCAACGGCCGGTAGATCTCGATGCGGTCGCCATCCGCGAGCACGGTGTCCGGCGCGGCCTGTCGCGACCAGACGCCGACCGCGAGGGTCCGCCAGGTGATGCGGCAGATCCGGTCAACCTCGGAGGCCTCCAGCGCCTGCGCCAGCGTCGTACCGGCCGCGAATCGATGCTCGGCGAGAAACTGGTGCGCCGCATCGGCGTAGGCGATCTCGACGCGGATCGAAGGCTCAGCCATAGACGTCGCGCGCTACCTGGCAGAAATCGTCGACCATGCGATCGGCCAGGCCCTGGAAACCCAGCCGCAAGGCGGCACCGGCCAGGCGGCTGGAAAACTCGAAATCGAGCGCCAGCGAGACCTTGCAGCCGGCATCGCCGAGAGGCTGGAACAGCCAGACGCCTTCGAGCGACCTGAAGGGTCCTTCGACGAAGCGCATGTGGATGCGCTCGGGTGCGGCAAGGGTGTTGCGCGTCGTGAACCCCTGCACGATGCCGGCGAAGCGCAGGTCCAGGCGCGCGGTGATGGCGTCTTCGTCGCGCTCGAGGATCCGGGCCGCCGAGCACCAGCGGAAGCGGCTCGGGTATGCTTCGACGTCGTTGACGAGGTCGAACATCTGCCGGGGCGTGTAGCGAACCAGCGCGCTGCGACTGATATGGGTCACGCGAAGGCTCCGACGACAAGGACGCGCATGAACGAATATGGGACGGGTGCCCGGCACCTGCGGATGACGGCAGTGTAACCAAGATGGCCAAGCAGAAAGACAAGGAAAAGGGTGGCGGAACGATCGCGCTGAACAAGCGCGCGCGCCACGAGTACCACATCGACCAGCGTTTCGAGGCCGGCATCGCCCTGCAGGGGTGGGAGCTGAAGAGCCTGCGCGCGGGACGGGTCAACTTCGGCGACGCCTACGCCATCGTGCGTGGCGGAGAGATCTTCCTGTTCGGGGCCTCGATCGTGCCGCTGATCTCGGCCTCCACCCACGTGGTGGCGGACGACCGGCGCACGCGCAAGCTGCTGCTGCACCGTGAAGAGATCGACAAGCTGATCGGCGCCGTCGAGCGCAAGGGCTACACCCTGGTGCCCACGGCGATGTACTGGAAGCAGAACAAGGTCAAGCTCGAGATCGGCCTGGCCCGCGGCAAGCAGGACCACGACAAGCGCAATGCCGAGAAGGAGCGCGACTGGGACCGCGAGAAGCAGCGCACGATGCGCGCCCACAACAAGGCGGCCTGACCCCGCACCGCCCCTTCCTCGCCCGAGGACCGCGGCGGTCCCGCTCGATACCGGGCGGGCGTCGCTCCAGGACACGCCGGACCTGCACGCACGCCCGTACCCGTCGCACGGATGACGCAAGCACCTGCACTACCGGCTTGAGCCGTGCGCGCATGCCCCCATGTGTATCCCGTGGTACGATCCACGGTCCCCGGGGGTGTCCTGGCTTCGACGGGGGTAGTGAGATAGCTTGGTGCATGCCGAGGGGGCCGCTTTCCTCGTTAATCCAGCTGCAAACTTATAGTTGCCAACGACGACAACTACGCTCTCGCCGCTTAAGGCGTAAGCCGGGAACCCACTTGTGCTCGTGCTCGTGGGTGTACCGTCACTATCACGGGATCGCCGCTGCCTGTTGCCTGACGGGTCAGCGGTCAAATCAAGCAGGCTGGTCCACCGGCGCGCTTCGCACACCGTGCTGCCGGCAGACGAGACTCAACGGTGAGCTAAGCATGTAGTACTGGGCGTCAAGCGCCTTCGGACGCGGGTTCGACTCCCGCCACCTCCACCAATCGAGCATCCCGCCACGGCGCGATGCACCCCATGACCCCGCAGCGATGCGGGGTTTTTTCTTGCCTGCCATCCCGGCTCGTCAGCCTGGCCCCTTGACTGACCGTATGGTCGAGAGCGGGGTTCGCGGAGCGCAGGCCACCGAGGTGGCACGCCCCTCACCGATGAGCCCGATCGGCGGCGTCCAGGGCGCGCGCCAACCGCTCGCCGGCCGAGCGCAGCCGCGCCTGCAAGGCCGCGGGCTCGAGCACCTCGAAATCGACATCCAGCGCCAGCAGCCAGTACATCAGCCCGTCGAGTTCGCCGGCACCGCATTCGAGCAGGCAGCGCGTGTCGTCCAGCGGCTGCAGCACGCCGGCATCGGATGGGATGCGGCGCGCCATCTGCGCCTGCGGCGCATGCAGCACGATGCGCGCCTGCTCGGCGTAGGGCGCCACCGCGAGCGAGCGCGACACGTAGGCCCGCAGGTCGCCGCCATCGGGCAGGCTACGGGGCGCAAAATGCGCGCCGACCATCGGTTCGCCGGCGATGCGGTCCACGCGGAACGTGCGCCAGTCGCTGCGTGCCAGGTCCCATGCCACCAGATACCAGCGCCGGCCGGTGTGCGCCACGCCCTGCGGCTCCACCTGGCGCGAGGCGCTGCGCCCGCGGCTGTCGGCATAGGCGAATTCGAGCCGCAGCTGGTCACGACAGGCGGCGGCCAGGATGGCCAGTCGCGAGGCGTCCACCACCGGGCCGGCGCGTTCCAGCGGCACGATGGCCGAGCGCAGCGCATCCACGCGCTTGCGCAGGCGCGCGGGCATCGCCTGCTCCAGCTTGACGAGCGCCCGCAGCGCGGGTTCCTCGATGCCGCCGACCGCGCCGGCAGTGGCCGTGCGCAGCGCGATCGATACCGCCAGCGCCTCCTCGTCGTCCAGCAGCAGCGGCGGCAACGCCTGACCGGCGCGGAAGGCATAGCCTCCGGCCGCGCCGCTGCTGGCCTGCACCGGGTAGCCGAGCTGACGCAGCCGGTCGATGTCGCGCCGGAGCGTGCGCGGGTGTACCTGCAGCCGTTCGGCCAGCTCGGCACCGGCCCAGTGGCGGCGCGTCTGCAGCAGCGACAGCAGGCGCAGCAGGCGGATGGAAGCGATCAGCATCGGCGTCCAGTCTATCGCTGATCGAGGGCGGAATCTGTCCTCAATGCGGCCTACAGTGCGGCATCGCTTGTCCCCACCCGAAAGGAGCCTTCCATGTCCATCGTCCTGTACTGGCATCCCCAATCCAGCGCCACCCCCATCGCCGCCGCCCTGGCCGAGCTGGCGGTGCCGCACGAGCGCGTGAAGATCGATATCCGCACCGGCGAGCAGCGCCGCCCGGACTACCTGGCGCTCAATCCGAACGGCAAGGTGCCGACCCTCACCGTGGACGGCGCCCCGTTGTTCGAGGCCTTGGCCATCCACCTGTGGCTGGGCGAGCGCTTCGGCGTCGCCCGCGGCCTGTGGCCCCAGGCCGGCACGCCCGCGCATTTGCAGGCGCTGTCGTGGTGCACCTGGTCGTATGTCACCTACGGCGCGGTGCTGGTGCGCCTGCAGGTGGCGACGATGGGCGATCCGGCCCTGCACCATCCCGCCCACGTTGAGGCGGCGCGCGAGGGCCTGAACCAGTTGCTGGCACTCCTGGACGAACGCCTCGCCGGGCAGCCCTGGATGCTCGGTGCCGACTATTCGCTGGTGGACCTGGTCGTGGGCTCGGTGATCGGCTACAGCGTCTATATCGGTGCGCCGGTAGACGCCCATCCGCATGTCAGCGCGTGGCTGGGCCGGGTGCAGGCCCGGCCGGCGATGCAGGGCGCGCACTGACGGCGCGGCCCTGGCGTCCGCCCGATCCTGCAGCGGTCGACACACGTGCTCACCGCGCTGAGGGCTTGCGCAGCGGGACGGGTGAGCGCGGAACGACCGGGGTCTCGGCGGCATCGCGCTGATCGCCAGCGACCGGATCGGCCTCGTCGGCCGTGGCCTGCGGCCCTTCCTGCGCAAGCGCGATGCCGCCGACGGCACACCGGCCTGGGAGAGCCGGGCACCGGGCGGCTGGCCCGTAGCGTCGAACGGCGATGGAACGCGCACGCGGGTCGAAGCGGCTGATGGAAACCGCCCGTCGCCGGCCGGCGACGGGCGCGGCTTCGTCGTACTGCGCCCCGGATGAGGGCTGCCCTATCCGGCTCGCGCAATGCACTAGCCAGAAGGATGCGCGTCCGGTCATCGGCGGCTCGCTTGCCGGTGGTCGAACCACGCCATGGTCTTCGCCTGGCGTGCCCTCGCCTGCGTCGATCGGACAACGCCGGCAGTCCGAAATGCCGACCGGTCGCCCGGCCTGCAATCACGGCATTCGCTGCAGCGCTTTGCCGTCGTGTGCAGGCACAGGCCCATCGGGCGTCGGCGGCATCATCGCGCGCCGCCCTGACGGGATGCATCACGCTCCGGTCACCGTATACTCGGGCCCGGTCGGCAGGCGCCTGCGCCCGGACCGGGCGGGAATCTTTGCGCCCGCGAGGCAGGTCTCTGCGTGACGGAACAGCCCCAACGCAGGCATCGCCCGATAGCGAGGAATGGAAGATGGATCATCCACTGACAACCGTCCCTGCACCGGAGCGGCGCGCCCATGCCCCGCTCGCTTGAGTTGCATCTGCAGGAAGGTTTTTCCGGCCAGGCCGTCATCGTCGCCGTCGATGCGCAGGTGTGCGCACGCTTCGACGCCCGTACGCGCCTCCAGCTGGGCCTCGCGCACGTCGAGACGCTCAGCGTGGAACCCGGCCAGACCGTCACCGTCGAGGTGCCTTCGCTCGGCCTTCGCCAGACCTATGCGGTCGCCGACCAGGACACGATCCTGACGGCCAACCTCGTCGATCACGCGCTGATCCTGCGCCCGGCACGGGGGCCGGTCGGGTACTTCTGAAAAAGCCGTTTCAACGGACGCATCCCCTCGCCTGAAGGAGACTCCTACGTGCCCAATCGCAAATCCTCCGACTCGAACCGTTCCGCGAAGCCGGGGAGCCGGCAGGCGAGCACGTCCATCGCCGCCGACGCCCCTTCCGATTCCCGGAGCGGCTCGGCCGGCGAAGGCACCGTTCTCGCCCAGGCGACACCCGCTACCGATGCTTCGGCCGGACCGGCCGTCTCATCGCCCGAATCGCTTTCGGCAGGCCCGCCGGTCATCGGGCCTTCCCGGCCCCCCGGCCTCAATCCGGTCAAGTGCGATCCCGTCAGCGGCCGCTACGTGTACAAGCCGGTCGGGACCGAGCTGCTGACCTTCACGGTGCGGGTCGATGTCGATGCCCCGTATCCGCAGCGACGCATCTCGATCACGGTATCGCGCCTGGATTCGCGAAACGCAGCCCATGTCGTCGCCGAGGTGACGGCTGACCAATGCCTGGCCTACAACCACCGGCGGATCACCGCGGTGGTCGTCTACCGCAACGGCAACCCGGACCTGATGCCGGGCGACCAGGTCACCTTCGAAGCCTCGCGGGAAAAGGCGACCACCTACCAGAACTACGCCTTGACACTGAGTGTCGCCGGCGCTGCGATTCGCCGCTATCCGTTGACGTTCGATTCGCGCTACTTCGACGCCGTCGAGTTCGAGGTCGATCGCGTCGAGAACGCCGGCGAGCCGGTGCTGAAGTACGACACCGCGTCCCATTCCAACCGACCGGCCGATCTGCCGCAGGAGGTGCTGTCGCTGACCGCCGTCTACCAGCGTGCGGGATTCGCGGCGACGCTGTCGCCCAATGGCACGGTGATTCCGCTCAGCGCGGCCGGCGTGAACGGCACCTGGTCCACCGCCGAGCTGCACGACGCCATGGTCACCTACTGGTCCCGCTACGCCGACCGGCCGCAGTGGGCGATGTGGATGCTCTGGGCGGCCCGCCACGACCTGGGCCGGAACGTGGGCGGCCTGATGTTCGACGACATCGGGCCCAACCAGCGGCGTGGCGCCGCGCTTTTCTCGGAGAGCTTCCTGTTTGACCCGCCGGCGGACGACAAGCAAGGCGCCGCCTGGCGCCAGCGGATGATGTTCACCATCCTGGCGCACGAGATCGGCCACACCTTCAACATGGCCCATTCGTTCCAGAAGGCACTGGGCGTGGGCCAGGGAGCGCCCGGCGATCCCTGGATCCCGCTGGAGAACGAACCGGAGGCTCGCAGCTTCATGAACTACCCGTCACTGGTCGCGGGCGGCCAGGCGGCGTTCTTCTCCGATTTCCGCTTTCGCTTCAGCGACGAAGAACTGGTGTTCATGCGCCATGCGCCCCGGCGGTTCGTGCAGATGGGCAACTCGAAGTGGTTCGTCGATCACGGCTTCGTGGCGCCCGAGTTGCTGGAGGACCACAGCGACTGGCGGCTGGAAATCCGGCCCAATCGCGAGCGTAACGACTACCAGTTCCTCGAACCGGTGGTGATCGAGTTCAAGCTGGCCAATGCATCGACGCTCGAGGCGGCGGTCGACGCCGATACACTGACCGACGGCCACCACATGACGCTGTTCATCCAGCGCGAAGGCGGCTCCACAGCCCAGTGGCGGCCGATGGTCCAGCGCTGCGACAAGGTCGAGAGCGTGACGCTCAAGCCGGGCGAGGCGATCTATGCCGCGCACCTCGTCAGCGCCTCGTCGGTCGGCTGGTTGATCGACCAGCCCGGCTTCTACCGGATCCAGGCTGCCGCCGAGGTCGGACCGCGAGAGGTCGTGTCCAACGTGCTGCGCATCTATGTCGCGCCCTCGCGATCGGACGAGGAAGACCGGCTGGCGTTGGACTACTTCACCGAGGATGTCGGCCGTGCACTGGTGTTCGGCGCCACGCCGGCCTTGTCGCAGGCCGCCACGACGCTGCAGGAACTCGTCGCACGGTGTCCGAGCCGCGCAGCCGCGGTGCATGCGGCCGTCGCCCTGGCGTCGCCGAAACTGCGCAACCAGAAGCGCCTGGAAGCCGGGCCGGGCCCGCACGACCTGGTGATTCGCTGCGAAAAGGCGGCCCCCGAAGCCGCCGCCGCGCAGATGGCGGCGCTGACGAATGCACCGGACCGTGCGGCCGATACGCTCGGGCACATCCGCTACTTCGACATGCTCGACAGCCTGGCCAGCGCCCTGGCCGATGCGGGCGACGAGAAAACCGCGCGCCAGGTCATGAAGCGCTCGGTGACGACCATGAAGGCACGCGACGTGCTCGAATCGGTCATCCGGACCGCCCAACGCAAGCTCGACCGCATGAAATAGCCACTCCTCCCCGAGGGCCCACCGGCGGCGGAAGCCGATGGCCGACGCCCTTGGCGAGATCCGCATGCGCCACGGCGACGGCCAGCGGGCCGTCGAGAAACAGCCTCGGCCTGATCCAATCCGGGGAGGGATCGGTCGCAGGACGACGACGCGGACGGCCGGTCGGCACCGGTGGCGCGGCTCTGCCGCGAGCATCTAGGGCGTACGCCGGCACCTCCCGATGATCGCAGCCGGAGACATCCGGCGCCGCCGTCGGGGACTGCGGAAAGCCTCCGGGCGCCATCTGCCACTGGCCCGTTGCGTCCCGCTTTCCCGTACCGGGAAGCATGCCCACCCGCCGCCGCCCACGCGACGCCGATGCGTCCGAATCCCACGATGGTTTGGTTAAACTGCCCGCCTGCCCGACATGGCGCGAGGCCGGCGATGGGGGATCTGAGCATCTTGCTGGCTGCCGCCGGCCAGGGCGACCGCGAAGCGGCGGATCGCGTCTTTGCGCTGGTGTATGCGGAGCTGCGCCGGATCGCGTGCCGTCAGGTGGCACGCAGCATCGACGGCCCTGGCGCGACCTCGCTGGTGCACGAGGTCTATCTGCGCCTGGCCCGGCCCGAGGCGCTGCACGTGGCCAGCCGTGAGCACTTCTTCTCGCTGGCGGCGCGTGCGATGCGGCAACTGGTGATCGACCATGCGTTGGCCCGCGCCACGCAGAAGCGCGGCGGGAACGTGGTCAAGGATTCGCTGGACGAAACCACCGACCTGCCCGGCCACCTCGGCGACGCCGAACGCCTGCTGGAACTGGACCAGGCCCTTGCCCGTCTGGCCGCCCTCGATCCGAGCCTGGTGGCGCTGGTGGAAATGCGCTATTTCGCGGGCCTGGACCTGTCCGAGATCGCACAGGTCACCGGCCGCTCCGAGCGCTCGTTGAAGCGCGACTGGCGCAAGGCCCGGCTGGTGCTGCACGCGGCGCTCGAAGGTGGAGACCTTCCCGATGAATGAAGCACGGTGGGAGCAGCTGTCGGACCATCTCGACGTCCTGCTCGATCTCGACGAAGCGGCACGCGAACGGCACCTGCAACAGATCGAAGTCGCCGACGCCGAGCTCGCGAACCGGTTGCGCCGCCTCCTGGCGCTGGAAACGAAGACCGGCCTGCTCGACGGCGACGTGGCACGAGCCGCACCCACGGTGATGACGCACCTGCTCCAGTCCGACGACGCCCTCGCGCAGAGCGGCAGGCGCATCGGCCATTGCCGTCTGGTCGAACGCATCGGTACCGGCGGCATGGGCGAGGTCTGGCGCGGCGAGCGCGTGGACGATTTCGAGCAGGCCGTCGCGATCAAGCTGATCCGCCCGCTGCTCGATTCGCCGAGCTTGCGCGAACGCTTTGCACGCGAGCGGCGCATCCTCGCCCGGCTGGATCATCCCAATATCGCGCGCCTCCTGGACGGCGGCGTGGCCGAAGACGGTACGCCATGGTATGCGATGGAGTTCGTGCGCGGCACCGACATCGTGCGCTACGCCAACGAGCAGGCGTTGTCCGTGCGCGAGCGGGTGCAGCTGCTGCTGCAGGTCTGCGACGCCGTGGCCCATGCGCAAAGCCAGCTCGTGGTCCATCGCGACCTGAAGCCATCGAACATCCTGGTCGATGCGCAAGGCCGCGTCCGCGTGCTGGATTTCGGCATCGCGCGATTGCTGGACGACTCCGCTGCGGAAAAGCTCACCGGTACCGGCGTGCGGATGTTTTCCCCGGCCTACGCCGCGCCCGAGCAGATTCGCGGCGAGGCCGTGGGCACGGCGGCGGACGTTTTCGCGCTCGGCGCCGTGCTGTACGAGCTCCTTGCCGGCGAACCGCCACACCCCCAACGCAGCGTCGCGCCGGAGCGCCTGCTGGCGGAACTGGCCGCCGAGACCGCGCCGCGCCCGAGCCAGGCACTGAAGTCACGCGGCCGCGACACCGGTGACGCGAAAGCCGCGACCACGGCGCGCGAGCTGGCCGGTGATCTCGACACGATCGCGGCCACCGCACTCCAGCCGGATGCGCAACGCCGCTACACGGGTGCGGCGCAGCTGGCCGAGGATCTGCGGCGCTGGCTCGACGGCCGCCCGATCGCCGCACAGCGGGATACCGCCGGCTATCGCATGAAGAAGTTCGTGACGCGCCATCGCATCGCCGTGGGCAGCGCCAGCGCGGTGCTGCTGGCACTGCTCGCCGGATTGGCGCTCGCGCTATGGCAGGCCGACGTTGCGCGTGATGCGGCG
This sequence comes from Dokdonella koreensis DS-123, assembly GCF_001632775.1. Classification (NCBI taxonomy): domain Bacteria; kingdom Pseudomonadati; phylum Pseudomonadota; class Gammaproteobacteria; order Lysobacterales; family Rhodanobacteraceae; genus Dokdonella; species Dokdonella koreensis. The sequence goes on from NZ_CP015249.1 coordinate 2,944,925, forward strand.
CGGCGCGCCGACGCCGAAGCCGTGCGTGCCAAGGCGCAGGCCGAGCGCACCCGGAAGGTGAAGGCGTTCCTCGTCTCGATCTTCGTGCAGGCCGATCCGATGCGGCGCACGCAGGACAGCCCGGAAACCGTGGCACAGGCGTTCGACGTCGCGATCGAGCGCGCGCGCACGGAGCTCGCCTCCGATCCGGTGCTGCAAGCCGACGTGCTCGACGACTTCGGCGAGATCCTCGCCAACCAAGGCAAATTCGGCCCGGCCAAGGCGCTGTTCGAGCAGGCGGTGGCCGTGGCGGAGAAGGAGTACGGCGCGGAGCATCCGGTACTGGCCGAATCGCTGACCAACCTCGGCGTGGTTTCGCTGATGTCGCGCGATTCGGTGGCGGGCGCACCGTACCTGGAACGCGCCGTGGCGATCCTGGAACGCGACGACGGCGGCGACCACAAGGCCCAGGTCACGGCGATCAGTGCCCTGGCGGCGGCGCGCCAGCAGCAGAACCGCCTTTCCGAGGCAGCCGAACTCTCGCGCCGCGCGCTCGCGCTCGATCGTCGGTACAGCGCTCCGGACGACATGGAGCTGGCGGTGCGCATCACCAACGTCGCGATCCTCGACCTCAACGACGAGCACCTCGCGCAGGCCGAGGCCGGCTTCCTGGAAGCCATGCGCATCGTCGAAGCACACCAGGGGGCGGATTCCCCGAACCTGTGGCCGAACCTGTCCAATCTCGCCGACATCCAGTACCGGCGTGGCCAGTTGGCGCAGGAAGCGGCGACAGAAGAGCGAGCCCTGAAGATCGCGCAGACCCACTTTCCACCGGATCACCCCTGGGTCGCCGACAGCCTGATCGAGGTGGGTCGCGTGCGCGTCCGCAACGGCGACCTCGTCGCGGGCGAGGCGGCGATCCGCGAGGGCATCGCGATCTACGAGAAACTGCAAAGTCCGCGTGTCGTCACCGGCCTGCGCCAGTTGGGCGCGATGCAGGCGCAACGCGACGATGACACCACCGCACTCGCCAGCCTCGAGCGCGGCTGGCGCGAGTGCCAGAGCGAAAACGCCTCCATCGTCGAGCAGCATTGCGTGATATTGCGCGCCGAGCGCGCCGAGTTGCTGGCGGAAACGGGACGCGCCGAAGAGGCCCTGCACGAAGCCGACGCCGCCCTCGCGCAGCTGGCCCCCCGTCCCGGCTTGAGCTCGGAAAAGTCCCGCGCTCAGCAGGCGCGTGCCGCCGCGCTCGCGGCCCTGCAACGCCACGAAGAAGCCCGTATCGCACAGAATGCAGCCGTCGCCCTGCTCGAAACCGCCTACGGTACCGAGCATCCGGAGACCCGCCGCGCGCGTGAGGTCCGCGCCAGCCTGGACTGAAACCGGCTCGATGCGGGCCACCGAACCACGGTGGCCCGCATCGATGACCTTTCCCGTAGCCCGATATGACGGCGCACCTGCGCGCCGACGATCGAGCCACAGGAGCCGTCCATGTCCCGGTTATTTCGATTCGCCGCGCTCGCCCTGATCTGCGGCGCAGCCCAGGCCGAAACCTTCGTCGTCACGCGCTTCGACGATCCCGTGCCGGACACCTGCACCTCACAGGACTGCTCGCTGCGCGAGGCGGCCATCGCGGCGACGCAGAACGACCCTGCGGGGCCGGCCGACCGGATCGATCTCGCCGTGGGCGCGTACGCGCTCACCCGGGGCGCGCTGCCGGTCGCGCCGCAGGGCATCGAGGTGGTGGGCGCAGCCCTGGACCAGACGCTTCTCCGATCGGCGACCACCCTGTTCGCGTCGAACGGGCCGCTGACCCTGCGCCACCTCGCCCTGCAATCGCTCGACGGCAACGTGCTCGATGGCAGGAAGCGCACGCTCGACAATGTCCGGATTCCCAAGGCCCTCGGCGCCTACCCGGCCGGCAAGCTGCTCTTCGCCGGCGCCGACCTGGACATCACGATTCGCAACAGCGTCCTCCAGGGCTTCTTCTCCTGCCATGGCGCGGGCGCCTGCGCGATCACCGGCAGCGAGATGGTCCACTTCCAGGCCTACTCGTACGCCGGCTCGTCCCTGGACGTGCAGATCAAAGGCAGTCGCATCGAGAAGGCCGTCAATCCCGACCACTACAGCTACCTGACGGTGGCCGAAGGGCACACAGGCCGCATCACGATCGAGGACGCGACCATCGCCGGAGGCCATGTCGCGGTGAACAGCCCAGGCAGCACGCTGACCTTCCGCCGCGTGCGCTACCTCGAGAACACCGGACCGGTGAAGACCACGGCCGCCGCGCAGGTCATCGTCGAGGACAGCGAGTTCCGCGGCAACACCGATCGCGCCGTCCTCGCCGACGGCGGCGCCGAATGGCTCGTCGAGCGATCCAGCTTCATCGGCAACCGCACCCACCGGGACGCCGGCGGCGCCGTGTTCATCACCGGCAATGCGGACATGACGATCCTCAACAGCACCTTCTCCGGGAACACGTTCACCGTCGAGGCGGCCGGAAACGGCGCACATGGCGCGGCCATCGGCTGGGACGGCGTCAACGGCGCGTCCCTGTACCTGGCGCACGTCACGGCGGTATCCCCCACCTTCCTGCCGGCCGGCATCCTCGGCACGCTGATCGGAGGCGAAGGCGGCGGCATCGACCTGATCGCCAACAACAGCATCCTGCGTGGAGCCTGCCATCTGGACCCCGGCGCATCCTGGGGCGGCGGCACCTTCGGCAACATCGAAAGCCCCGGCCACTCCTGCGGCCTCCAGGCCGGCCTCAACCTGGCCGACGTGACTGCGTCCGCCTTGGCGCTCGGGGAACTCGGCAACCATGGCGGCTTCGCCCCGACCTACGCGCCGGGCGAAGGCAGCATCGCCGTCGACCTGCCGCAGGCCTCCGCCGGCCTGCCTGCCGACCAGCGCGGCCATGGCCGCCCGTTCGGCAACGGCTACGACGCCGGCGCGATCGAGGCCGGCGACAACGTGTTCGCCGACGATTTCGAATGATCGATGGCTGCGACCGGCCGATCGAGGACACCGCGTGCTCGCAGCATCGCTGCTCGCCATTGCTGCGTTCGCGTTCGGCGCCGCCACCGCGCTCGCGGCCGAACCCACCGTGATCGTCTCGCTGCCGGACCGGCAGAGCGGCAGCGGCAACGGTGGCCAGGCACTGCCCACGGCCACGCTGTCGCATGACGGCCGCCATGTCGCGTTCACCTCGCGCGCCTCGGGCCTCTCCGATCCCGAGCCGAATCCGAACGACCAGGATGCCGACGTCTACCTGCGCGACGTCGCGCTCGGAACGACGATCCGCATCAGCAATCCGGCCGACGGCGGCGACTATGCGAACGCGGGCAGCGGGTCACCGCGGATCTCGGCGAACGGCCGCGTCATCGCCTTCCTTTCCTCCGCGAACGATCTCGTCGCAGGCGACGAGGTCGATTCGCAACCGAGCATCTTCCTGCACGATCTCGACACCCACCGCACCGTACGCATCGACATCACCAACGGCGGCCCCACCGCGCACCTGGGAAGCACCGGACCCGCGCTGTCGGCCGATGGCGGGCACGTCGCCTTCCACTCGAAGCTCGCGAACCTGGTGGACGGCGATGTCGTCGACGACCTCGACGACATCTTCGTGCACGACGTCGCGGCCGGCCTCACGACCAAGATCACGGCCGGTGCGAACGGCTTCAGCAATTCGTCTTCGATCGCAGGCGATGGCCGCCGTATCGCGTTCACGAGCCGCGCGAGCAATCTTTCACCGCTCGACACCGACGGCTCCGACGACGTGTACGTGTACGACCGGGACGCCGATACGATGATCCTCGCCAGCGTCGGCCTCGGCGACGCCGAGCCGGACAGCTACAGCCGCAGTCCCGCGATTTCCGCCGACGGGCGCTTCGTTGCCTTCACCAGTCATGCCACCAACCTGGTCGCGGGCGACGCCAACGGATTCGTCGACGTATTCGTACGCGACCTCGAACTCGGTGTCACCGAACTGATTTCGCGCGGCCATGACGGCGCGGGCGCGAACGAAGCCTCCTATGCGCCCTGCATCTCGGCCGACGGCCGCATCATCGCCTTCCATTCCGACGCCAGCAATCTGGTCCCGGGCGACATCGTCACCATCGACCCGGACGAGGACCGCGACGTGTTCATATACGACCGCGACACCGGTTCCCTGCGCATCGCCAGCGTCGCCTTCGACGGCGGCCCTGGCGACGACTACGCCGAGAACTGCGGCGTATCGGGCGACGGCCGCTACGTCGCCTACGAATCGGAAGCGACCAACCTCGTCGAGGACGACCCCAACGGCGACCTCAACGACATCTTCCGCGTAGCTACCGGCGGCGACACGATCTTCACCGAGGGCTTCGAGCACCCGTCCCCACCCGCGGACGGCACGCCGTGAAGCATGGCCGCTTTTCCGTCCCCGGCAACCGCCGGCCGCGGGCGGGTGCCGGACATGCGGACCTGATGACGATTCGCGCTTCTGCGCTGGCCAGGTGAGCGGCGACGCGGCCGCTGGCCCGAGTCACCGCGCGATCCCGTGTCAGTGAGAACCGATCACCGCACGGACCTCGCCCGCCCATGACCTCGCCACGCCCGATCGTCCCCATGCACCGGCTGCTCGGCGGCATCGTCCTGCTGCTGCTCGCCGCGCTCGCACTGCTGCGCTCGTCCATCGGTACGCAGCTGGACGGCTTCACCGTGGACGAGCCCTGGCACATCGTCGCCGGAACCGCCTATGTGCGCGGCGGCGAGCGGCACCTGAATCCCGAGCATCCGCCGCTGGTGAAGCTGTGGGTGGGCGCGGCGATGCCGGAGGATTTCCGGCTGGGCCCCGAACCCGAGCTGCGCGAGAAGGCGCAGGAGCGCGAATGGGTCGAGAAGACGATGTTCCTGGACAACGACGCCGACCGTGCGCAGCAGCGCGCGCGCATCGCGATGTGGGGTTTCCACGGGTTGCTGCTCGCCGCGCTCGGGGTGCTGCTGTGGCGCGCCGCGGGCTTCGCCTGGGCCGCCGGCACGCTCGCCTTTCTCGTGCTCGAACCGACCATCGCGGCCTACCTGCCGGTGGTGATGACCGATGGGCCGCTGGCCCTGACGTTGACCTGCGCCGTCGTCGCCGCCGGCATCCTCGCGGCGACCTGGCAATGGCGCTGGGTCGCCATCACGGGAACCGCAGCGGGGCTCGCGCTGGGCACGAAGCACTCGGCACTGGCGGGACTGCTGGGCGTCTGGCTGGTGCTCGTCGCCGGCATGTACGCGGGACTGCACCACGGCGGCCTGCGTGAACTGCTGCGCCGCAACGGCCAACTGCTGGCCTGCGCGGCGCTGGCCATCGTGGTGCTGTGGGCGCAGTACGGCTTTCGCTTCCACGCCGATCGCGACGGCGGCGATGCCTTCAACCGGGCGCTGGACGACAAGATCGCCGAGGTGGCCACGCCGTCGTTGCGCGGTGCGCTCGAAGTCGCCGACCGCCTGCACGTGCTGCCCCGCGCCTATCTGTGGGGCCTGGCCGACACGGTGCGCACCGGGGTCGAAGGCCGGGGCTGGCCGGTGCATCTGGTCTGGGGCCACCGCTACGAAGGCCGCACGCCATGGTTCACCTGGCCCGCGATCCTCGCCGCGAAACTTCCGCTGGCGCTCTCCGCGCTGGCATTGCTCGGCGTCGCCCTGTTGTGGCGCACACCCCTGCCTGCGACCGTGCGCTGGATGCTGGCGGCCTTGCTGGCCGCGAGCGTGATGCATCTGGCCGCGCTCGCGATCTCGCCTGCTGCCTGGGGCGGCGTGCGCCATGCCACGCCCTTGATCGCGGCGGCGGCGGTACTCGGCGGCGGCGCGTTCGCGGAAGCCTGGCGGCGGCGGTCACGCACGCTGCTGGCGGGCTGCGCCGTCTTGCTCGCCGCCGCCTTCGCCATGACGATCCGCGAACCGCGCCTGTGGGAATACCACAACGAACTGGCCGGCGGCAGCGCCAACGCCTGGCGCTATTTCAGCAACGAAGGGCTCGACCTCGGCCAGCGCTTCAACGAGATCCGCGCCTTCCACGACCGCGAGATCGCGTCCAGCGGCCAGCCGCTGTACTCGGGCGTGTGGCTGGTCGAAAGCCAGATACGCGCGGCGCGGCTGGCCTACCGGCCGCGGGTGGAAACCCTCGACGACACCAACGTGGACGGCGTCTATGAAGGCTGGTTCGTCTACGCCAACACCGATCGCCTGCCCTTGCCGCAGACGGACTGGGATCCGGAGGAGGTGTTCAAGGACCTGACCCTGGTGGCGCAGCTGGGCAACGTGGGCATCTGGCACGGACGGCAGGTGCGGCCGAAGACACGCGCCTCCAGCCTCGCGTTCCGCGTGATGGAGTACCTCTACAAGGAGAATGGCAAGGACTGGGCGCTGGTGGCCAGGCGCCTGGAAGAAGTCGCGGCGCTGATGCCCTACAAGGTCGATGCGGGCGTGGAGCTGGGCAATGCCTACCTGCGCCTCGGGCAGCGCGACGCCGCGCTTGCGGCGTATCGGCGCTTGCTCGAACAGAAGAAATTGCCGCTGGATGCGAAGGTCGCCGACCAGCTGCGCGCGCACATCGCACGCATCGAGAGCGGACAGGCGCTCGCGACGATCGAGCCGATGCGCAATCCGTGGATGGAATGAGGCCGGAGGTTCATTCCGCTCCACGGGACCGGTGCATGTCGCCGCAGGCCGCCATCACCATCTCGTCCTGGAAAGCCCGGCTGCGAACGCGCCTGGCCCGGATCGGCGGCCTTTCCCGTAGCCCAGCAAGGAGCGGTGCACTCGGCGCGCTGGAGCGACGGGAGCCGTCGGCATCGCCCCGGATGCGCAGCACTCGCCCTGCCTGGGCGTCGTGCACGCGCACGCAGAAAACCACCGCACAGGCCCACACCATGCCCTGGGAGACACCGCCATGAACATCCTCCGATCCGTCTTCGTCCTCGCCAGCCTGCCCACGCTGGCCCACTGCGCGGACAAGCAAGCCGCCTTCACGCACGCGTTGCAGGTCGCCCTCGACCAAGGCGATACCGCTGCAGTCGCGAAACTCGCCGATCTGACCCACGCGCCGGCGAGCCTGCGCTTTCTCCTGCTCGACAGCGCCCGCGAATGCGGCAGCGTAGCCGCCTGCACGGTATCGCTGGCGCCGATCGACGCGGCGCGGCAGAGCCAGATCGCCGAGGCCGCGGCTAAGGGCGGCATGACCGCACCGGCCGTCGTCGGCACGGTCGTGGTCGAAATGAAGCGGACGGACGGTACCGGCTCCGACACGATGCGCCTGCCCTACGGCGAGTACGGCGGTGCGTACAAGCTCGCCACGCTGCACTACACGCCCGAGCAGCTTGCCGCGCAACGCGCGCGCACGAACGAACAACTGGTCGAGGAACTGTTCGAGCGCGGCATCTACGACATGCAAAGCGGCGAAAAGCGCACCGATTGGGCCAAGGCGGCATCCAGACTGCCGGCCGGCGGCGGTGCCCCCGGCGCTGCATTGGTCGAGCAGACCCGCGCCCTGGCCGCTGCGGTCGATGCAAACGATCCTGACGCGGCGGCGCGCGCGGGCGATCGCTTCGTCGCGCAGGTCCTCGCCGACACGCGGCCGAACGGCGAGCCCGTTCCGCTCGCCGAACGCCAGGCCCTTTTCGCCACGCATGCGTTGCGCTTCCTGCGCGACGTCGTCGTCAAGGAGGGCTGGCAGCTCGGCAACAACGCGGTGCTGGTCATCGAGGCCAAGGACGGCATCGGCTGGACCGTGCGCGGTCCGGTAGTCCTCAATCGCATGGACGATGCCTGGATACGCAGCAGCGAAAACACCGTGGAGTATCCGGCGCAATGAAGACCGCGGAGGCGCACCGCACCCATCCGGCCCCGATCCGCTCTGGCCGGCGCCGACACGCCTGCGGGTTCTGAAACACATCCTGCAGCGTCACGGACGATGAAGTCATTCGCCCGCCCAACCGCAGCAAAGAGAGACCAGGCGGAATCGGGCCGGCACCCATCGTCCGAACCGCCTGTGCGGCGGCCCCGGGCAGGAGGCGAGAAATCCCGCTGGACAGCAAACATCGAGCACAAAAAAACCGGCTTGAAAGGCCGGTTTTCTTGTATGAAATGGTGGCCGGGGACGGAATCGAACCGCCGACACGGGGATTTTCAATCCCCTGCTCTACCAACTGAGCTACCCGGCCATTGAAGCGGCGCTGCCGCCGTGCGCAGCGAAACCTCGCGGCGCGCCCCGCCGGCGGCGGCTCGAAGCGGATGCTGGCCGGCCCTGCGGGGCGCGCAATCCTACAAGGTTCCGCAGCGGCTGTGAACACCCGCAGCGAAAATCGTCGTTCCAGGCTGCCCCGGCACTTGCTACCCTCCGTGCTTGTCCGACATGAGGAACAGGCATTGGCCGACTGGATCGACCGCAACGAAGCGTTGCGCGACATGGCGGGGACGCTACCGGCGCTGATCGGTCTCGACACCGAGTTCATGCGCATCGACACCTTCTATCCGAAACTGGCGCTGGTGCAGCTGGCCTCCGATTCGCGGACCGCACTGATCGATCCGCTCGCCGTGGACGACACCGCCCTTTTCGGCGAGGCGCTGGCGGCTCCGGAACGGACCTGCATCATGCACAGCGCCAGCGAGGACCTGGAAGCGCTGACGAACATCGTGCCGCGCGGACTGGGCTGCCTGTTCGACACGCAGATCGCGGCCGCTTTCGCCGGACTCGGGCCGGGGCTCGGCTACCAGCGGCTGGTCCACGAGCTGACCGGCGTCGAGCTGCCGAAGGCCGAGACGCGCTCGGACTGGCTGCGGCGGCCGCTGAGCGCCGAGCAGCTGGAGTACGCGGCCCAGGACGTGACCCATCTGGCGGACCTGCACGGGCAGTTGTCCGAGCGCCTCGCGCAGCGGGGCTATGCCGGCTGGCACGCGGAAGACTGCCGTCGCATGGTCGAACGTGCCCGCCGGCGTGAGCCCGATCCGCAGCCGCAGATGGCGCTGCGCGGTGCGGCGGGCTGGCCGCTGGAGAAGCAGGCGCTGCTGCGCCGGATCCTGCTGTGGCGCGACGTGACCGCCCGCGCGATCGACCGGCCGCGCTCATGGCTGCTGGACGACCCGCACGCCCTGGACCTCGCCTTCCGGCCACCGGCGGACGGCGAGGAGCTGCACCAGCGCAGCAAGGGATTGCGCGCGTTGCGAGGACCGCAACGGGCGGAGTTGCTGTCGGTGCTCAACCGCCCGCTGGAAGCGGCCGAGCGGGACATCGACCCGATCCCGGCCTTGCCGACCTCGGCCGACAAGCGGGTGATCGCCGCACTGAAGGCCTTCGTCAACACGACGGCGCTGCAGCTGGACCTGCCCGAAGGCCTGCTCTGCGCGAGACGGCACCTGGAATCGCTGCTGGCGACGCGCCGCTGGCCCACGGCGCTGGAAGGCTGGCGGCGGCAGGTGTTGTTCGACGGCCTCATGACGCGGCTGCCGGACGGCAACAGCGAGGCCTGAGCGCCGGCCGGCCTTCCGGTTGGCGAAGCGGGACGCCCGCATGAACGCAGCGCCGACATCGGCCGCACATCCCGGCCGCCTGGGAGACCGCCCATGAACACCGCCGACCGTTTCCGCACCCATACCGTCGAGAACCAGCCGCCGCCGCTCGCCCCCTATGACGCGTGGGCGACCGACCTGCCGCTGCGCGAGGCCATCCGGCGCGAAGGCGGCGGCTGGGCCGAGGATCACCTGGCAGCGTTTGGACCGGTCGCGGGCGGCGAACTGATGGAGCTGGGCGTCCTGGCCAACGAGAACAAGCCGCGGTTCGTGCCCTTCGATCGCTACGGCCACCGCATCGACAGCGTCCAGTTCCATCCGGCCTATCACGCGATCATGGCCCTGGGCATCCGGCACGGCGTGCCCAGCTTCGCCTGGCGCCATGCCGAACGGACCGGCGCCCACGTCGCGCGTGCCGGGCTGACCTACCTGCACAACCAGCCCGAGCAGGGCAACAACTGCCCGCTGACGATGACCTACGCGTGCGTGCCGGTGCTGCGTCACCAGCCGGCGCTGGCGCGGGACTGGCTGCCGCGCGTCACGGCGACCGAGTACGACGGCCGCTTCGTGCCCGCCTGGGACAAGCCCGGCAACACGATCGGCATGGGCATGACCGAGAAACAGGGCGGATCGGATGTGCGTGCGAACACGACCCGCGCCACGCCGATCGGCCAGGCCGGTGCCGGCCAGCTCTACGAGCTGGTCGGCCACAAGTGGTTCTTCTCGGCGCCGATGTGCGATGCCTTCCTGGTGCTCGCCCAGGCCGGTGCCGGCCTGTCCTGCTTCCTGCTGCCGCGCTTCGCGCCGGACGGCAGCCTCAACGCGATCCGCCTGCAGCGGCTGAAGGACAAGCTGGGCGACTGGAGCAACGCCAGCTCGGAGGTCGAGTTCCAGGGCGCGCTGGCCTGGATGATCGGCGAAGAGGGTCGCGGCATCGCGACGATCCTGGAAATGGTCGCGCTGACCCGCCTGGACTGCCTGATCGGCTCCAGCGCGATCATGCGCCAGGCCCTCGTGCAGGCCCTGCACCACGCCGTGCACCGGCGCGCCTTCGGCCGGCGCCTGATCGACCACGCGCTGATGCGCAACGTCCTGGCGGACCTGGCGCTGGAGTCCGAGGCGGCGGTCGCGCTGACGATGCGCGTCGCGCGGGCGGTGGACGCGGCATCGCGCGACGCCGGCGAAGCGGCTTTCGCCCGGCTGGCCACCGCCTTGGGCAAGTACTTCGTCTGCAAGCGCTGCCCGCCGTTCGTCAACGAAGCGCAGGAATGCCTGGGCGGCGCCGGCTACGTCGAGGAATCGATGCTGCCGCGCCTGTATCGCCAGGCGCCGCTGAACTCGATCTGGGAAGGCAGCGGCAACGTCCAGTGCCTGGACATCCTGCGGACGCTGGAGCGGGAGCCCGCCAGCCGGGAGGCCTTCTTCGCGGAACTCGACGAGGCCGGCGACGGCCACGCCTTACTGCGCGAGGAGGCCGCCCGCCTGCGGAACCTGCTCGCGCAGACCCAGGACCGGGAACTGCGTGCGCGCTTCCTGGCCGAGCGCATGACGCTCGCGCTGCAGGCTGCCTTGCTGCTGCGCGCCGGCCACACCGCCGTAGCAGAGGCGTTCTGCCGCTCGCGGCTCGGTGACGAGGCGGGGCGCTGCTACGGCACGCTGCCGGCGACGGCCGACCTGGGAACCCTGCTGGGCCGCGCCTGGCCGGCGGCGGCCGATTGAACCGGCTCGCCGGTGCCGCCGCAGGACAGCGCCCGGCGGCGGCGATCACACGGACGAGACGCCCTAGTCGGCGGGCGTGACGCTCACGCGCACGCGCATGCGCTCGCCCGGGTCGTAGTCCAGGCGCGACATGAAGACGTCGCCGCGGTAGCGATACTGGACGTCGTATCCGGCGATGCGCCGCTCCTCGAACGACTCGCGAACCGTGCGGCAGTGCGTCTCGGTATCGGTGTAGTAGCGGTCGTTGCGGCCGCCGATGTTGTTGCCGATGGCGCCGCCGGCCAACGCGCCTGCGACGGTCGCGGCCTTGCGGCCGTCTCCCTTGCCGATGGTGTTGCCGAGCACGCCGCCGACGATCGCACCGAGCACGGTGCCGCCTGCCCGGTTGCCGGTTTCCCGCTGCTCGACTTCGGCCTCGTAGCACTCCTCGCGGGGGCGGGAATTCCTGATCTGTTCATAGATCGGGTCCACGCGCAGCACGTCGGCCCATACGAACTTGACGTTGTCGTCATAGCCCTCGCCGCCGCGTGACGCCTCGTACGGAGGCGGGGGCGCCTCCTGGGCGACCGCCGGCCGGATTCCAAGTCCACCGATCAGCACGACCGACAGACCCGAAAGTACAAACATCTTCATTTGAATCTCCGAATCGGGGGTGGCACGTCGCCCATGCGATACGGATGTCGCACGGGCCGTGACCATATTTGCGCGGAATTACAGCACCGGATCCCTGAATCGCCGCCCAAGATACTGCCGGATCAGGAGTTTTTACAATCCCGAAAGAGGCCCCCCGGCAAGCTGCTATGATGCGGCGAAGCAACAAAATCCCCGTCCGAATGAGCCTACGCCTGCACAATTCCCTGACCCGGCAGACCGAGGAATTCGTTCCCCAGGATCCGGCCCGGGTCACGATGTACGTCTGCGGACCGACCGTCTACAACTACGTCCACATCGGCAATGCCCGGCCCCCGGTCGTGTTCGATCTTCTGGCGCGCTTGCTGCGCCGCCGTTACAGCCGCGTTGTCTACGCCCGCAACATTACCGACGTGGACGACAAGATCAATGCCGCCGCGCTGCAGGCCGGCGTGCCGATCGGCGATATCACCGATCGCTATGCCCGGGCCTACCACGAGGACATGGCCAAGCTCGGCGTGGCCCCCCCGGACATCGTCCCGTACGCGACGGCGCACATCCCGCAGATCGTGGCGATGTGCCAACGGCTGATCGACACGGGACATGCCTACGAGGCCGAGGGCCATGTGCTGTTCGACGTCGGCAGCTTCCCCGACTACGGCCGGCTGTCCGGCCGCTCGGCCGAGGACATGATCGCCGGTGCCCGCGTCGAGGTCGCTCCGTACAAGCGCAACCCGGCCGACTTCGTGCTGTGGAAGCCCTCCACGCCCGAGCTTCCCGGATGGGACAGCCCGTGGGGACGGGGCCGGCCGGGCTGGCACATCGAGTGCTCGGCGATGGCCGCCGCGCACCTCGGTGAAACGATCGACATCCACGCCGGCGGCAACGACCTGCTGTTTCCGCACCACGAGAACGAGATCGCCCAGAGCACCTGTGCGCACGGGGGCAAGGTCTTCGCGCGCTACTGGCTGCACAACGGCATGCTGAGCATGGAAGGGCGCAAGATGTCCAAGTCGCTCGGCAACGTGCTGGTGCTGCACGAACTGCTCGACCTGCATCCGGCCGAGTCGCTGCGGCTGGTGCTGCTGAAGGCGCACTACCGGCAGCCGCTGGACTGGTCCGAATCGGCCATCACGCAGGCCACGCGCACGCTGGATGGCTGGTACGGCGTGCTGCGCGACCTGGCGGCGATACCGACCGAGACCGCCCCGGTCCCGGCCGAGCTGGAAGCGGCGCTCTGCGACGACCTCAACACGCCGGCGGCGTTCGCCGTGCTGGCTGGCCTTGCGGACGCCGCTCGCAAGGCGACCTCGGTCGAGGAGAAGCGCACAGCCAAGGCCGACCTGCTCGCGGCGGGCGAACTGCTGGGCGTGCTGCAGCAGGATCCCGAGGCCTGGTTCCAGCAGGCGGCGGGCGGGCGGACGATCGATGCCGGCTGGGTCGAATCCCTGCTCGAGCAGCGCCGTGCCGCGCGTGCCGCGCGCGATTTCGCCACCTCCGACCGGATCCGGGACGAGCTGGCCGCCAGCGGCATCCTGATCGAGGACGGCGCCGGGGCGACGCGCTGGAAAGTGGCGAAGAACGATGACTGCCCGGCCTGACAGCGTGATCGAAGACACGGCCGAAGCCGCCCAGCTGGCGATCGCCGAGGAATTCGCGTTCTTCGGCGACTGGACCGAGCGGTACCAGTACCTGATCGACCTGGGGCGCAAGCTGCCGCCGTTCCCCGAAGCGCTCAAGACCGAGGAGCACCGCGTCCAGGGCTGCCAATCGCAGGTATGGCTGGTGGCCGAAGGCGATGCGCAGGCGCTGCGGTTCCAGGCGATCAGCGACTCGGCCATCGTGTCGGGCCTGATCGCATTGCTGCTGCGCGTCTACTCGGGACGGTCGGCAGCACAGATCCTGGCGACCGAACCGCGCTTCATCGAGGCGATCGGCCTGGCCAAGCACCTGTCACCGACGCGTTCCAACGGCCTGGCCGCGATGCTGGCGACGATCAAGCACAAGGCAGCCGCAAGCGCCGGCTGATCCACGCACGCGGGCGCGCCCCGCGAATCGCCGCGGCGCCCATCGCCGCGCCCGGCGAGGCTCACTCCGCGGCCGGGTCCTCGTTGCGCGCCAGGCCGGTGTGCCGCACGTCCTTGCCCCGCACCAGGTAGAGCACGTACTCGCACAGGTTCTTGCAGCGATCGCCGACCCGCTCCAGCGAGCGGGCGGCCCACAGCCGCTCCAGTTCCCGCGGGATCGCGTCGGGGGTCTGGCGCATCCGGTCGGTCAGCAACGCCAGCAGGTCGCGATAGCGCGCGTCGATCCGGCGGTCGCGGCGGATGACGTCCAGCGCCAGGCGCTCGTCCAGACGAGCGAACGCGTCCAGCGCTCCCCGCAGCATGTCGCGCGCCTGCACGCCGAGGCCGGCCAGGGCCGCTGTCGGCTCCTCGCCATGGCTGTCCTCGCCGACCAGGCCTTCGGCGATGCGCTCGATGCGCTTGGCCTCGTCACCGATGCGCTCGATGTCGCCGAGCATCTTCATGACGGTCAGCACCAGGCGCAGGTCCGAGGCGGCCGGCTGCCGGCGAGCGAGTATCTGCGTGCACTGGCTGTCGATCTCGATCTCGGCGGCGTTGATCTGCTCCTCGCGCGCCGTCACCTCGGCACCCAGCCGCGCGTCGCCGTCGGTCAGCACGCGCAAGGCCACCGCCAGCTGCTCTTCGACCAGGCCGCCCATCGCCAGCACCTTGCGCCGCACGTCCTCCAGCTCGTTGCTGAACTGGCGCGAGATGTGCGGATTGAGATGGGTGTGTTCGGTCGACATCGGCATCGGGATGGAACTCCAGGTCAGCCGTAGCGACCGGTGACATAGTCCTCGGTCTCGCGGCGCAGGGGATTGGTGAACAGCGTATCGGTGTCGTTGACCTCGATCAGCCGGCCGTCGTTGAGGAACGCGGCGAAGTCCGAGACGCGCGCGGCCTGCTGCAGGTTGTGCGTGGCCAGGACGATCGTGCAGCGCCGCCCGAGCTGGCGCAGCAGTTCCTCCAGGCGCAGCGAGGACTGCGGGTCGAGCGCAGCGGCCGGCTCGTCCATCAGCAGGACGTCCGGCTGCAGGATCAGCGCGCGCGCGATCGCCAGTCGCTGCTGCTGGCCCGGCGCCAGCGTCAGGGCCGGCTCGTCCAGCTGCGCGGCCACCTCGTCCCACAGCGCGACGGCACGCAACGCCTCCTCGACCGGGGCGTCCAGGTCGCGGCGACGGCGCAGGCCCAGCAGGCGCAGGCCGTAGGCCACGTTCTCGTAGACCGACAGCGGGAACGGGTTCGGGCGCGGGAACACCATGCCGATGCGCCTGCGGACCTCGTGCGCGGGCCAGTCGGCACCGCGGACCGGGACGCCGCGCAGCAGGACCTCGCCGTGCATCCGGCTGCCGGGAACCTCCTGGCTCAGGCGGTTGAGGCAGCGCAGCAGGCTGGTCTTGCCGCTGCCGCTGGGTCCGATCAGGGCGGTCACGCGCCCGGCCGGAATCGTCAGGCTGACATCGTGGATCACCTGCCGCGTCTCGTACCAGAGCGAAAGCCCCTGCGTCTCGACGATCCTTTCCAGGCCGTCGAACAGGCGCGGCGCGACCGTCGTGTTCGTCAAAGGGGTGGACATGTTCGTTTCATGATTCGAAGGCGCGATAGCGGTCGCGCAGCCGTTTGCGCACCAGGCCGGCGGCCGCGTTGAGGGTCAGCACCAGGCCCACCAGCAGCAAGGCGCTGGCGTAGGCATGGGGCACGCCGACCAGCGCGTCGGGACTGGCCAGGGCATTGTCGTAGACGGCAAAGCCCAGGTGCATGAACTGCCGCGAAGGATGCAGGTACGGAAACTCGGTATCCAGCGGCAGGCTGGGCGCCAGCTTGACGACGCCGACCAGCATCAGCGGCGCCACCGCGCCGACCGCGCGCGCGATGGCCAGGATCCAGGCGGTCAGCAGCGCCGGACGCGCAAGCGGGAGCAGCAGCGCGCGCAAGGTCTCGCCCTGCGTGGCGCCGAGCGCCAGCGAACCCAGGCGCTGCGCGACGGGAATGCGCGCCAGGCCTTCCTCGACCGTGACGACGACCACCGGCAAGGTCAGCAGCGCCAGGGTCAGCGCCGCCCACAGCAGGCCGCCGGCGCCGAAGGTCGGCACCGGCAGGCGATCGGCATAGAACCACCGGTCGATGCTGCCGCCGATGCCGTGCACGAACAGGCCCAGGCCCAGCACGCCATAGACGATCGACGGCACGCCCGCGAGGCTGCCGACCGCGCCCCGCACCAGCCGGCCGATCCGGCCAGGGCCGGCATAGGCATGCAGGTGGATCGCCGCCGCGACGCCGATCGGCATCACGATGACGCTCATCAGGAGGACCAGGACCAGGGTGCCGGCGAGCGCCGGCAGCATGCCCGGCCCCTCGCCGGTGCCGCCGGCCGCATAGGCGCGCAGGTTCCTGCCGAAACTGGCCACCTTTTCGCCGAACGACAGGGCATTGCGCGGATCGGCCGCGACGATATCGGTCGCGCCCGGTTCGGGCGCCTGCGCGGCGCGGCGGTAGCTGCGACGGCCGTCCGCGTGGAGCAGCACCCAGGCGTCGGCGGGACGATCCACCTGCAGGACCTCGGCACGCCGGACGCGCACGTAGCCGTCGCTCGGCCGTGCCGTTTCACTGGTTCGCAGGATCCAGGCGTCGCCCTCCTCCAGTGCGATCTCGCCGAGCAGCCGCTGCTGGTCGCGCAGCACGAGCTCGACGACCGGCTGCGGCCAGAACGGCCCCAGTCCGGCCCGGACCAGCACCACCACGATGCCGGCTGCCAGTGCGATGCACAGCGCCAGGCACGCGGCCGACAGCCAGACGCCGACGTCGCCGCGCAGCTCCGCGCTCGGCAGCGGACGGCCGGGCCTCATGAGGAAAGCCGGCCGCGAATGCGACCCGCCGCGAAGTTGCAGGCGAAGCTCAGCAGGAACAAGGCCAGCGTCGCGAACAGCAGCACCTGCCAGGCGAGGCTGCCGCGCTCCGCGCCCGGCAGCGACAGCGCCAGCTCGGCGCTGAGGCTGCGCAGGCCATCGCGCGGATCCAGGCTGGCGATCGGCGTGTTGCCGCTGGCCATCAGCAGCACCATCGTCTCGCCGGTGCAGCGCCCGAACGCCAGCAAGGCCGCCGCGACGAGTCCCGGTGCCGATGCCGGCAGCACCAGCGAGCGCAGCGCCTGCCAGCGCGAAGCGCCCAGCGCGATCGCGGCATCGACATGGCGATCCCAGGCGGCCTGCAAGACCTCGCCGATGACCGCGCAGACCAGCGGAATCGCCGCCACGCCCAGCGCCAGCCCGACCAGGAGGCCGTTCCATGGCGTATCCACCGCGATCGCATCGACCAGCGGATCGAGGCCGACGATCACGCCGGCGACCAGCACCAGCATCGGCAGCACGATCAGCGGCAGCCAGGACCGGCGCGCGCGCAGCGGCCGGCCGAAAACGACGGAGACCACGAGGACGGCGGCCAGGGCGACGGCGGCGAGCACCAGCAAGGTCGCGACGTGCGACCGCAGCCACGGCGCCAGCCAGGTCAGCGCGATCAGCCCGAGCACCACGGTCGGGATCGCCGCCAGCACATCGAGAACCGCCCTGAAACCCGCGCGCCAGCGGCCGGTGGCGAAGCACACGATATGGATGGCGGTGCCCAGTCCGATCGGGAACGCCACCAGCACGGCGATCAGGCCGGCCTTCAGCGTCCCGGCCAGCAGCAACAGGAAACGGCCGCCGACGCCCTCGGGCATGCGCGCATGCGGCAGCAGCTCGAACAGCAGGAAGGCCGGGATGACCAGGATCGAAAGGACCACGATCGCCGCGCCGGTGGCGGCCAGCAGGCGTCCGAAACGCTCGCGCCGCCGCCGCACGGCGTGCCGTTCCTGCGCGATGCGCGCGACCGCTAGGGCAGGATTCGGACGCAGATCGGCGGACATCGAAGCACGCTAGGCATTGGTTGTGACAGGAAAATGACATCGTGAAGCCTGCGTCATCGCTGCGCAACAAAAGCGCAACGCCCGCGAAAGGACCACCTGCCAGCCTGCCGTCGGCTACCCGCAGGCCTCATCACGATGCATGTCGCACTCGTCACCGAAACCTGGCCCCCCGAGATCAACGGCGTCGCGCTGACCGTCCACTCGCTGGCGACGGGCCTGAACAGCCTGGGCCACCGGGTCGAGGTCGTGCGGCCGCGGCAGTCCGACGAGGAGGCCATGGAAGGGCCGGCCGGCATCGAGCAGGTGCTGGTGCGCGGCGCGGCCCTGCCCCGCTATCCGGGGCTGCGCTTCGGCCTGCCGGCCCGCCACACGCTGCTGCGGCGCTGGCGCATGGAACGTCCCGACGCGATCTACGTCGCCACCGAAGGTCCGCTCGGCGTCAGCGCGATGACGATCGCGCATCGCCTGGGCATTCCCGCCTGCACCGGCTTCCATACGCGCTTCGACGACTTCGTCCGCCACTACGGCCTGGGCTTCCTGACGCCGGCCGTGTTCGCCTGGCTGCGCCGGTTCCACAACCGGGCCGCGGCCACCCTGGTACCGACCGAGGAACTGGCCCAGTTCCTGCGCCGGCACCGCTTCCGCAACGTGCGATTGCTGCACCGCGCGGTCGATACGCGGCTGTTCGATCCCCAGCGACGCGACGAGGCGCTGCGCGCGCACTGGGGCCTGACGCCCGACCAGCTGGCCGTGGTGCACGTCGGCCGGATCGCGCCGGAGAAGAACCTGGACCTGCTGGTCGATGCCTTCCGGGCGATCCAGCGGCAGCGTGCGGACGCCCGCTTGATCCTGGTCGGCGACGGACCCGCGCGGGCGGGCCTGGCCCAGCAGCATCCGGACATCGTCTTCTGCGGCCTGCACCGCGGCGAAGACCTGGCGCGCCACTACGCCAGCGGCGACCTGTTCCTGTTCCCGAGCATCACCGAGACCTTCGGCAACGTCACGCTGGAAGCCATGGCCAGCGGACTGGCCGTGGTCGCCTACGACTACGGCGCCGCCCGCGAGCGCATCGCCGACGGCCGGACCGGCGTGCGCGTGCCGTTCGACGACGCCGAGGCCTTCATCGCCGCGTCGACCGCCCTGGCCGTCGACGGGGAGACACGCCGCCTGATGGGACGCTCCGCGCGCACGGCGGTCGAAGGACTCAACCCGGCGTCGGTCACCAACCGCTTCGTCGAACTCCTGTCCGACCTCTCGCTGAGGGCCGCATGATGAGCGCACTGGAATTGTTCCAACGCTTCGAGGCGCGCAGCGGCGAATGGCGCCTGTGCCAGCGCGCCAACCGCTGGGGTGCCCGGCGCGCGGCCCTGGCCTTCTTCGGCGCCGTCAGCCGACTCGGCGACGGGGTGTTCTGGTACGTCCTGATGGGCCTGCTGCTGCTGAGCGGCACGGCACGCGGGGCCGCCGCCGCCCTCAACATGGCCCTGGTCGGCATCGTCGCGCTCATGCTGTATCGGGGCCTGAAGCGCTGGACGCGCCGCCCGCGCCCGTTCCGCTCGCACGGCGGCATCGTCGCGCACATCGCGCCGCTCGACGAGTTCAGCTTCCCCTCCGGTCACACGCTGCACGCGGTGAGCTTCACGACCGTCGCGATCGCCTACGTGCCGTGGCTGGCGGTGCTGCTGATTCCGTTCGCGCTGCTGGTCGGCGCCTCGCGCGTGGTGCTCGGCCTGCACTATCCGAGCGACGTCATCGCCGCAACGCTGATCGGCATCGGACTGGGCACCGTCTCGCTGCGGCTGGCCGCCTGGATGCTGCCGGTCGTCTAGGGCACGGGCCTTCGGCGTCCTCAGTCGGGTTCGAAACCGTCGACGAAGATCGGATCGGCATTGCGCCCGATGCGCAGGTTGTCGATGCGCACGTCGAAGTCGGCGAAGCCGTAGAACATGCCGGGTTCGAGCGTCGTGAACGCCAGCTCCTCGACGTGGCCGAGCACGTCGGCGAACGTGACGCCGGCCGGCAGCTGCGGCTCGAACGTGACCGGATCCTCCGCACCGGAGCCGCCCCAGCCGGCCGGCAGCTCGACCGCGCGCGGATCGAAGCTGACCGTATAGGTCGCCCAATCCTGACCGGTCTCGAGCAGCGCGAGCGGATACCAGACCGACGCCCATGGATAGCCGCCCTGCGCGAGGCTGTGGCTGCGCACGTCCAGGACCAGCGTGCGCGGCACCGGCGTGCCCAGCATCGCGATGCTGTCGACCTTGACGTCGATGCTGATCGTGACCGACGCGGCCGTACCGTAGTCGCCGAGGAAGGCCGGATGGGACTCGGTCCGGAAGCTGATGCCGAAGTCATTGAAGACGGTGTGCGCATGCGCGCCGGGGTTGCCGCCTTCGGGCTCGATGGTCGTTGCGCCCCCACCGCCCTGAGGGCCCGACCAGCCGGCCCAGCCGTCGTCGAACGTCACTACCGCCGTCTGCGCCGCGGCCAGCCTCGCCGTCAGCAGACAGGCACCACCCCAACAGGCCATCGATCGCCGCATCGCCGTTTCTCCCGTCGAGAAGGCCGATTGCGTGCGTCGGCCCGGTCCAGACAGGACGCCGGGCGCGGCGGCAGCGTCGCAGCAGGGTGGCGCCGCGCCCTCCCGGACGTGGCGCCACCCTGCCGGACGGTACCGGCAGCCGTCAGTCCTGATCGAAGCCGTCGGCGAACAGCACGTCCGAGGGTTGGATCGGACGCATCAGGAACGCGCGGCCGGGAATGTCGTCGTGGATGCCGATGCCGACGATCTCACCCCGGTTGTTGATGCCCAGCGGGTGAGCCAGCTCGGTCCAGGATGCCTGCACGACCGGATCGGTAATCAGCGCCTTGAGGTCGTACTTCTGACCGGCGATCCACAGCCAGCCGCGGTTCGGCGTCACCGACCAGCCCAGGAAATCGTCGCGGCCGACGACCCAGTCGTTGTCGTTGATGCCGCTGGCCACGCCGGGGCCGTAGTCCGGCACGGGGATCACGCCCAGATCGACGATCGAACCGTCGGCGTTCCACAGAACCGTGCGCGAGCGCCAGTCGTCGGTGATCGAGTAGCCCACAACCTTGCCGTGCAGGTTGATGTCGCGAATCTCGGAGGTCCGCCCCAAGGTGTCGAGATAGCGCATATTGCCGCTGGCGCTGTCGTAGACCCAGCCGCCTATGCCGCCGCCGGGCAGCGCGCCCCAGCCGGCGACTTCGCCCTTCTCGTTGATCGCCTCGGCCGCACCGGCGGCGATCCGGGTTATGCCTTCCTCGCGGGTCCAGAGGAAGGCGCCAATACCTTCGCCGACGACCTGACCGGCGGAGTTGACGTCCCAGGCCCACGAAGAGGTATCCGCACCCGGGTTCAGGTCGACCATGCCGCTCTCTTCCGACCAGAAGAAGGCATGCGCCACGGTGCCGGGGAAGTTGCTCAGCGGTGCCATCGAGTAGCCGACTAGGTAGCCGTTGTCGCTAATGCCGCGGGCGATGCCATGGTCGAATTCGATCGCCGGGTTGAGCGTGCCGATGTAGCGCATGTGGCCGTCCTGCCACAGGAACGGCAGTTCGACGAACTCGCTGTTCATGGCGACGCCGGATACCGCGCCGGCCTCGTTGATCGCCAGAGCATTGGCGAAATCGCCGCCGAAGGTGCCGAGGTCGATGATCTCGTAGTTCGGTGGCGTCGACGGCTGGCCGTCACCGAGCACCAGCCGGATGTTGTCGATGCGGACGTCGAAGTCGCTGGCGTCGTAAGGCTGATACGGCTCCTGGCCGGTGATCGTCACCTCGTTGACGTTGGCCATGACGTCGGCGAAGGTCACGCCGGCCGGCAGTGCAGGCTCGCCCGTCACCGGATCACCGCCACCGGTGCCCCCCCAGCCAGCCGGCATCTGGACGGCGCGCGGATCGACGGTGACCGAGTAGCGGGTCCACGGCTGGCCGGCCGCCAGCGTTCCCAGGCGGTAGTACACCGACGCGTTACGCGTGAAGTTGCGGAAGTGCACGATCAGCGGACGCTCGACCGGCTGACCGGCGGTATGGATCGACTGAACCTGCAGATCCACGCCGAAGGTCAGCGAGGCGTGCTGCGTATGATCTCCGAGGAACGGCGAGTCCGAACCGAAGATGTCGTCGATGTAGTAGTCCAGCCCCCACACCTGGGCGACGGTATGCGCATGCGCGCCGGGATTGCCGCCCTCCGCTTCGACCGTCGTGCCGCCGCTCGACGCGCCCGGCGCATTCCAGCCCTCCCAGCCTTGGTCGAACGTCACCACCGTCGTCTGGGCCGACACGGCGGCCGACCACAGCCCGGCCACGGCCACCATTCCCAGCACCTTCTGCTTGACCTGCATTGCGACTCCCCGTTGCTGTGTTGATCGAATTCGACGCCGGGCGCCGCTGCCGGATACGCAAGCGGCCTGCCTGAACGAGGCGTCGGCGCCGGAGTGTCAAGGCCGGCCCGGAGAGAAGCACTCCAAAGCCCGGCTGGAAACATTCGCCCGGCTTTCGGAAAACACTCGGAAAACTTTCTCTTCAATCAAAACAACACATTGCGTTCACACCGCCGTCATCGAGCCGCGCCGAGGGCGAAGCACGAACCGCCGCGAGAACCGCAGCGCCGGACGCCGGCGCCTACGAGGGATCGGCCGACGTCCGCCGTTCTCCCGGCAAGGCCCGCTCGCCGGCCAGTTGCAGCGCGCGCTCGGTGGCCTGCCGGGCGGCCGCGGGGCGATCGAGGGCGCGGTACAGGCGCGCCTGTGCCCAGGCGACGCGGAAATCGCGCTCGCCCCAGGCCGCGATGCGGCCGACCACGGCCCCGGCCCTTTCGGTGTCGCCGCTGTCGATCAAGGCCAGCACGTACGGCTGCGCGATGGCGATCGTGTCTTCCGGAATGCCCAGGCGCTGGATGCGCTCGAGGGCGGCTTCGAAATGCCGCAGGGCCTGCTCGCGGCCGCCTTCGCGCCAGGCCTGTTCCGCCTTGGCCTGCTCGGCCCAGGCCGAGCGCCAATCGTCGGACGGGGTTTCGAACCAGGCCACCAGCCGCGCGGTCTCGGCGGCGGCGACGTCGGTGGCACCGGCACGCCGCAGGGCGCGCAGGCGCACCATCCAGGTCAGCGGGTAGAGGCGGCGGTCGTTGCTGAACCCCTCCAGCGCCGGCGACAGGGCCGATTGCGCGATCCGCGCGACCTCCTCGTCGGGCTGGCCGCGGCCGGCGGCGATCTCGGCAGCCAGGGCCAGGGCCACTGCACGCGTCGCCGCATCCTGTCCGGCATCGGCCTGGCTGCGGATCTGGGCCAGCAGCGCATCGGCCTCGGTCAAGCGCCCCACGGCCGCCAGCACCTGGGCGCGCACGGCGATCGCCTGCCAGCGCTGCCGTTCGTTGGCGACCTGCGTCTCCAGCGGCCAGCAGCGGTCGATCGCCGCCAGTGCCTGGTCGGTCTCCAGCAGTTGCAGGTAGGCGCGCGCCAGCATCATGCGGCTGTAGGTCAGTTCCTCCTGCGCACCGAGCCGGGAGAAGCGCCGCTCGACATCGAGCAACCGCGGCACGGCATCGCCCGGCCGGTAGTGCAGCAGGTCGATCGATGCGCGATTGGCGTCGACGTGGGCGACGCCGAGCAGGTTGCCCGCGCCCTCGAACTTCGTTCGCGCCTGGCCGAGCCGGGTGGTCGCCTCGTCGCCGCGCCCCTCCATCTCGGCCGTCAGGCCCAGGCCGAGATAGGCCAGCCCCAAGGCCGAATCGTCATGCCCCTGCAGCACGCGCTCGGCCTCCTGGTAGGCCTCGCGGGCGAGGCCGGGCTGGTCGCGGCGCACGTAGATCGCGGCCAGCGTATTGAGCACCTTTCCACGCAGCGTCGACGTGGTCGGGACACGGTCGAGCAATTGTGTCAGGCGCTGCTCGGCCTTGGCGTACTGCCCGCCGCGCAACTCGATGTTGGCCAGCATCCAGCCGATCTCGGGGTGATCGCGCAGTTCGGCCGGCGCCTGCTGGATCAGGTTCTCCGCCAACGCGTTCTGGCCGGAGAGCGAAGCGGCATTGACGCGCTGGGACAATTCCTCGAGTGCGTGCTGCGGCTGCTCGCTGCCGAGCGGCGGCGCGTGACCGAGCTTGATCAGCAGCGAATCCACCGCGCCGCGCGCGGCGCTGAGCACGTCGTCGGACGCGCCCACCGCGATCAGATCCTGACCCCGCCCGGTGGCGTGCAGCCGCACCTGCCAGGTGGTCGCGTCCTGCTCGACCCGCGGCTCGATCCGCAGCGCATCGGCAGGGATCAGGTCGGCGCCCGGTGCCTCGCCCTGCCCGGTCTGGGCGCGCATCAGGCCGACGACGTTGTCGCTCGGCATCGTCGGCACGCCGGCCGTTCGCAGGCGCGTGGCGACCAGGTCCATGATGCCCAGCCGCAACCAGGCCCAGTCGGCCGGCGCGCTCACCGACGCCGGCCATACGATCGTCAGCGCACCACTCCCGGCGACCGGCGGCGGGATCGCGGTCGAACCGGCCACATTCGACGCCTGCCGGCCGGCCGGCCACCCCAGCACGATCGCGACCGCAAGGGCCAGCAGGCCGATCGCCACCGCCAGCAGCCAGACGCGAAACCCCGCAGGCCGGCCGGCCGAAGCTGCCGCCGCTGGTGCGGGCAGCGCGGCCGGCGCCAGGCCGGACCCGCTCTCGGGCGCGGCCTCGGTTGCGCGTACGGAAGTCGATTCGATCGGGGTCTCGACCGTGGTCTCGGCGACGAACCGATAACCGAACCGCGGCACGGTGCGCACGAACTGCTGCTCCCGGCCGGTATCGCCCAGGGCGCCGCGCACCCGCACGATCGCCTGGCCCAGCTGCGTATCGGTCACGTCCGAGCGCCCCCAGATCGCCGCGATCAGCTCGTCGCGGCCGATCGCGCGATCGCGATGCTCGACCAGATAGGCCAGGCAGTCGAACGCGCTGCTGGGCACCACCAGCCGCTCCGCGCCGGACCACAGTTCGCGGGCCGCGGCGTCGAGCCGGAAAGTGCCGAATCGGTAGACGTGACGGGTCATCGAGCCCACGTGTTGGAAGCTGCAGGCAAGTGTAGACGACGCCGGCCCATCGGACGGTCGCAGCAGCTGCGGTACCGGCGCCCGGAGCACCGCGCTCCGGGCAGGTTGTCGAGAAACGGCCTGCTGGCGCGATCCAGCCATGGATCGCTCGCAGGTCGGTGGCGCACGCGGTCGACCTGTGGAACCGATGGCGCGGCTTTGCCGCGACCGCATGCGAGAACGGGCAGGACGACCCTGCTCGCCAGCGCGCTAGAGGGCCTCGACGATCGGCCGTTCCAGATCCGGGCGCTGCTGTGCAGGCCAGTCGGCGGCGATGCCGACCTGGCCACGCTGCCGTTGCGTGTCGAGCGCCGCCAGATCGACTTCGGCGATCGCCCAGCCGGGACCCTCGTCGGCGCGGACCTGCACGCCGTCGGACGGAAAGCCGCGGTCGACCGGCGTATAGATCGCAGCGCGTCCGGTATTGGTATCCAGCGCCGGGCTCCAGGCCGCCTCGCCGGCCGTGACCGCGCAGGCGACGAAGACCTGGTTCTCCATTGCGCGCGCCTGGCAGCCGTAGCGCACGCGATTGGCGCCCGCCTCGGTATCGGTGCAGCTGGGGACCAGCAGCAGCCGCGCGCCCGCCTCGACCTGGCGGCGGGCGTAGAGCGGAAACTCGATGTCGTAGCAGATGGCGATCGCCACGCGGCCGAACGCCGTCTCGAAGACCTTCAGCCGGTCGCCGGGCTCGATGAGGCCGGTCTCCTTCTCGAAGCCGGTCAGCGTCAACTTGTCCTGGAAGACGGTCCGTCCGTCCGGCGCGATCAGGTAGGAACGGTTGCGATAGCGTCCGCCGCCGACGTCGAGCAGGAAGCTGCCGGCCACCAGGTGGATACGATGGTGGCGTGCGAGCGCGACCATGGCGTCCAGGTAGTCCTGGTGCGCGGGCTGCAGCGCCGCGAGCGAGGCGGCGAAATCGCCGCGCACGGCCGGCGGCAATCCGGCGGCCGCCTCCAGTGCCAGGTACTCCGGCAGGATCACGAACCGGGCACCTCGCGCGGCGGCCGTCGCGACCTGGCCGGCCACGCGATCGGCGAACGCCGCGAAATCCGCCGGCTCGCCGATGCCGTACTGCGCGCAGGCGACCGTCACCTTCATGCCGCGCGCTCCAGCGGCCGCAGCCAGAACGCGAGCTGCTGGACGGTCGGCGTCGGGGCACCGAGCTCCTTCCATTCGATCTCGCAGCGCATGTCCGGCTGCTGGACGTAGCCGCGCTTGGTCCAGAACGCATCGTTGGCGCGATAGCCGTCGGGCCGGCGTGGATCGTCCGGCGCGCGCACGACCGCGCAGAATGCGGTCAGGTCGAAGCGGCCGAGCCGGCGCGCATAGGCTTCGCGCGCGTCGAAGAAGCGATGACCCAGGCCATGGCCGCGGTACTCGGGCAGCAGCACCGACTCGCCGAAGTAGAAGACGCTGCCCAGTGGCGTGCCGCGCGCGGCGAACGGCTTCTGGAACGCCCCGGTCTCGTCCGTCAGCGGGATGCCGGTCGAGGCGCCGATGACGCGGTCATCGTCGAACGCCAGCACGAACAGGCTCTCGGGCGAGTGCGAATAGGTCTGCAGGTAGCGCGCCTCGTAGCCGACGTCGCCGTCGTACAGGTACGGAAACGCGCGGAAGACGGCGATCCGCAGACGCGCGACGTCGTCCAGGTACGGACCGATCGTCGCGCCGGTGAAGGTCTCTACGTGCGTCGTCACCGATGGGTCTCCAGCTGCGGTCCAAGGCGCGGCCGGCGGAAGGCCGACCGTGCCGGGCTGTGGGCGATTGTAGCGAGCCGTGCCGGCCGGGCGCGTGCACGCAACGCCGCAGGCCGGTGCCCGCGTCCGGCGACAGCGCCGCGCCGGGCGCGCGGGCCCGGCGGATCGATATGCGGCCTACGGCTGGCCGGACAAGGTGCGCTCGATCCAGTCGTCGACGATCTGCTCGAGCAGCGCCAGCGGCAGCGAGCCGTGGGTCAGCACCTGGTTGTGGAACGCGCGCAGGTCGAAGCGCTCGCCGAGCCGCGCCTTCGCCCGCTCGCGCAGCGCGAGGATCTTCAGCATGCCGGCCTTGTAGGCCAGCGCCTGGCCGGGCATGACGAAGTAGCGCTCGATCTCGGTCGTGACCTCGGCCTCGGCCATGCCGGTGTTCTCGCGCATGTAGGTGATCGCCTGCTCGCGCGTCCAGCGCTGGTGGTGGATGCCGCTGTCCACGACCAGCCGGACCGCCCGCATCATCTCGTCACGCAGGCGGCCGAGGCTGTCGAGCGGGTCGCGGCCGAAGCCCATTTCCCAGGCCAGCCGCTCGGCGTAGAGCGCCCACCCTTCCGCATAGGCGGTGAAGCCGAGGATGCGGCGGAAGAACGGCACGCCCTTGAGCTCCTGGGCGATCGCGATCTGGAAATGATGGCCGGGGATGCCCTCGTGATAGGCCAGCGTGCGCATCGCGAAGCGTGGCGTCGAGCCCGGATCGCGCAGGTTCACGTAGAACAGTCCCGGGCGCGAGCCGTCGAACGCACCGCGCTGGTAGTAGGCGCCGGCCTTGCCGTCCTGGGCGTACTCGGGTACGGCACGGACCTCGACGCCGAGCTTGGGGCGCACGTCGAAGGCGCTGCCGACGCCGGCGTCGATCTCGTCGAGCAGGCGCTGGTATTCGGCCAAAATCGCCTGCCGGCCTTCGTCGCTGTCCGGGTAGCGCTGGTCCGGCCGCTGGGCGAGCTGCTGGACGCGCGCACCGACGCTGCCCTCGGTCAGGCCCTGCGCCTGCAGGATCGGCTCCATTTCGCCGGCGATGCGCGCGACCTCCGCCAGCCCGAGCGTGTGCACCTCCTCCGGCGTCATGTCGGTGGTCGTGAACAGGCGCACGCGCCAGGCGTAGTAGGCGTCGCCGTCGGGCAGACTCCACACGCCGTGGTCCTCGTGCACCTTCTGCTTCAGCGCCGAGAAGTACGCCGCCAGCGCGCGATAGGCCGGATAGACGCTGTGCTCGATCGTATGGGCCGCATCGGCCAGCAGCGCATCGCGCATCGCCGGCTCGATCGTGCCGGCGGGCAGCTTGTCGAGCTTCTGGGCGAAGGTGGTGTACAGCGGATTCTGGTCGGGCGCGGGCGCGAGGAAGCTGTCGATCTGGCCGAGCACCTTCTCGACCGCGAACCGCGGCGGCAGCAGGTTGCCGGCCTCGCGCAGCTCCAGACCCTCGCGCACCTGGTCGAACTTGCGCGGGAACAGCCGCAGGCGGGCCACGTAGTTGCGTGCGTCGCGCAGGTCGCTCACCGAATGCGTGCTGGTCATGAAGGCCGGCAGGTCGGTGTGCACGCCGCTCATCTGGTTGATCGGGTAGTCGTGATGGCGGAAGCGGTCGGTGCCCTCCTTGGCGATGCCGAGGTAGTAGTCGAGCACGTCGTAGGAAAGCCGGCCGGCCGCGTCCAGCGCGGACCGGTCATAGCGCCGCAGGGTGACCTGGCTGCGCTCGAGCAGGTCGAGCTGCTCGGCTTCGTGCGCCAGCGAGGCGTCGTCGAGGCGGCCGCCGTAGAAATCCATCCAACCGGGCAGCACGCGCATGCTGCTCAGCATTTCCGGGCTGTCGAGCGCGAACTGCGCGAACGTGCGCGCATAGAACCAGTCGACCCGCGCCGGCTTGAAGTACCAGACGTGAACGAAGAAGGCACCGGCCACGAGCACGACCGCCAGCACCAGGCCCATCAACCACCGCAACACTCGCTTCATGTCTCCCCTCTCCCCGACGGCGCGTCCGCCACGGCACCGGCGGCTGGGCGCATTCTTACCGGTTTGCCGCCTCCACCGCGAGTGCGATCGGCCGTGCCGGCCTGCCCTACAATCGCGCCGTCTTCGCAACGGGCAGCCTCCCCTGAACTATCGCCACGCCTATCACGCCGGCAATTTCGCCGACGTGCTCAAACATGCGGTGCTGGTCGGCCTGATCCAGGCCCTGCAGGCCAAGCCCACGGCGCTGTGCTACGTCGACAGCCATGCCGGCCGCGGCCGCTACGACCTGCGCGCCGAGCAGGCCGAAAAGACCGGCGAGCACCACGGCGGCATCCAGCGCCTGGCCGGGGTTGCCGCCCTGCCGCCGCTGCTGGCGGACTACCTGCGGCAGGTGGCCGCCTGCAACGCCGACGCCGAGGCGGTCACGATCTACCCCGGCTCGCCGCTGCTCGCGCAGTCGCTCCTGCGCGAACAGGACCGGGCGATCCTGTGCGAACTGCACCCCGAAGAGGCCGCCGCGCTGAAGGCCTTGTTCCGCGACGACCCGCGCCTGGCCGTGCACCAGCGCGACGGCTACGGCGCGCTCAAGGCCTTGCTGCCGCCGGTGCAGCGACGCGGCGTGGTACTGATCGACCCGCCGTTCGAAGCCCAGGCCGGCGAGTTCGCGACGATCGAATCGGCCCTGCGGCCGGCGCTGGCGCGCTGGCCATCCGGCGTCTACGCGATCTGGTATCCGATCAAGCAGGATGCCGACGTGGTGCCGTTCCATCGCTGGCTGGCGCACGAGGCCGGCGCCGCCCGCGTGCTGGTGGCCGAGGTGCTGCTGCGCCCGGCGGACACGCCGTTGCGCCTCAACGGCTGCGGCATGGCGATCGTCAATCCGCCCTGGCGCTTCGAACAGGCACTGCAGCCGGCGCTGGACGTCCTCGCGCGCCACCTGGGCGACGCCGGTCTCGGCCGGTCGCGCCTGACCTGGCTGGCGGGCCCTTGACGCCGCGCGCGCGCTCACGCACTACAATGCCGTACCGCCCTCTCATCTGCGCCATGTCCCTTTCCCTCGCCTTTTCGCCGCTGCGGTCCCTCGTGCTGGTCGTTACCGTGCTGGTGGCCGGCTGCGCTACGCCGGTATTCAAGGACGTCGCCAACCGCATCGACGCGACGCCGCTCGACGTGCAGCGCGCGCCGGAGCGCTACACCGAGGGTGAAGTGGTGTGGGCGGGCCGGATCATCGCCGTGGAGAACCGCGAGACCACCACCGAGGTGGAGCTGGTCGGCTACCCGATGGACCGCGCGCAGCGGCCGTTGCCCGAGGCACGCAGCGAAGGCCGCTTCATCCTGGTCCTGCCGGGCTACGTCGAAGCCTACGACTATCCCGAGGGGCGCTACGTCACCGTCCACGGCCGCCTGGCCGGCTCACGCGTCAAGCCGATCCAGCAACGCGACTACGTGTTCCCGCTGGTGCGCGCGCAGGCCGTGCACGTATGGCCCTCCGGCTTCCAGTTCGACAAGCCCACCATCAGCCTCGGCATCGGCGTCGGCATCCACTGAGAAGCCGGCCGCGGGCTACGCGTCGGGCAGGCTGGCCTGCATGCGCTTGGACAGGCGGCTCCGCACCAGCGTATAGGAGTGCCGGACATGCTCGGCGAGCGTCCGGCTGGCGTAGCGCTCCGGCTCCGACACGCAGATCCAGAACGCCCGCGCCATGTAGGGTGCCGCCATCATGCCCGGCTGGTCGCTCAGTTCCAGGAAACGGTCGGTATCGACCTTGAACGACAGGCGCCCGCGCTCCGGCCCCAGCGTGCAGTAGACCACGAACATCTTGCCGCCCACGCTCCAGACCAGGTCCACCTCCCACTTGATCGAGCGCGTCGCGCCGGGCAGCGCCGCGCACAGCGTATCGAGCTGATCGATCGTCAGGGCCTTCGTGGCGGTCATCGCAGTTCTCCCCCGGGCCGCCTAGCGCAGGCGTCCGGTGCGGGCGCGGCGGAGGCGTGATGTTCAGGCAAACGCCGATGCTGCAGCGCAAAATACGCCGGTCCATCGACAGCGGTCGGCAACTGCGCCAGTGTAGCGAAATCCATGAACGACTATCTCTCCGCGATCCGGCCGCCGGCAGCGCGCGCCTCGCCGCTGGCACCACCGGCGGCCGGCGAGAGGTTCGTCACGCGGGACGGCCGCGAGGTGCGGATCCGCCCGATCCACCCGGGCGACGTGGCAGCCTTGCGCCGCGCCTTCGCGCGGCTGACCCCCGACCAGGTGCACCAGCGTGTCTTTCATGCGATGAACGAGTTGCCCGAGCGCATCGCCACCTGGATGTGCAACGTCGACCCGCAACAGACCCATGCGATCGTGGCCACCGATCCGGACGGCAGCGAGATCCGTGGCGAGGCGCGCATCCATTGCGACTACGCGGCAGCGGCGGCCGAGTTCGCGATCGCGATCGATCCGTCATGGACCGGTGTCGGCCTCGGCCAGGCCCTGATGGATCGCCTGATCGCCGAAGCGCGCAGCCGCGGCATGACCGAGATCTGGGGCGACGTGCTGGCCGACAACGGCGCGATGATCGATCTGGTCGCGCGGCTGGGATTCCAGCGCCAGCGACGCGCCGACGATGCGACGGTCGTGCGGGCGTGGCGCCTGCTCGATTGAGCCGGCCGTCGATGCTGCGACGCAGCATCCACAGTCCGGCGTTTTCGCGCATACTTTTGCGATACGGGCAAAGATCGAGGTGACCGGTCACGGAAGATCCAGCCCCCGCCCAGCGCAGGTCGATCGGGAACTCGCACCGATCCGGCCGGAATGCTTGGCATGGGGCGTGCAGAACCACGGAAGCTCCCCCTAAAGGCCGGGTGGGCGTCCCCTGATTGAGGCCAGCCCCTATGTCGAATGTAATCCCCTATACATTCAATGACTTGTCGCAGCATGACGAGCATGAACTGAAGATCCGCGCCTGGGAGGCCGTCATGGCCTCCGGCTTTCGCTGCGCCGAGCACCAACGTATCGAAGCCGAAATTCGCCGTCGCGCGTCCAATAGCGACAAGAGCAGTCGCCCGCGTCCCTGGCGCTGACCGCTTGCGGAAGCGGCATCGACGGCCGCTTCCGTTGCCACGCTGCAAATTTTTGTTTCCCGCCGTAGCGGCGCTTCGTCCGTCGCACGCACCGCACCGGCGCGCGGGGTGAGGCCGGACGATCCGCCATCGCCGGCCGCCGCTCGACACTTCGTGCAGAGCCGGTCGCGCTGCCGCCAGCGCCGCCACGCTGCCTGCCCTCCTGGGCAGTCCTGCTAGACTTCGCGCCTTTGCGCTGGCGGCATCGTGCCGCCGGCGCTGCCGTCGTTTTCCGCACCGCCGATGACCTTGCCGATTCCCGCATCCCTGTTCCCCTCGTCGCCCAAGCAACGCCGATTCTGGATCACGCCCCCGGGATCGGCACTGTCGTGGCTGCTGGTCGAGACGGCCCGCCGGCACGCCGGCCTGGTGATCGCGGTGACGCGCGACACGCACTCGGCGCACGCGCTGGAAGCGGAGATCGCGACGTTCGCCGGAGCGGACGTACCGGTGCTGCATTTCCCGGATTGGGAGACGCTGCCGTACGACCTGTTCGCGCCGCACCCCGACATCGTCTCGCAGCGCATCGCCACGCTGTACCGGCTGCCGTCGCTCGACCGCGGCGTCCTGGTCGTCCCGATCGCGACCCTGATGCAGCGGCTGGCGCCGCGCAGCTATGTCGCCGGCTCCGGACTGGTCCTGGAGCGCGGACAGACGCTGGATCTCGCCGACGAGCGGCGGCGTCTGGAAGCGGCCGGCTACCGGAATGTGCCGCAGGTGCTCGAACCGGGCGACTTCGCCGTACGCGGCGCCCTGCTCGACGTCTTCCCGATGGGAAGCGCGACACCCTACCGGGTCGAGCTGTTCGACGAGGAGATCGATTCGATCCGCACGTTCGATCCGGAGACCCAGCGGTCGGCGCACAAAGTCGAGCACGTGCGGTTGCTGCCGGGGCGCGAGTTCCCGCTGACCGAGGAGTCGGCCAAGGCGTTCCGCGCCCTGCTGCGCGAGCGGTTCCCGATCGATCCGCGTCGCTGCCCGCTCTATCAGGACATCCGCGAGGGCACTGCGCCGGCGGGCATCGAGTACTACCTGCCGCTGTTCTTCGAGCGCACCGAGACGCTGTTCGACTACCTCGCGCCACAGGCCCTGTTCGTGCTCGGTGACCAGGCGCTGGACGCCGCCGAACCGTTCTTCGCGCAGGCCGCCGACCGCTACGACCAGCGCGCGCACGACATCGAGCGCCCGGTGCTGCCGCCGGCGGAGCTGTACCTGCCGCCGGAACACCTGCGCGAGCAGCTCAACCGCCAGCTGCGCGTCGAAGTGGTGGCCCGCGGCGACAACGAGCACGCGATCGACACCGGCACGCGGCCGGTGCCGAGCCTGCCCCTGAACCAGACGCAGGACACGGCCGGCGAACTCAAGCGGTTCCTCGGCGCCTATCCCGGCCGCGTGCTGATCACGGCCGATTCGGCCGGTCGGCGCGAGACCCTGATCGAGCAGTTGCAGGCCGCCGGCCTGCAGCCGGAGACGGTGGCGTCCTGGGCCGAATTCGCCGACGCGTCGCCGGATGCGCAGTTGCCATTGGCGATCACGGTCGCCCCGCTCGAACGCGGATTCGCACTGGACACGCCGGCGCTGGCGCTGCTGACCGAGCGCGAACTGCTCGGCGAGCGCGCGCAGCAGGCCCGGCGGCGCAAGCGCGCCGCCCGCGACCCCGAAGCGGTCATCCGCGACCTCTCGGAGCTGGCGATCGGCGCGCCGATCGTGCACATCGATCACGGCGTGGGCCGCTACCAGGGCCTGTTGAAGCTCGACATCGGCGGCGAGGGCGGCGAGTTCCTCGCGATCGAGTACGCCAAGGGCGACAAGCTCTACGTACCGGTGGCGCAGTTGCACCTGGTCAGCCGCTACTCGGGCACGCCGCCGGAACTGGCGCCGCTGCATTCGCTCGGCGGCGACGCCTGGGAGCGGGCCAAGAAGCGGGCGGCCGAAAAGGTACGCGACGTCGCCGCGGAACTGCTGGCGATCTACGCCCAGCGCGAGGCGCGGGTCGGCACCGCGATGGCGATCGACCGCGCGATGTACGACCAGTTCGCCGCGGCGTTTCCGTTCGAGGAAACCCCCGACCAGCTGCAGGCGATCGAGGCCGTCATCGCCGACCTGGCCGCCGGCCGTGCGATGGACCGGGTGGTCTGCGGCGACGTCGGCTTCGGCAAGACCGAGGTCGCGCTGCGTGCCGCGTTCGTCACCGCCACCGCCGGCAAGCAGGTGGCGATCCTGGCGCCGACCACCCTGCTCGCCCAGCAGCACTACCAGAATTTCCGCGACCGGCTGGCGGACTGGCCGGTCCGCGTCGAGGTGCTGTCGCGGTTCAAGTCGAAGAAGGAGACCGAGGCGGCGATCGCCAAGCTGACGCAGGGCCAGATCGACATCATGATCGGCACCCACAAGCTGCTGCAGCCCGACGTCCGGTTCAAGGACCTTGGGCTGGTGATCGTCGACGAGGAGCAGCGCTTCGGCGTGCGGCAGAAGGAACAGCTCAAGAAGCTGCGCGCCGAGGTGGACCTGCTGACGCTGACCGCCACGCCGATCCCGCGCACGCTCAACATGGCGATGGCCGGACTGCGCGACCTGTCGATCATCGCCACGCCGCCGGCGCACCGGCTGGCGGTCAAGACCTTCATCGGCAGCTGGGACCCGGCGCTGATCCGCGAGGCCTTCCAGCGCGAGCTGCAGCGCGGCGGCCAGGTCTATTTCCTGCACAACGAGGTCGAGACGATCGAGAAGACCGCGCGCGAGCTCGCGGAGCTGGTGCCCGACGCGCGCATCCGCATCGCCCACGGCCAGATGGCCGAGCGCGAGCTGGAGCAGGCGATGCTCGATTTCTACCGGCAGCGGCACAACGTCCTGGTCTGCACGACGATCATCGAGTCGGGCATCGACGTACCCACCGCCAACACGATCGTCATCAATCGCGCCGATCGCTTCGGCCTGGCCCAGCTGCACCAGCTGCGGGGCCGCGTCGGCCGCTCGCATCATCGCGCCTACGCCTACCTGGTCGTCCCCGATCACCGCGCGATCACCGCCGACGCGGAGAAGCGCCTGGAAGCGCTGGCCTCGCTGGAGGAGCTCGGTGCCGGCTTCACGCTGGCGACGCACGACCTGGAGATCCGCGGCGCCGGCGAGCTGCTCGGCGAGGAGCAGTCCGGACAGATCGAGGAGGTCGGCTTCTCGCTGTATCGCGACATGCTCGATCGCGCGGTCAAGGCGCTCAAGTCCGGCAAGGTGCCGGATTTCGACCTGACCAGCGAGCACGAGGCGGAGATCGACCTGCACGTGCCCGCGCTGATCCCGGACGACTACCTGCCCGACGTCAACGCCCGCCTGACCCTCTACAAGCGCATCGCCAGCGCTACCGACGAAGACCAGCTGCGCGAGCTGCAGGTAGAGATGATCGACCGCTTCGGACTGCTGCCGGACCCGGTCAAGCAGTTGTTCGCGACCACCGCGATCAAGCTGGCGGCGACACCGCTGGGCATCCGCAAGCTGGAACTCGGCGCCAACGGGGGCCGGGTCCTCTTCACGCCCAAGCCGAATTTCGACCCGATGCGCGTGATCGGCCTGATCCAGACCCAGCCCCGCGTCTTCGCGCTGGACGGGCAGGACAAGCTGCGCATCAAGATGGAGCTGCCCGGCGCCGCCGAGCGCATCCGCACCGCCGGCGAGCTGCTGGCCATCCTGCGCGGATCGCCGGCCCGATGAGCCCCGTGCCGACGGACGCCCTGCCGCCCCTGCACCCGCGTGCCGCGGAGCTGATCGGCCTGCTCGCGCTCGAACCCCACGTCGAAGGCGGACGCTTTCGCCGGATCTATCAATCCGCCCTCGCTTCCAGCCAGCCGGGGCGGCCGGCGGCGACGGCCATCCACTACCTGCTCGCCGCCGGCGAGATCAGCCGGTGGCATTGCGTCGATGCGGACGAGGTCTGGCATTTCCTCGAAGGCGAACCGGTCGAGCTGCTGTGCTTCGACCCGGAGCACGATGCGATCCGCCGCCATCTCCTGGCACCGGCGGCACCGGCGGCCAATCCGGTGATCGTGGTCGCGGCTGGAACCTGGCAAGCGGCACGTCCACTGGGCGCCTACGCGCTGGTCGGGTGCACGGTCGCTCCGGGGTTCGACTACGGCGGCTACCGGCTGCTCGACCAGGCGCCGGAGATCGCCGTGCGCCTGGCGCGGATCGCGCCGGATACGCTGGACCTGGCCTGAGCCGCCGCACAGGCGGAGAACCGCAGTCCCGCGAAGCGGATGCGGTCCCGCGCGGCTCGCGCCGGACGCGGACCGCGAACGATGCGCCGCGAATCGCGCTAGCCGCCGGCGGCCTTGCTGAAGTAGGGGTTCTCGCCGGTGGCGTGATCGGTGGCGTCACGCACCGCGGTGATTTCCGGGACGCGTTGCCGCAACGTCTGCTCGACACCGTTGCGAAGCGTGGTGTCGACCATGCCGCAGCCGTGGCAGCCGCCACCGAACTGCAGCACGACCACCCCGTCGGCCGTGACCTCGCGCAGGCCGACCCGGCCGCCATGCGAGGCCAGTTGCGGATTGATCTCGGTCTCGATGACGTGCCGCACGCGCTCGACGACGGAGGCGTCGTCCGCCAGCGGTACGCCGCGCAGTGCCGGGGCGCGGATCGTCAGCTGCCCGCCGGTGGCGTCGCGGATGAAATCGACCTCGGCCCCGTCGAGGAACGGCACGCTGGTGCCTTCGACGTAGAGCGAAAAGCCGCTGCACTGGACTTCCCACTCGTCCCCGCGCAGGTCGCCCGGCTCGCAGAACTCGAGCTGGCAGTCGCCCTGCGGCGTGCCGGCATGGACGGCGCGCAGGCGGATGCCGAGTTCGGCGATCTCCTGTTGCTCGATCAACCGGCGGAAATGGTCCTGGGCGTTTTGCGATAGAACGATCATGGGTGCAGTCTACCGGATGGAATGCGATCGGGACCGGCGCCTATACTCGACGATCCCGTCGCTATCGGAGGCTTCCATGACCCTGGCCGAACTTCAGGCCCAGCACTGCCGGCCGCGCAAGGGCCCGGACCATGCCCTGGACGATGCGGCCATTGCCGCGCATCTCAAGCTGTTGCCGGGCTGGGAGCTGACGCCGGGAACGCGCGAGATCCGCAAGACCTTCCGGTTCGACGACTTCCACCGGACGATGGCCTTCATCAACGCATTGGCCTGGATCGCCCACGCCGAGGATCACCATCCCGACCTCGAGATCGGCTATGCGCGCGCCCTGGTGCGGTTCTCGACCCACGACGTCGGCGGCCTGTCGCTAAACGACTTCGTCTGCGCGGCGCGCGTCGAAGGCCTGTTCAGCTGAGGCGATCGAGCACGCCGGCCAGTTCCGCCGGCAGCGGCGCGGAAAAACTGTAGGCGCGCTCGCCGAGCGCGAACTCGAACCGCGCCGCATGCAGGAACAGGCGCCGCAGGCCCGCCTCGCGCATCGTCCGGTTGAAGTCGCGCGCGCCGTACTTCTCGTCGCCGGCGAGCGGATGACCGATGTGTGCGCAATGGACGCGGATCTGGTGGGTCCGGCCGGTTTCCAGTGCGACCTCGGCCAGGGTCGCTGCCGCGTATTGCTCCACCTGGCGGATGTGCGAGCGCGACGGCTTGCCGTCCGGATCCACCCTGACCATCCGCTCGCCCCCCTGCAGGACCGACTTGCGCAACGGCGCGTCGACCGTCATCCGGGCCTGCGGCAGCCGCCCCTCCAGCAAGGCGAGGTAGTGCTTGGTCACCCGCCCCTCGCGGATCTCGGTCTGCAGGGCGGTCAGGGCCGACCGGCGCCGCGAGAAGACCAGCACGCCGCTGGTATCGCGATCCAGGCGATGGACCAGTTCCAGCGTGTCGCGCGGGCGGGCTGCCCGCAACAGCTCGATCGCCCCGAAGCTGACTCCGCTGCCGCCGTGGCTGGCCACGCCCGAGGGCTTGTCGATCACGAGGAAATCGCGATCCTCGTGGATGACGGCGGCCTCGACCCGGTCGGTCTGGCTGGTCGGCGGTGCGGCTGTCGCCTCCCGCTCGGCGGTCCGCACCGGCGGCAGGCGTACCTCGTCCCCGGCGACCAGGCGCTGGTCCGGCTTCGCGCGCCCGCCGTTCACGCGGACCTGGCCGGTACGCAACAGCCGGTAGATCAGGCTCTTGGGAACGCCCTTGAGCCGCGTCGCCAGGAAATTGTCCAGGCGCTGCCCCTCCCGGTCCGCCGGAACCTGAACCTTCTGTACTCCCGGGGTCGGGTTTTCCGCGCTCTGATTGGCCGAAGTACGCGTCATTATTGGAGATTTCCGGGGTCCACTGGTACTATGTTGCGGCGCATTGCGCCGGTCCGAGGCCCCTTTCGAGGGAGTCCGGAATCCACATGGCGCACTCGCCCGTCACGCCCTGTCGGGCCCCGCCGAACGGCTCCGTAGGAGCGTCGCGCGGGAATCGCGGTCATCGTAACGGTTCGAGTCGGAGATTGCCCGCGGCCGGCATGGCGGCGGGGGTGTCCGGATGAGCAGCAACCCAATGACCGCCGGCGCGTGGAAGCGCCGGCACCGAACGAACAAACGGCGCTCCTGAGGCCGAGATCCGCGAAACGCGGGTGACGCAGCGCGAACGATTCCAGCGCGCCGCGCGGCAGCAGTCGAGCGCTTGTGAAAGGAACCTACAATGAAGCGCATGTTGATCAACGCAACTCAGCGTGAAGAGTTGCGTGTGGCCATCGTCGATGGCCAGACCCTGTACGACCTCGACATCGAGATCCCGTCTCGCGAGCAGAAGAAGTCCAACATCTACAAGGGTCGCATCACCCGCGTGGAACCCTCGCTGGAGGCCTGCTTCGTCGAGTACGGCGGCGAGCGCCACGGCTTCCTGCCGGTCAAGGAGATCTCCCGGCAGTACTTCACGCCCGGCGTCGACCACAACAAGGCCGGCATCCGCGAGCTGCTGAAGGAAGGCCAGGAACTGCTCGTTCAGGTCGACAAGGAGGAGCGCGGCAACAAGGGCGCGGCGCTGACGACCTTCATCAGCCTGGCCGGCCGCTACATGGTGCTGATGCCCAACAACCCGCGCGCCGGCGGCGTGTCGCGCCGGATCGAGGGCGAGGACCGGCAGGCGCTCAAGGAAGCCCTGGACCACCTCAGCGTCCCCGACGAGATGGGCCTGATCGTGCGCACCGCGGGCATGGGCCGCGACGCCGAAGAGCTGCAATGGGACCTGGACTACCTGCTGCAGCTGTGGAAGGCCATCTCCGAGGCCGCCACGACGCGCCACGCGCCGTTCCTGATCTACCAGGAGTCGCGCCTGATCATCCGCGCGCTCCGCGACTACCTGCGCAACGACATCGGCGAGATCCTGATCGACAGCGAGGAGCTGTACAGCGACGCGCGCGAGTTCGTGCAGCAGGTCATGCCGAACAACCTGCGCAAGCTCAAGCTGTACAAGGACACCGTCCCGCTGTTCTCGCGGTTCCAGATCGAGACGCAGATCGAGAACGCCTTCGAGCGCCAGGTGCGGCTGCCGTCCGGCGGATCGATCGTGATCGACCAGACCGAGGCGCTGACCGCGGTCGACATCAACTCGGCGCGCTCGACCAAGGGCGGCGACATCGAGGAAACCGCGTTCAACACCAACTGCGAGGCCGCGGTCGAGATCGCCCGCCAGCTGCGCATCCGCGACGCGGGCGGCCTGATCGTGATCGATTTCATCGACATGGACAGCCCCAAGCACCAGCGTGAGGTCGAGGAAAAGCTGCGTGACGCGCTCAAGCTCGATCGCGCCCGCGTCCAGCTCGGCCGCATCTCCAAGTTCGGACTGCTGGAGATGTCGCGCCAGCGCCTGCGCCCGAGCCTCGGCGAATCGACGCAGATCGTCTGCCCGCGCTGCGACGGCCACGGCCGCATCCGCGGCGTCGAGTCGCTGTCGCTGTCGGCGCTGCGGCTGGTCGAGGAGCACGCGATGAAGGACAGCACCGGCCAGGTGCTGGTGCAGGCGCCTTCGGAAGTCGCCAATTTCCTGCTGAACGAGAAGCGCAAGCAGCTCGCCGAGATCGAGCTGCGTCACGACGTGGCCGTCATCGTGGTCGCCGACGAGAAGCTCGAGACACCGCACCTCGAGATCCAGCGCATCCGCGCCTCGGACATCGGCGAGGACAACAAGCCCAGCTACCAGCGGCTGACCCCGGTGCAGCCGACCGAGCTGCCGCAGATGGCCCGTCCCAGCGTCGAGCCGGAACAGCCCGCGGTCACGCGCGTCGTGCCGGCCCAGCCCGCGCCGCAGCGCGAAGAAGCCGAGCCGGTGGTCGTCGCGCCGGCGCCCGCACCGGCACGCCCGCAGGCCGGCGGCTTCCTGTCGCGGCTGGTGGGCTGGTTCCGCCCGGCCCCGGATAC
Organism: Dokdonella koreensis DS-123; assembly: GCF_001632775.1. Lineage (NCBI taxonomy): Bacteria > Pseudomonadati > Pseudomonadota > Gammaproteobacteria > Lysobacterales > Rhodanobacteraceae > Dokdonella > Dokdonella koreensis. The sequence goes on from NZ_CP015249.1 coordinate 2,985,021, forward strand.
CGCCGCCGCGCCGCCCGCCAAGCCGGCCCCCAAGCCCGCCGCTGCCCCCGCGGCACGCAATGAGCGCGGCCCGAAGCCGCCCGCCCGTGAAGCCCGCGGCGCCGCGTCGACCCGGCCGCAGGGTCAGGGTGCGGCGCCTCGCGATCGCAATGGACGGCCCGGTGCTTCCCAGCCGGGACGCCAGCAGAACGAGCGCGCCCAGCAGCGCCGCCCGTCCGAGAGCCGGCCCACCTCGCCGGCGGCCGACAAGGCACCGGCAGCGGCGAAACCCGCAGCGACGCAGCCGGCAGCCGCTGCCGCCGCGGCGGTGGCAGCCACGCCTGCAGTAGCCACCACGCTGGCCGGCTCGCCCTCGACCACCGCGGCAGCCATCGACAAGCCCCTGCCGACGCAGGCGCCCGCCGGCACCACCGATGCCACCGCACCGGGAAGCGCAGCCGCAGAAGGCAAGACCGGCGAAGGCCGTTCGCGCCGTCGTGGCCGTCGCGGCGGTCGCCGCAACCGCAAGGGCGCCGGCAGCGAAGTCGACATGACGGCGACCGAGTCGTCCTCCGACGGCATCGATTTCGATGACGAGGACGCGGACCACACCACCGATACGGCCCCTGCGCCGTCGCCGCGCGGCGCGACGCCGCCGGCGCAGCGATCCGACGCCTCCGACACGCGTACCGGGACGGCCGCCTCGACGTTCCCCGCGGTGAAGCCGGCATCGGTGCCGGCCGCAGCCGCAGCGGCGCCCGCCGCGTCCCGTCCGGCTCCTGCTCCGGTCTCGGCTCCGGTCTCGGCTCCGGTCTCGGCTCCGGTCTCGGCTCCGGTCTCGGCTCCGGTCTCGGCTCCGGTCCCGGCTCCGGTCTCGGCTCCGGCCTCGGCTCCGGTCTCGGCTCCGGTCTCGGCTCCGGTCTCGGCTCCGGTCTCGGCTCCGGTCTCGGCTCCGGTCTCGGCTCCGGCCTCGGCTCCGGCCTCGGCTCCGGCCTCGGCTCCGGCCTCGGCTCCGGCCTCGGCTCCGGCCTCGGCTCCGGCCTCGGCTCCGGCCTCGGCTCCGGCCTCGGCTCCGGCCTCGGCTCCGGCCTCGGCTCCGGCCTCGGCTCCGGCCTCGGCTCCGGCCTCGGCTCCGGCCTCGGCTCCGGCCTCGGCTCCGGCCTCGGCTCCGGCCTCGGCTCCGGCCTCGGCTCCGGCCTCGGCTCCGGCCTCGGCTCCGGCCTCGGCTCCGGCCTCGGCTCCGGCCCCTGTTTCGACGACGCAAACCGAACTGCCGTTGTCCCGTCCGGTCGCTCCCGCGTCAGCGCCGGCCCGGTCCGAACAGGCGCCGGCAGCGAACACGCCGCCGGCACGCGACAGCGGCGACTAGCTGCAGGATCGCCACCTCCCGCTCCGGCACGATCGGCCGGAGCGGGAATGCGGCCCAGCCGGCATCCCGGACCCGGCCAGCGCAGTCCACGCAGATCTCGGAAGGAACCACCGGCCCGGTGCCACCGGGCCGGCCGCCATCGGCCCGGCGCCGGATCAGGCGCCCGGCAACGGCCGGTCGATCAGGCCGTGTTGTCCGGCCAGATGTGCCAATGCCACCGTATTGTCGACACGCAGCTTGTCGAACAGGCGGTACTTGTAGGTCGCGACGGTTTTCGCGCTCAGCTTCATGATGCGCGCGATGTCACGCATCTCCCGTCCCTGCGCCAGCATCATCGCCACTTCGAGCTCACGCGCCGTCAACAGTTCGAACGGGGAATCGCGATGGCCATCCAGCGCACTCAGGGCCAGTTGCTCGGCGACGTGCTGGGCCAGATAGCGCCGGCCATCGGCGACCGCCCGGATCGCCTTCAGCAGTTCCTCGGCGGGGCATCCCTTGGTCAGGTATCCACCCGCCCCCGCCTCCAGCAGACGCCTCGGAAACGGCGAGTCGCTGACCATCGACAGGATGATGATGCGCGTGGCCAGCTTGGAACGGTTGACGCGCTCGGTCAGTTCGACGCCGCTCAGGCCCGGCATGTGCACGTCCACCAGCGCGACATCGGGCTTCTCGCGCCGGATCAGCGCCAGCCCCGTCTCGCCGTCGGACGCTTCGCCGACCACCGACAGATCCAGTTGCGCCGCAATGATCATCCTGAAGCCGGTGCGAACCAGTTCGTGATCGTCGACCAAGACTATGCGAATCATGGGCTTCCCCTGTACCAACGCGTTCAGTTTCGCCCCCTGCTCTCCGGCAGACAACCCTGTAACAACGAGAGAATCATCACAAAAACGCGATTGGTGACCAAGCGCACGCTTTTTTACGAGCGTGTAGACTGTCGCGCCCCGGCAGGGGCCAATCAGATGAACCGGACAGCGTGCCCGGTGGACTGACGGCATGAGTGCTGGGAGCTGCGGCCCAGAGGCTGCAAACACGGCGAACCCGGGCAGATTTCCCGGCGCGTCGTACAACAAGGTGGGTTGGCCGAGCGGTTGAAGGCACTAGTCTTGAAAACTAGCAAGGGAGCAATCCCTTCCAGGGTTCGAATCCCTGACCCACCGCCACACCACTAGCCGCCGGAGGTCCTCTGGCAGGTGCCGAGAAAGGGCCGTCCATCTCCTTTCTCACTTCACGCGACGGCGACAACGCCAAGCCGCCGGCTACGCGGACCAACCGCTTGCGCCGTCGCCCCGCAAACGATCCTACGTTGGACCGCGCCCAGCAGGCGGATTCTCGAAAGGCGCTGCCTGTCGATGAGGGCGCCGGCAGCACAGCGTCTGCGTGCGGCCGGACCGGTGCGGTGATCGATCAGGCCGCCTCGTCGCGATCGTGGAGCCAGACGCGCAACTGCGCCAGGTCCACGCAAGCTCCGCGCAACGCAAGTCCCTGAAGATGGCGGGCCGGTACCGTCGGTTCGCCCAGGTCGCTCACGACGCTCAAGGCACCGGCGAAATCCTGCAGCCGCGTGTAGTCGTTGACCGTCACGACGGTGGCGATGCCGGTGGCACGCGAGGCCTGCAGCCCGGCCTGGGAATCCTCGACGGCGATGCACTGCCCGGGCGCCAGACCGAGCCGATCCAGCACATGAAAGTAGATGCCCGGGTCCGGCTTCTTGCGTTCGCTGTCCTCGGCGGCGCCGAGGACAGCGAACGCCTCGGCCGGACAGGCATCGCCCGCATGCTTCAGCAGCGCGAGGACATTGGCGCGGGTCGTGGTGGTCGCGATCGCCAACGCAACGCCGGCCTCGCGCGCCTGCGCGATCAGGCGCAGGACGCCCGGGCGCCAGGCGATGGCTCCGTGCTCGACCAGGTGCAGGTAGTGGTCGGTCTTGCGCTGGTGCAGCCGGCGCGCCAGCATCTCGCGTTCGGCCTGGGCCATCTGCGGCACGTGGGCGTCCATGAAGTGCAGCAGCCGCTCGCGGCCACCGGTTACGGCCAGCAGCTCGCCGTAGCCCGCCACGTCCCAGTGCCACGGCAACCCGGCGTCGGCGAACGCGCGGTTGAACGCGATGCGATGACCGTCGCGCTCGGTATCGGCCAGCGTACCGTCGACATCGAAGATCAGCGCACGCAGCGTACTGGGCATCATGGTCCGTCCGGCAAGAGGCGCCGGCGCAGCATGCCATATCCGTTCCGGCGGCCGGCGCAGGTGATCCTGCGCCGGCTCGCGCGTCCTGCGGCGCGGTCAGCCCTTCGGTTCGCCGCGGTACTTGCGCTGGTACTGCTGGTAGAGCCGGGACTGCTTGTTGGTCAGGTCGACCTCGCGACCGGCGACCCAGGCCCGCTCCACGGTGGAGCGGATGTCGAGGATGTCGCCGTCGGCGACGAACAGCGTCGCTTCCTTGCCGGCGTCGAGCGAGCCGAGGCGATCGGCAACGCCGAGGATCTGCGCCGGCCCGAGCGTGATCGCGTGCAGCGCCGCCTCGGCACCCAGGCCGTGCGCCGCGTAGCTCGCCGCCTGGTACGGCAGGTTGCGCTCGTTCATCGCCGACATGGCGTCACCGTCGTTGGCGATCGCCAGGCGCACGCCGGCGGCCGCCAGCTTGCCCGCTGCGGCGAAGACCGCGTCGTAGCCTTCCCAGCGCCGCAGCGGCAGGTTGTGCGAGGAGCCGAGGATCACCGGGACGTCCTGCGCCTTGAGAGCGGCGGCCAGCCGCCAGGCGTCACTGCCGCCGACGAGGACCAGCCGCAGCTTCTCGCGCGCCGCGAAGGCCAGCGCCTCGCGGATCTGCACGGCGTCGTTGGCCAGCACCAGCAGCGGCATGCGTCCCTCGATGACCGGCAGCATCGCCTCGTCGCGCAGGTCCGCCACGCTCACCGTGCCGGCCTGCTGCGCGGCCTGGTAGGCACGCGCATCGCGGATCGCCTGCTCGAGCGCGTCGCGCTTCTTCTGCACGCCCTCGCGGATGCGCTGCTTGCGCTCCTCGGGCAGCCAGTCCGGCACGCGCGCCGACGGCCAGGCGACGACCATGCCCAGCGAGGGCGCCACGGTCATCTGCTCGTAGGTCCAGCCATCGGCCTGCATCAGGGCCGCCTGGCCGGCGATCACGCCGTCGCTGCCGGCGCGCGGCATCACCAGGGCGCTCAGCACGCCGTTGGCGCGGGCGACCGGCCACAGTTCCGTGTCCGGATTGACGGCCACCTCGGCGCGGACTTCCGGCGTGCTGGCGCCTGCCTCGCTGTAGTCGTTGGTGGCGCGCACCGAGGACACCTCGGTGAGGCCGAGGATGCTGTTGGCGGCGATCAGGCCCGGATAGACGCGCTTGCCGGCCAGGTCGATCCGCCGTGCGCCGGCCGGCACGTCCACCTGCGGACCGAGCGCGGCGATCTTGCCGTCCCGGATCAGCAGCTGGCCGCCGGCGATGACGCCGTGGCTGATCGTGTGCAGATCCGCGCCGATCAGCACGATGGTCTCGGCCGGCGCCTCGGCGCCGGCTTGCGTGGACAAGGCTGCGGCCAGCGCGACGGAAGCGAAGAAACGGTTCATCAGTGTGCCTCCAGTCCGCTGCAAAGATGGATCGATTCCCCGTCGTGGTAGATCGGCCGGATGCGGTCGAGCGCGTGGATGTCGATCTCGTTCTCGGGTGGCACGGGCGCGGGCTCGCCGGCGGCATCCTTCTTGGGCACCTTGTCGCCCTTCTTCGCCAGGGCCTTCACCCGCTCCGGCAGGACCGCGGCGATCAGCCGCGTGCGCTCGGCTTCGATCCGCGCCTGCTCGGCACGGTCCTCGGTGCGGTCGAAGTAGCGGCGCCCGTCGATCCAGGTCTGTTCGGCATAGGCGAGCGTCGAGAGGGGGCTGTCGCTCCAGATGACGAAGTCCGCATCCTTGCCCGCCTCCAGCGAACCGACGCGGCCGTCGATGCGCAGCTGCCGGGCGGGATTGCGCGTGACCAGGTCGAGCGCCGCTGTCTCCGCCAGACCACCGTATTTGATCGCCTTCGCCGCCTCGGTGTTGAGGCGACGGGCCATCTCGCCGTCGTCGGAATTGAACGACACCACCACGTCCTGGGCCGCCATCAGTGCGCCGTTGTATGGAATCGCATCGACCACTTCCATCTTGTAGGCCCACCAGTCGCTGAAGGTGGATGCGCCGGCGCCGAGATCGGCGAGCACGTCCGCGACCTTGTAGCCTTCGAGGATGTGCTGGAACACCGGCACGAACTTCAGCCGCTGGGCGATGCGCGCGAAGGCGAGGATCTCGTCCTGGCGGTAGCTGTGAATGTGCACGATGCGTTCACCGGCCAGCACCTGGACCAGCGCCTCCAGCCGCAGGTCCCGCCGGACCGGCGCGCCGCCCTTCTCCCGCAGCCGCGCCGCGTAGCCGCGTGCCGCCAGGAACTGGTCGAGCATGATCTCCGGCACGCCCATCCGCGTCTGCGGGTAGCGCGAGGTGAATTCCGAGCCCCAGTTGGACTGCTTGACGTTCTCACCGAGCGCGAACTTGATCGTCGGCGTCACGCCGGCGAAGCGCAGTCCCGCCGCGTCGCTGCCCCAGCGCAGCTTGATGACCTGCGATTGCCCGCCGATCGGATTGGCCGAGCCGTGCAGCAGCTGGGCGGAGGTCACGCCGCCGCCCAGCTGGCGATAGATCGTGATGTCGGTCGGATCGAGCACGTCACCGATGCGTACCTCGCTGGTGACCGCATGCGACCCTTCGTTGACGCCACGCGCGATCGCGATGTGCGAGTGCGCATCGATGATGCCCGGCGAGACGTGCTTGCCGCGCCCGTCGATCTCGACCGCATCGGCAGGCGCCTTGAGCCCCTGCCCGACCGCCGCGATGCGGCCCTTCTCGACCAGCAGGTCCGCCTGCTCGAGCCGGCCCTGCGGCCCCTGCGTCCAGATCGTGGCGCCGCGGACGATCACCGCCCGCGGCTGCGCCGGCAGGCCGGCGCGGCCGAACTCGCCGGCCGGATAGCGCAATGCAGGTGCCGGCAGCGTCGGGCGCGGCTTGGCCGCATCAGCCGCACGCGGCGACGCCTGCGTGCGATGGCCGGTCACGACCGCTTCCCCGCCACCGGGCAGCGGCGCCCGTCCCTGCAGGCGGTCGCCATCGATCGTCGCGACCACCGTCACGCGCTCCTCGGAGCGCCCGAGCAGGCTGCCCGGCGGATAGAGCAGCATCTGGTCCTTGGCGACCGTCGCCGGAATCGTCGTCGCGCCGGCCTTGATCACCGGATCGCCAGTCTCGCCGGTGATCTCCAGCTGCGCCGGTCCCTGGGTGCCGGTCCAGGCGAGCGACCAGGTACCGCGTGTGTCGGTCGCGCCGGCGGCCACCTCGTAGCGCCGGCCGCCGACCCAGGTCTCGCGGACGCGCGCCTTGTCGGAACGGAACAGGTCGGCATCCGCAACGATGAAATCGGCGCGGCGGCCCGGTTCGAGCGTGCCGATGCGATCGTCCAGCCCGAGCATCTTCGCCGGATGCGTGGTCAGGGCCGCCAGCGCCGCGTCCTCGTCGAGTCCCTTCTCCACCGCCTTGCGCAGCGCCGGCCAGAACTCGTCCGGCTTCTTCAGGCTCCCGGCCGTCAGCGCGAACGTGACACCGGCCTCGGCCAGCACGCGCGCGTTGTAGGGCGCCCATTCCCAGTGCTCGAGCTCGGACAGCGAGACGTCCAGCGCCTGGTCCGGGTCCTCGACCACCGGGGCATCGTTGGTCTTGAGCGGCACGATCACCGGCACGCCGGCTGCCTTGAGTGCCGTCGCCATACGGTACTCGCGGCCGTTGCCGGCCAGGATCGGCCGCAGCTTGAACTCGTCGGCCAGGGCGAGTGCGCGCTGATAGTCCAGTTCGTCCTCGGTCGCGAAGATCACCGGCTGGCGTCCGGCCAGCGGCGCCGCCAGCGCATCGAGCGCGGCGTTGGCCTCGATGCGCTCGGCCTGCCGGTGCTTGTCCTGCCAGGCCGACCGCTGCTGCTGCCACTGCGCGTCGAGGAAGGTCTGGCGGATCAGCGCGATCGCGCCCATCAGCGACGTCGGGTAGTCGTCCGAACCGCGCGCCTGCTCGAAGGCGACCTGCTGGGCGGCATCGGCAGCGACCAGGATCTCGTTGGGGCGACCGCTGTCGGCCGTCGTCACCAGGGCCGCCTGACCGCGGAAAATGCCCTGTTTCGGCGTGGAGAGCACGCTGGTGAAGCCGTTGCCGCGCAATGCGGTGGCGCGTGAACCATCCGGCTTGAACGTATCGGCGACGCGGTGCTCGGCCTTGACGCGCCGGTTCCAGTGCCCCGCGCCCGCTGCCGCCTCTGCCGGAGCGGCCACGCGACCGGGCGCTTCCGTGCGGACCGGCGGCGGTGGCGGCTGGCCGTAGTCGCTGCCGGCGTCGACGAAGCCGGCGAATACGCTGCGACCGCCCAGATCGGTGACGGCGGTGCCCGCCGGTATGGAAACCTTGCGCCCCGCGGCGACGATGACGCCGTCGCGCACCAGCAAGGTACCGTCCTCGACGACCGTGCCGGGCCGGACCACCAGGCGCGCGTGCGTAAGCGCGATCGTTCGCGGTGTGCGGTCGGCGATGCCGGCGACCGGGACGGTGGCGACCTGTGCGCCGGCGCCTCCCGCCAGCAAGCCCAGAAGCAGCGACGATACGGTCAGGCGCAGCGCTCCGATCCGCGCGGATACGGTGTACTTCATCAGGCAATCCCCAACTGGCCGACCGCCATCATAGTCGGCGACGCGGCCTCGCACACCGGCAAAGGTCATGGCTGCCCGCGCGCGCGGGCCGCTACCGGCGGTGGCGCCCGGACCCGGCCACGCGGATCGGAGGCGATACGCCACGGCCGAGCACCCGGCTGTGGAAGCCGGCAGCCGCGGCGGCGGCGATCACATCGGGATGGCGCGGGACCGAGCGCCCGTCAGGCCGGAACGCCGGGCGCGACGGCCCCGCGCTTGCGCACGATCAGCATCGCCATCTCGAGCGCCTGCTCGTAGTTGAGGCGCGGGTCGACGGTGGACTTGTAGGCGCGTGCCAGGTCCGCTTCGGCGAGCGAACGGGCGCCGCCGAGGCACTCGGTGACGTTCTCGCCGGTCAGTTCGAGATGGACGCCGCCCAGGCGCGTACCGACGGCGGCGTGGATGTCGAACGCGCGGTCCAGCTCGCCGCGGATGTTCTCGAAGCGGCGGGTCTTGTAGCCGTTATCGAGCGACTCGGTATTGCCGTGCATCGGATCGCAGCACCACAGCACCTTGCGGCCCGCCGAGCGGACGGCCGACAGCAGCGGCGGCAGGACGGCCTCGATCTTGGCGACCCCCATGCGATGGATCAGGGTCAGCCGGCCCGGTTCGTTGGCCGGATCCAGCACGTCGATCAGGCGCAGCAACTGATCCGGCGTCACCGACGGGCCGACCTTGACGGCGATCGGGTTGCGGATGCCGCGGAAGTACTCGGTATGCGCGCCGTCGATCGCCGCCGTGCGCATGCCGATCCACGGATAGTGCGTGGACAGGTTGAACCAGCCCCATTGGCGCGGAACCTGGCGCGTCAGGGCCTCTTCGTAGTGGAGCAGCAGCGCCTCGTGCGAGGTGAAGAAGTCCACCCGCTGGAAATCGCTGACCGGTCGCCCGGCCAGTGTCTCCATGAAGCGCAGGGAATCGCCGATCGATTCGACCATGCGGCGGTAGTCCTGCTGCAACGGCGAATGCTCCACCCAGGCCAGGTCCCAGTACTCGGGATGGTGCAGGTCGGCGAAACCGCCGTCGATCAACGCGCGGACGAAGTTCATCGTCATCGCCGAATGCGCATGACCGCGGACCAGCCGCAGCGGATCGGGCACGCGCGTCTTCGCGTCGAACGCCGGCCCGTTGACCAGGTCGCCGCGGTAGCTCGGCAGGGTCACGCCGTCACGCGTCTCGGTGTCGGCCGAGCGCGGCTTGGCGTACTGGCCCGCGAAGCGGCCCACCCGCACCACCGGCAGCTGCAGGCCGTGCACCAGCACCAGGCTCATCTGCAGCATGACCTTGAGGCGATTGGAGATCAGCGGCGAGGTGCAGTCGTCGAACGTCTCCGCGCAGTCGCCGCCCTGCAGCAGGAAGCGCCGTCCCTCGGCCGCCTCGCCCAGCAGTTGCCGCAGCGCGAGGATTTCCCAGGACGTGACCAGCGGCGGCAGCTGCGCCAGCCGATGCAGGGCCTCGTCGAGCGCGGCACGATCCGGATAGACCGGCTGCTGCACCGCGGGACGCGCACGCCACGACGCGGGCGACCAATCGGCCGCCTCACGGACCGGCGAAATCGAGCGTTCTGGGATCATGGCGCCTGGAATCGACCTTGCACTGCAGCATCATGCCACAGCTGCATCGAAAGGGAATGCCGCCGCGTGCGGCGTCAGAACGCCGGGCGCCGCCGGCGCCAACCGGCGAAGATCGCCCCGGCCCCGAGCAGCACGTACCAGATCAGGGTCCAGCCGGGCATCGTGATGCCGAGAAAGCGCCAGCTGACCTGGCCGCAGTCCCCCGAGCCGGTGAAGGCCTTGCGGATCGCGTCGTGCAGCGGGAAGGCGTCGAGCATGTAGGCCAGGCCCGGGCCACAACCGGCGAGCAGCGGATCCGGCGGATTCATCTGCAGCCACAGATGCCGGATCGCGATGCCGGTCCCGACCAGGGCGGCCATCGCCACCAGGACCGCATAGACCTTGCGCCCGCCGCCGCGCGGGCCGTGGATCGCACCGGCGAGGAAGAACAGGGCCATGCCGATGAAGGCGATGCGCTGGAAGATGCACATCGGGCACGGATCCTCGCCCATCACGAACTGCTCGTAGTAGGCATAGGCCAGCAGCGCGATGCAGGCGAAGGCGCCGAACGCGAACTGTGCGCGGAACGGCCAGCGAAACGGATTGAGGCTCATCGTCGATCTCCGCAGGGATTCGAGTGCTGTGCAGACCGCGGCCGGCTGCCGGTGTTCCCCGCGACGCCTGCAGGAATACGGGGCCTGGAAACGAAAAGGCCCCGGTCGGAAATCCGACCGGGGCCCGGCATTTCGTGACGACGGCTGCGCTTATTCGGCAGCGTCGGTGTCGGCAGCCGGACGCGGCCGGTCGAGAAGCTCGACGTAGGCCATCGGCGCATTGTCGCCCGCGCGGAAACCGCACTTGAGAATGCGCAGGTAGCCGCCCTTGCGCTCGCGGAAACGTGGACCGAGCTCCACGAACAGCTTGCCCACCGCCTGCTTGTCGCGCAGACGCGCAAAGGCGAGGCGGCGATTGGCGACACCGTCGACCTTGGCCAGCGTGATCAGCGGCTCGGCGACACGGCGCAGTTCCTTCGCCTTCGGCAGCGTGGTACGGATCAATTCGTGCTTGAACAGCGACGCGGCCATGTTCTTGAACATCGCTTCGCGGTGGCTGCTCGTCCGGCTGAATTTGCGACCGGCTTTCTGGTGGCGCATGGTGGAATCCTCGATATCTATTGTTATGAGAGACCGGCACCTATGTCCGGCATCCCGCGGTTACCCGCTGTTATATGCCCGATTAAACCGGGCTTCTCATTGAAAGTGCGGCCAAGGATGGCCGCTCTGGAATCCGGTGAGGGCACTTGCCCACGAACCTGCCGGATCCCGTCCTACTCTGCGATCACGGATGATCGCATCAGTTACTCAGTCTTCGGGCGGCCAACCGGCCGCAGCGGCGATCAAGGACGATCGCAAAACAAACCAACGGCCATGAGCGACAACTGTCACTCACGGCCGCGGAGAAACAACTCAACCCAGCTGCATTCCGTGCACGAGACCGGACGGCGGCCAGTTGTCGAGCTTCATGCCGAGCGACAGGCCACGCTGGCCGAGCACGTCCTTGATCTCGGTCAGCGATTTCTTGCCGAGATTGGGCGTCTTCAGCAGCTCGACTTCCGTGCGCTGCACCAGGTCACCGATGTAGTAGATGCTCTCGGCCTTGAGGCAGTTGGCCGAACGCACCGTCAGCTCCAGGTCGTCGATCGGACGCAGCAGCACCGGATCGACCCCCCCCTTGTCGGCCTTCGCGCTGTCGCTCTCGCGACGCGTGAAGTCACCGAACACGGAGATCTGGTCCTGCAGGATTTCGGCGGCCTTGCGTACCGCTTCTTCCGCATCGATCGCGCCATTGGTCTCGACGTCCAGCACCAGCTTGTCGAGATCGGTGCGCTGCTCGAGGCGAGCGCTGTCGACCTGGTAGGCGACCCGGCGGACCGGACAGAACGAGGCGTCGATCTGCAGGCGGCCGATCGGACGCGCTTCCTCGTCCGGCAGGCGGCGTGCGGTGGCCGGCTGATAGCCGGTGCCGCGCGCGACCTTCAGGCGCATGTTGAGCGCGATGTCCTTGGTCAGGTGGCAGATCACGTGATCGGGATTGACGATCTCGACCGAGTGGTCGACCGTGATGTCGGCCGCCGTGACGACACCGCGTCCCTTCTTGGAAAGGGTCAGGGTGGTCTCGTCATGACCATGCATGCGGATACCGACGTCCTTGAGATTCAGCAGAACCTCGATGACGTCTTCCTGCATGCCTTCGAGCGTGGTGTACTCGTGGAGTACGCCGTCGATCTCGGCCTCGACGATCGCGCTGCCGGGAATCGACGAAAGCAGAACACGGCGCAGCGCGTTGCCGAGCGTGTGGCCGAAGCCACGCTCCATCGGCTCGACGACGACCTTGGCGCGATTGGCGCCGATCCGCTCGACGTTGATGCCACGAGGACGCAGCACGTTTGTGGATGTTCCTGCCATGAACAGGGGCTCCAAATTACTTTGAGTAAAGCTCGATGATCAGACTCTCGTTGATGTCCGAGGGCAGATCGGAACGTTCCGGCAGCGACTTGAACACACCGCTTGCCTTCTTCGCGTCGACTTCGATCCAGCCTGGAGCGAGGTCCATTTCCTGGGAAACCGTCAGTGACTCCTGCACGCGCAGTTGCCCGCGGGCACGCTCGGTCAGGGCCACTTCGTCACCCGTCTTGACCTGGAAGGACGGCAGATTGACCTTCTTGCCGTTGACCAGAACCGAGGCGTGAGACACCAGCTGGCGAGCCTGCGCACGCGTGACGGCAAAGCCCATGCGGAACACGACGTTGTCCAGTCGCGACTCGAGCATGCGCAGCAGGTTCTCGCCGGTGTTGCCCTTCTGGTTGGAAGCCTTGTGGTAGTAGCTGCGGAACTGGCGCTCCAGCAAGCCGTAGATGCGCTTGACCTTCTGCTTCTCGCGCAGCTGCACGCCGTAGTCCGACAGGCGGCCACGCTTGGCGACCGGTCCGTGCTGGCCCGGCTTCTGCTCGAGCTTGCACTTGGAATCGATCGCCCGCGCCGGGCTCTTGAGGCTGAGGTCCGCGCCTTCGCGACGGGCCAGTTTACAGGTGGGTCCGATATAGCGTGCCATGGTCGTCTCAGCTCCGTTACACGCGCCGCTTCTTCGGCGGACGGCAACCGTTGTGCGGGATCGGGGTCACATCGACGATGTTGGTGACCTTGAATCCGATGTTGTTCAGCGAGCGCACGGTGGACTCGCGGCCCGGGCCGGGGCCCTTGATGCGGACCTCGACGGTCTTGACGCCGTACTCGGCCGCTGCCCGGCCGGCCTTCTCGGCCGCCACCTGGGCTGCGAACGGAGTGGACTTGCGCGAACCGCGGAAGCCCGCGCCGCCGGCGGTCGCCCAGGAGAGAGCGTTACCCTGACGGTCGGTGATCGTGATGACAGTGTTGTTGAACGACGCCTGCACGTGGGCGACGGCGTCGGTGACAACGCGCTTGATCTTCTTCTTCGGCTTGGCAACCGGCTTATTCATTGGATGATCCGGACTCGATTACTTCTTGATCGGGCGACGCGGACCCTTGCGGGTACGCGCATTGGTACGGGTGCGCTGACCGCGCAGCGGCAACCCGCGGCGATGACGCAGGCCGCGATAGCAGCCCAGATCAATCAGGCGCTTGATGGACATGCCCACTTCACGACGCAGGTCACCCTCGACCGTATAGCGGGCCACTTCGTGACGGAGCTTCTCGATCTCCGACTCGACCAGGTCCTTGATCTTGGCGGTCGGGTTGACTCCCGCGTCAACGCAGACCTTCTTCGACCGCGAGCGGCCAATACCATAGATGCTCTGCAGCGCGATCCCGACATGCTTCTGGACCGGCAGATTGACACCCGCTATGCGCGCCATTTGGACTCTCTCCGAAAAATGCGCCGCGCACTCGGCGCGGCGAACTGGCTATTCTAACGTAACTAATCCGATTCTGGAAGGGCATTTGCCCTTCCCCGCCGACCTGACCGCCGGGCTCAACGCCCGCGCAGGTTGGCCTTCTTGAGCAAACTGTCGTACTGATGCGACACCAGGTGGGCCTGGATCTGGGCGATGAAGTCCATGACCACGACCACCACGATCAGCAGCGAGGTACCGCCGAAATAGAACGGCACGTGCCAGGCGTTGCGCATGATGTCCGGAATCAGACAGACCGCCACCAGGTACAGTGCGCCGGCGCCGGTCAGGCGGGTCAGGACCCCATCCACATAGTCGGCAGTCGCCTTGCCGGGCCGGATGCCGGGGATCAGGGCGCCCGACCGCTTGAGGTTGTCGGCCGTTTCCTGCGAGTTGAACACCAGGGCGGTGTAGAAGAACGCGAAAACGATGATCAGGACCGCCATGACCAGCATGTGCAGCGGCTCGCCCGGTCCCAGCGACGAGGTCAGCATCTGCAGCCAGCGGATGTCGCCCGAGCTGCTGAACCATGCCGCGGCCGTGGCCGGGAACAGGATCAGCGACGAGGCGAAGATCGCCGGGATCACGCCGGCCATGTTGACCTTCAGCGGTAGATGCGAGGTCTGGTTCTGATAGGCCTTGCCCGCACCACCCTGGCGCCGCGCGTAGTTGACCGTGATGCGCCGCTGGCCACGCTCGACGAAGACCACGAACGCGGTCACCGCCAGCACCACCACCAGCACCGCCAGCACCTTCAGGTAGTTCAGCTCGCCGCTCTGCGCCATGCCCAGCGTGTGCACGACCGCCGACGGCAGGCCGGCGACGATGCCGGCGAAGATCAGCAGCGAAATGCCGTTGCCGACGCCGCGCTCGGTGATCTGCTCGCCCAGCCACATCAGGAACAGCGTACCGGCCGTCAGGCCGACCACCGTCGTGAAGATGAACCCGGGTCCGGGCGTATAGACCACGCCGGTCTGCTGCTGGAGCATCGAGGCGACGCCGAAGGACTGGAACACCGCCAGGCCTACCGTGCCGATGCGCGTATAGGTCGTGAGCTTGCGCCGGCCCGATTCGCCTTCCTTGCGAAGCTGCTGCAGCGACGGCACCACCGCCGCCATCATCTGGACGACGATCGAGGCCGAGATGTAGGGAATCACGCCCAGCGCGAAGAGCGAAAACCGCTCCAGCGCGCCGCCCGAGAACATGTTGAACATGTCCAGCAGACCACCCGCCTGGTCGACCAGACGGGTCATCGCCTCGGGGTTCACCCCGGGCACCGGGATGAACGATCCGAAACGGAACACGATCATCGCGCCGAGGACGAACAGCAGGCGCTGCTTCAGTTCGGTCAGTTTGCCGAGCGAAGCCAGTGCACCAGGTTGCGAAGCAGCCACTCGCTTACTCCACGCTGCCGCCGGCAGCCTCGATAGCCGCCTTGGCTCCGGCCGTCACAGCCACGCCCTTGAGCTTGACCGCACGGGTGATCTCGCCCTTCTTGACGATCTTCGCGCGTTCGGCGCGCTTCTCGATCAGACCGGCATCGCGAAGCGCGGCGAAATCGACGACGTCGACCTTGAGCGCGTCGAGCTTGTAGAGCAGGACTTCACTGACTTCGTGAGCCTTCTGCGAGCGGAAGCCGACCTTCGGCAACCGGCGCTGCAGCGGCATCTGGCCGCCTTCGAAGCCCGGCTTGACCTTGCCCTTGCCGGCGCGTGCGTACTGACCCTTGTGGCCGCGACCGGCCGTCTTGCCGAGACCGGAACCGATGCCGCGACCGACGCGGACGCGCGCCTTGCGGGCGCCGGCGGCGGGCTTGAGAGTATTGAGATGCATGTGCTGTTCCTCGTGATCCTGGCCGGCGCTTACGCGCCCTCTTCGACCTTGACCAGGTAAGACACCTGGTTGATCAGCCCGCGTACGGACGGCGAATCCTTGAGTTCGCGCACGTCATTGAGCTTGCGCAGACCCAGTGCCCGGACGCTGATGCGATGGCGCTGCTGGCAGCTGTTGACGCTCTTGACCAGGCGCACGCGAATCGTCTTTGCGTTGCTGTCACTCATTGCCGAGCACCTCTTCGACGGACTTGCCGCGCTTGGCGGCGATGCGCTTGGGCGAAACCATCGCCTGCAGGCCGTTGATGGTCGCGCGGACCAGGTTGATCGGGTTGCGCGAACCGACGGCCTTGGCCAGCACGTTCTTCACACCGACCACTTCGAGCACGGCGCGCATCGCGCCGCCGGCGATGACGCCGGTACCTTCGGACGCAGGCTGCATGTAGACACGCGCCGCGCCGTGGTTGGCCTTCACCGCGTGGAACAGCGTGCCGTTGTTCAGTTCGATGCGGACCATGCCCTTGCGGGCGCGCTCCATCGCCTTCTGGATGGCCACCGGCACTTCACGCGCCTTGCCGTAGCCGAAACCGACACGGCCGTCGCCGTCACCGACGACGGTCAGCGCCGTGAAGCTCATCTGGCGGCCACCCTTGACGGTCTTGGCGACGCGATTGACAGCAATGAGCTTCTCGAGGAAACCGTCGCCGTTGTCACGATCATTGGTTGACATGATTCACCTTTGCCTGCCACCCGCGATGCGGTGTGGACTTCTGCTTGCGGCCGGAGCCGCTTGGAGTTGTTGTATGCCTGCCGCGCAAACCGCTGCAGGAGCACCCGCCCCGAAAGGCGGGAAATGGATCAGAACTTCAGACCTGCCTCGCGTGCGGCATCCGCCAGCGCCGCGATACGGCCGTGATACTTGAAGCCGGAACGATCGAATGCAACCGTGTCGATGCCGGCCTGGATCGCCCGCTCGGCGATGGCCTTGCCGACGGCGGCGGCAGCCGTCTTGTTCTTCGTGCCGGTCAGCCCTTCGGCGACCGACTTCTGCAGCGTCGAGGCCGCCGCGATGACCTTGGCACCGTCCGCGGTCACGATCTGCGCATACAGATGCTGGCCGGTACGGTGCACGCTCAGGCGCGCGACATCGAGCTTGCGGATGTGCAGGCGGGTCGACTTGGCGCGACGCAACCTGGAAACGTTCTTCGTCATGATTCTTCTCTCTCGGAAGCTGAAGCGCCCATTAGGCCTTCTTGGCTTCCTTCAGGGTGATCTGCTCGCCGGAATAACGAACGCCCTTGCCCTTGTAGGGCTCCGGCGGACGGAACGCGCGGATCTTGGCCGCAACCTGACCGACGCTCTGCTTGTCGGCGCCCTTGATCAGGATCTCGGTCTGGGACGGCACCTCGATCGTGACGCCTTCCGGCGCCTTGAACACGATCGGATGCGAGAAACCCAGCGAAAGGTTCAGGTCCTTGCCCTGCAGCGCGGCGCGGTAACCGACGCCGACCAGCTCCAGCTTGCGCTGGAAGCCTTCGCTGACGCCGATGACCATGCTGTTGACCAGCGCACGCGCGGTGCCGGCCAGCTTGACGTCGTCCTGCTCCTTCGCGGAAAACTTCACGACGCCGTCGTCAATCGACACGTCGACGCCCTGCGGCGTCGTCAGCGTCAGGGAACCCTTCGGCCCCTTGACCACGATCGTACCGGAATCGAGCTTGCACTCGACGCCCTTGGGAAGCGGAATCGGCTTCTTGGCAACACGTGACATATCTGCTTCTCCTGATCAGGCGACGAGGCCGATCACTTCGCCGCCGAGACCCTTCTTGCGGGCTTCGGCGTCGGTCATGATGCCCGACGAGGTCGACACGATCGTGATACCGAGACCGCCCAGCACCTTCGGCAGATCGCTCTTGCCGCGGTAGACGCGCAGGCCCGAACGGCTGACGCGCTCGATGCGCTCGATGACCGGCTTGCCTTCGTAGTACTTCAGCGCGATCTCGAGGACCGGCTTGCCGTCGGAGGGAACCACCTGGACGTCGGTCAGGTAACCCTCGCTCTTCAACAGTGTCGCGATCGCCTGCTTCACGCGCGAGGACGGCATCGCCACGGTACGCTTGCCCGTGGCCTGCGCGTTACGAATGCGCGTGAACATGTCGGCGATGGGATCAGTCATGCTCATCTATCAAATCCTCTCAGCATCGATATCCGAAAATTCGGAATTACAGCGATCCATGGACGGATCGCCCGCCGAACGAGCCTGCTCGTTCGGCGGAGCCGAGTACGGACATGCGCCGGACTCGGCGATTCTCCAAAAGTCCACGATGGGCTTCTGGAGAAACAGGTAACGTCACCAGCTGGCCTTGCGCAGTCCCGGCACATCGCCGCGCATGGTGGCTTCACGAAGCTTGTTGCGCCCCAGACCGAACTTGCGGTAGACACCGCGAGGACGGCCCGACAGCGCGCACCGCGTGCGCTGACGCGAAGCGCTCGAATCGCGCGGCAGCTTCTGCAGCTTGGTCGCGGCGGCGATCTTCTCGTCGTATGAAACGGTCGGGCTGGCGACGATCGCCTTCAGCTCCGCACGCTTGGCGGCATGCCGCTTGACCAGCTTGGTCCGCTTGATCTCGCGATTAACCATCGACTTCTTGGCCATGACTCTTCTCGTGCCTCAAATCAGTTGCGGAAGGGAAAACCGAAGGCTTCCAGCAGCGCCTTCGCTTCCTCGTCCGTGGCGGCAGTCGTCGTGACCGCGATGTCCATGCCACGCAGCGCGTCGATCTGGTCGAAATCGATCTCCGGGAAGATGATCTGTTCCTTCACGCCCATGTTGTAGTTGCCGCGACCGTCGAACGACCGGCCCGAGATCCCGCGGAAGTCGCGCACGCGCGGCAGCGAGATGCTGATCAGGCGATCGATGAACTCGAACATCTGGGCGCGGCGCAGGGTGACCTTGCAGCCGATCGGCCAGTTGTCGCGGATCTTGAACGATGCGATCGACTTCTTGGACAGCGTGACCACCGGCTTCTGGCCGGCGATCTTGGCCATGTCGGCGACCGCGTTCTCCAGGATCTTCTTGTTGCCGACGGCCTCGCCCACGCCCATGTTGAGCGTGACCTTGGTCAGCCGCGGCACCTGCATCACGTTCTTGTAGCCGAAGCGTTCGATCAGCTTGGGAACGACCTGTTCCTTGTAGATTTTTTCGAGGCGTGTCATGACAGGCTGCCTTAGATGTCGACCACTTCGCCACTCGGGCGGAAGACACGCACCTTGCGACCGTCTTCAAGGCTCTTGAAGCCGACGCGCGCGCCCTTGCCGGTGGCGGGGTTGAACAGTTGAACGTTGGAGATGTCGACCGAGGCCTCGCGCTCGATGATGCCGCCGGGCTGGTTGGCCTGCGGATTCGGCTTGGTGTGGCGCTTGACCAGGTTGACGTTCTGCACGAAGACGCGATCGCCCGCTACGCGGAGCACTTCGCCTCGCTGACCCTTGTTCTTGCCGGTGATCACGATGACTTGATCACCTTTGCGGATGCGGTTCATGGCAATGATCCTGTTACAGCACTTCAGGAGCGAGCGAGACGATCTTCATGAATCGTTCGCTACGCAGCTCACGCGTGACCGGCCCGAAGATACGGGTGCCGATCGGCTCCAGCTTGTTGTTGAGCAGAACGGCGGCGTTGCCGTCGAACCGGATCAGCGAGCCGTCGGCACGGCGCACGCCCTTGCGGGTGCGCACGACCACGGCGTCGTAGACCTCGCCCTTCTTGACCTTGCCGCGCGGAATCGCTTCACGCACGGAGACCTTGATGATGTCGCCGATGCTCGCGTAGCGGCGCTTGCTGCCGCCGAGCACCTTGATACAAAACAGCTCGCGTGCGCCGCTGTTGTCCGCTGCATCCAGCGTGGTCTGCATCTGGATCATGTTGTTTGCTCCTTCTGCTGATCAGCGCTTATTGCGCAGCGCGCGTGACGACTTCGACGACGCGCCAGTTCTTGGTCTTCGACAACGGGCGGCACTCGCTGATGCGCACGACGTCGCCCTCGCGGCACTCGCCGTTCTCGTCATGGGCGTGGACCTTGGTGGACCGGCGCACGATTTTGCCGTACAGCGGGTGCTGCACCTGGCGCTCCAGCAGCACGGTCACGGTCTTCTGCATCTTGTTGCTGACGACCCGACCTTCGACGGTACGCAGCACTTTCTGGTTATCACTCATTGCGGCCGGTCCTTACTTCTGGGCGCCGAGCAGGGTCTTGACCTGCGCGATCTCACGACGGACGCGACCGATCTGGTGCGTCTGGGTCAACTGCCCGGAACCCTTCTGCATGCGCAGATTGAACTGTTCGCGGCGGAGCTCGACGAGATGCTCGCCCAGTTCCTGTACCGACTTCTTGCGGAGTTCGTTGAGTTCCATCACAGCACCGTTCTGGTAACGAATTGGGTCTGCACCGACAGCTTGGCCGCGGCCAGACGAAACGCCTCGCGGGCCTCCGACTCGGCGATGCCCTCGATTTCGTAAAGCATGCGACCCGGCTGGATCGGCGCAACCCAGTACTCGACGTTGCCCTTGCCGTTACCCATGCGGACTTCGATCGGCTTCTTGGTGATCGGCTTGTCCGGGAACACGCGGATCCACAGCTTGCCGCCGCGCTTGACGTAGCGCGTGATGCAGCGGCGGGCCGCCTCGATCTGGCGCGCGGTCAGCTGGCCGTGCGTGATCGCCTTCAGGCCGAACTCGCCGAAGCTGACCTTGGTGGCGACATAGGTCAGTCCGCTGTTGCGGCCCTTGTGGACCTTGCGATACTTGGTACGTTTCGGTTGCAGCATGATCAGGCTCCTGCGGCTGCGGCGGCCTTGGCCGGCCGGCGCGGCGCGCGCTCTTCACTGGCTTCGGCCTTGGCTTCCTGGGTCGCGGCGGCCAGATCGAAGATCTCGCCCTTGTAGACCCACACCTTGACGCCGATGATGCCGTAGGTGGTCTTTGCCTCGGCGAAGCCGTAGTCGATGTCGGCACGCAGCGTGTGCAGCGGCACGCGACCTTCGCGGTACCACTCCGAACGCGCGATCTCGGCGCCGTTGAGGCGGCCGGCGACATTGACCTTGATGCCGAGGGCACCGAGGCGCATCGCGTTCTGCACGCTGCGCTTCATCGCGCGGCGGAACATGATGCGGCGCTCGAGCTGCTGGGCGATCGACTCGGCGACCAGCTGCGCGTCGAGCTCGGGCTTGCGCACCTCGGTCACGTTGATGTGGGCGGGAACCCCCATCAGCGTCGAGACCTCCTTGCGCAGCTTCTCGATGTCCTCGCCCTTCTTGCCGATGACGACACCCGGACGGGCCGTGTGGATCGTCACGCGCGCATTCTTGGCGGGGCGCTCGATCTGGATGCGCGAGACGCCGGCCTGGGCCAGCTTCTTGCGCAGCAGCTCGCGCACCTTCAGATCGGCCGCGAGATACTCGGCGTACTCACGCTTGTTGGCGAACCACTTCGAGTTCCAGTCCTTGGCGATGCCAAGGCGGATGCCGGTGGGATGAACTTTATGACCCATCGTTGCCGTCCTTCGAAACTTATTCGCCCACGACCACAGTGATGTGGCTGGTGCGCTTGAAAATTTGGGTGCCGCGACCCTTGGCCCGCGCATGCATCCGCTTGAGGATGGGACCCTCGTCGACGAAGATGCGGGCGACCTTGAGCTCGTCGACATCGGCGCCGAGGTTGTTCTCGGCATTGGACGTCGCCGAGAACAGGACCTTGTAGACCAGATGGGCGGCCTTCTTGTCGCTGAACTTCAGCAGAGTCAGAGCGCGGTCCACCGGCAGGCCACGCACCTGGTCGGCAACCAGCCGGACCTTCTGCGGGGAGATGCGCGCGGTGCGCAGAACAGCCTTCGCTTCCACGGTGCTTCTCCTTACTTCTTGCCGTCGGCTTTCTTGTCGCCACCGTGCCCCTTGAAGGTGCGCGTGACGGCAAACTCGCCGAGCTTGTGTCCGACCATGTTCTCGTTGATCAGGACCGGAACATGGAGACGACCGTTGTGCACCGCCAGGGTCAGCCCGACCATGTCCGGCACGATCATCGAACGGCGCGACCAGGTCTTGATCGGGCGCTTATTGTTGGCGGCTGCGGCAACTTCCACCTTCTTGAGCAGGTGGTGGTCGACGAACGGCCCTTTCTTCAGTGAACGTGGCATGGCGTGTACCTATCAACCCCGGCGATCGCGCACGATGAACTGCTGCGTGCGCTTGTTCTTGCGTGTCTTGTAACCCTTGGCCGGCGTGCCCCATGGGGACACCGGATGCGGATTGCCCTGGCCGGCACGACCTTCGCCACCACCGTGCGGATGGTCGACCGGGTTCATCGCCGCACCGCGCACGGTCGGCTTGATGCCACGCCAGCGCTTCGCGCCGGCCTTGCCCAGCTTCTCGAGGTTGTGCTCGGAATTGCCGACCTCGCCGATGGTGGCGCGGCACTCGGCCGGCACCTTGCGCATCTCGCCCGACCGCAGGCGCAGCGTCGCGTGACCCTGCTCGCGCGCCACCAGCTGTGCCGACGCACCGGCGCTGCGTGCGATCTGCGCGCCCTTGCCCGGCTTCATCTCGATGCAGTGCACCGTGGCACCCACCGGGATGTTGCGCAGCGGCAGCGTGTTGCCGGCCTTGATCGGCGCGTCGCGACCGGCCATCAGCTGGTCACCGACCTGCACGCCCTTGGGGGCGATGATGTAGCGGCGCTCGCCGTCGACATAGCACAACAGTGCGATGTGCGCCGTGCGATTGGGGTCGTACTCGATCCGCTCGACACGGCAGGCGATGCCTTCCTTGTCGCGCTTGAAGTCGATGATGCGGTAGTTCTGCTTCGAACCGCCGCCCTTGTGGCGCGTCGTGATCCGACCGTAGTGGTTACGACCACCGGTCTTGGACTGCGACTCGGTCAGCGGCGCGTACGGGTCACCCTTGTGGAGGCCCGGCGTCACCACGCGAACGGTCGCGCGGCGACCAGCCGATGTGGGCTTGAGTGTGATCAGTGCCATGAATTAGTCCGCCCTCAGGCCTTGGCCATCACGTCGATCGTCTGGCCTTCGCGCAGACGAACGTATGCTTTGCGCCGATTGCCGCGGGTACCGACCCGCGACCGGAAAGCCTTGGTTTTGCCCTTGATCGTGACGACGTTGACGGCCTCGACCTGGACGTCGAACAACTGCTCGACGGCCGCCTTGACGTCAGCCTTCGTCGCCGCCTGGGCGATTTCGAAAACATACTGATTGGCTTCCTGCAGCCGCGCGGTCTTTTCGGAGACCAGCGGCGCGCGCAGAACGCCGAGCAAACGCTCGTTCATGCCAGCCACTCCTCGATCTTCTTCACCGAGTCAACGGTCAGCAGCACCTGCTTGGCGCCGACCAGGCTGACCGGGTCCAGCCCCGCCACGTCGACGACGTGGACGTAGGGAATGTTGCGAGCCGCCAGGTACAGCGCTCCGGGCGCATTCTCGGCCACCAGGACCGTACGGCCCGTCGCCTCGTAGCCGGCCAGCTTCGCGACCAGATCACGGGTCTTGGGCTGCTCGATACCGAACGACTCGACGACCTTCAGGCGTCCCTGGCGATTGAGCTCCGACAGGATCGAAGCCAGCGCGCCGCGAAACATCTTGCGGTTGACCTTCTGCGCGAAGCTGCGCGGACGCGCGGCGAACGTGACACCGCCGCCGACGAAGATCGGTGCGCGGTAGTCGCCGTGACGGGCGCCGCCACCCTTCTGCTTCTTGAACTTCTTGGTCGTACCCGAGACGTCCGAGCGCGACAGCTGGGCCTTGGTGCCCGCGCGACCGGCGTTGCGATAAGCGACCACGACCTGGTGGACGAGGTCCTCGCGGAATTCTTTCCCGAACACCGCTTCGGAAACGGCGAGGGGCTTGGCGCCAATGACATTCAGTTCCATGGCGTCCTCCTCACTTTGCCTTGACGGCAGGACGAATGATGACGTGACCGCCGGGAGCACCGGGGACCGCACCCTTGATCGCGATCACGTGACGCTCGCTGTCGATCTTGACGACTTCGAGGTTGATCGACGAGCGGCGCACGTTGCCCATGTGTCCGGACATCTTCTTGCCCGGGAACACGCGGCCCGGCGTCTGGCGCTGGCCGATCGATCCCGGCGAACGGTGCGACAGCGAGTTGCCGTGCGTGGCGTCGCCCATCGTGAAATGGTGACGCTTGATCGTTCCCTGGAAGCCCTTGCCCTTGCTGACGCCGGCGACGTCGACCTTCTGGCCGACCTGGAACACCTCGTCCGCCTTGATCTCGCCACCGATGTTGAACTTGCCCAGGTCATCGGCCTCGACGCGGAACTCCCACAACCCGCGCCCAGCCTCGACCTTGGCCTTGGCGTAGTGCCCGGCCAGCGGCTTGTTGACCAGCGCCGCCCGCTTGTTGCCGGCGGTGACCTGCACGGCGTTGTAGCCGTCGGTCTCGATCGTCTTGACCTGGGTGACCCGATTCGGTGTCGCTTCGATCAGCGTCACCGGAACCGAACGGCCGTCTTCGGTGAAGACTCGGCTCATGCCGCACTTGCGGCCTACCAATCCGATACTCATCGTCGTGTCCTATCGCCGTGCTCAGTGCAGCTTGATCTGGACGTCCACACCGGCCGCCAGGTCGAGCTTCATCAATGCGTCCACGGTCTTGTCGTTGGGGTCAACGATATCCAGCACGCGCTTGTGCACGCGGGTCTCGTACTGGTCACGCGCATCCTTGTCCGCATGCGGCGAAACCAGAATGGTGTAACGCTCAATCTTGGTCGGCAGCGGTATCGGGCCGCGCACTTGCGCGCCGGTGCGCTTTGCCGTCTCGACGATCTCGCTGGCCGAACGATCGATCAGCCGATGATCGAAGGCCTTGAGTCGGATGCGAATCTTCTGGTCCGCCATTGCCGTATTCCTGTTGAAAAGAGCCGGAACGCGACTCGAAGTCGCTCCCGAGAAAAATCAGGCAGGCCGGTTTCCCGGCCTGCCAGACAGAAAAGTATAGTACGCGCCATCGATTCCGTCAATCCTGCACGACGGAATCGGAGAACGGCGACGCCCATCCTTAGTCTGGCGAACACGAGGCGCATCCAGCACCTCTTTTCGCGGTAGTCGAAACCGGGCACGAGGCCCGGCTTCACTCACTAGAGCGCGTCAGCGCCCTGAACCATCAAGTATAGCCGTATCGCGAACGAAACAGCAAGCCTTACTCGAAGATCTTGGCGACGACGCCGGCGCCGACGGTGCGGCCGCCTTCGCGGATCGCGAAACGCAGGCCTTCGTCCATCGCGATCGGCGCGATCAGCGTCACCACCATCTTGATGTTGTCGCCCGGCATGACCATTTCCACGCCTTCCGGCAGCTCCACCGATCCGGTCACGTCCGTCGTGCGGAAGTAGAACTGCGGGCGGTAGCCCTTGAAGAACGGCGTGTGACGACCGCCCTCTTCCTTCGACAGCACGTACACCTCGGCCTCGAACTTCGTGTGCGGCGTGATCGAGCCCGGCTTCGCCAGCACCTGACCGCGCTCCACGTCGTCGCGCTTCGTGCCGCGCAGCAGCAGACCCGCGTTGTCGCCCGCCTGGCCCTGGTCCAGCAGCTTGCGGAACATCTCAACGCCCGTCACCGTCGTCTTGACCGTCGGACGGATGCCCACGATCTCCACTTCGTCGCCGACCTTGATGACCCCGCGCTCGATACGGCCCGTCACCACCGTGCCGCGACCCGAGATCGAGAACACGTCTTCCACCGGCATCAGGAACGCCTTGTCCACGTCGCGCTGCGGCTCCGGGATCCACGCGTCCAGCGCTTCCACCAGCTTGATGATCGCCGGCACGCCGATCTCCGACTGGTCGCCTTCCAGCGCCAGACGCGCCGAACCCTTGATGATCGGCGTGTCGTCGCCCGGGAACTCGTACTTGCTCAGCAGCTCGCGCACTTCCATCTCGACCAGCTCGAGCAGCTCGGCGTCGTCCACCATGTCGGCCTTGTTCAGGAACACGACGATGTACGGCACGCCCACCTGGCGCGACAGCAGAATGTGCTCGCGCGTCTGCGGCATCGGGCCGTCAGCGGCCGAGCACACCAGGATCGCACCGTCCATCTGTGCCGCACCCGTGATCATGTTCTTCACGTAGTCGGCGTGGCCCGGGCAGTCCACGTGCGCGTAGTGGCGGTTCGGCGACTCGTATTCCACGTGCGCCGTCGAGATCGTGATGCCGCGCGCCTTCTCTTCCGGCGCCGCGTCGATCGCGTCGTATGCCTTGAACTCGCCGCCGAAGCGCTCCGCGCCGACCTTCGTCAGCGCCGCCGTCAGCGTCGTCTTGCCGTGGTCGACGTGTCCGATCGTACCGACGTTCACGTGCGGCTTGGTCCGCTCGAATTTACCCTTGGCCATGGTTTTGCCACCTCAGAACAGAAAAAATTGAAAGGTGCGGCCACGGGCGGCCGCCTTTTGACTTTCCGCGATCAGGACGACCGCACCGATTAACCCTTCTTGATGACCGCTTCGGCGATGCTGTTGGGCGCTTCGGCGTAGTGGTCGAATTCCATCGTGAACGTCGCGCGGCCCTGCGTCTGCGAGCGCAGGCTGGTCGCATAGCCGAACATCTCGCCGAGCGGCACCATCGCATTGACGACCTTGCCGGACGGCGTGTCGTCGGATCCCTGCAGGATGCCGCGACGCCGGCTGAGGTCGCCCATCACGTCGCCCATGTAGTCTTCCGGCGTCACCACCTCGACTTTCATCATCGGTTCGAGCAGGACCGGGCTGGCCTTGCCGAAGCCTTCCTTGAAGGCCATCGAGCCGGCGATCTTGAACGCCATCTCGTTGGAGTCGACCTCGTGGTAGGAGCCGTCGACCAGCTTGATCTTGACGTCGACCACCGGGAAGCCGGCCAGCGGGCCGCTGGTCATCGCCTCGCGGATGCCCTTGTCGACCGCAGGCACGTATTCCTTCGGCACCGAACCGCCGACGGTCACGTTCTCGAAGATGTAGCCCGCGCCACGCTCCTGCGGCTCCAGCTCGATGACGACATGGCCGTACTGGCCCTTGCCGCCGGACTGGCGGACGAACTTGCCTTCCTGCTTGACCGCCTTGCGAATCGCCTCGCGGTAAGCCACCTGCGGCTTGCCGACGTTGGCTTCCACGTTGAACTCGCGCTTCATGCGATCGACGAGGATCTCCAGGTGCAGCTCGCCCATGCCGGAGATGATCGTCTGGCCCGACTCCTCGTCGGTGCGCACGCGGAACGACGGATCTTCCTGGGCGAGACGGCCCAGGGCGATGCCCATCTTTTCCTGGTCGGACTTGGTCCGCGGCTCGACCGCCATCGCGATGACGGGCTCCGGGAACACCATCCGCTCGAGCGTGATGATCTTGTCCTGCGCGCACAGCGTATCGCCGGTCGTCACGTCCTTGAGGCCGACCGCCGCGGCGATGTCGCCGGCGCGGACTTCCTTCAGTTCGTGACGCTCGTTGGCGTGCATCTGCAGGATGCGACCGATGCGCTCCTTCTTCGACTTGACCGGGTTGAAGACCGTGTCGCCGGAAGCCAGCACGCCCGAATAGACGCGGAAGAACGTCAGCGAGCCGACGAACGGATCGGTCATGATCTTGAACGCGAGCGCGGAGAACGGCTCGGTATCGCCGGCCTGACGGCTGTCTTCTTTTTCGTTCTCGTCCAGGCCCTTGACCGGCGGGCGGTCGGACGGAGCCGGGAGATAGCGCACCACGGCGTCGAGCATCGCCTGGACGCCCTTGTTCTTGAACGCCGTGCCGCAGAACACCGGAATGATCGACGTCGACAGCGTACCGGCGCGAATGCCCGCGTGGATCTCGTCCTCGCTGAGGGTACCCTCTTCCAGGTACTTGTTCATCAGCTCTTCCGAGGTCTCGGCAGCCGACTCGACCAGGTACGCGTGCGCCTTCTCGCAGACCTCCTTGAGGCCTGCGGGAATTTCGCGGTACTCGAACTTCATGCCCTGGGACTCGGCGTCCCAGTAGATGGCCTTCATCTTGACGAGGTCGATGACGCCCTCGAAATGGTCCTCGGCACCGATCGGCACCTGCATCGGCACCGGGTTGGCGCCCAGACGTGCCTTCAGCTGGCCGACGACCTTGTCGAAGTCGGCACCCGTGCGATCCATCTTGTTGACGAACGCGAGACGCGGCACGCCGTACTTGTTGGCCTGGCGCCACACGGTCTCCGACTGCGGCTGGACGCCGCCGACCGCGCAAAGCACGAACACCGCACCATCGAGCACGCGCAGGCTACGCTCGACTTCGATCGTGAAGTCGACGTGGCCCGGGGTGTCGATGATGTTGAAGCGGTACTGCGGGAAGGAGTGGTCCATGCCCTGCCAGAAGCAGGTGGTGGCCGCCGACGTGATCGTGATGCCGCGCTCCTGCTCCTGCTCCATCCAGTCCATCGTGGCTGCACCTTCGTGCACCTCGCCAATCTTGTGATTGACGCCGGTGTAGAAGAGGATGCGCTCGGTCGTGGTGGTCTTTCCGGCATCGATGTGGGCCATGATGCCGAAATTGCGGTAGCGCTCGATGGGGGTCGTACGAGCCACGGGACTTCCTCTGAAACTCTTAACTTGTTACCAGCGGTAGTGCGAGAACGCCTTGTTGGCTTCCGCCATGCGGTGGGTCTCTTCGCGCTTCTTGACGGCACCGCCGCGGCTTTCGGCCGCTTCGAGCAGCTCGGCAGCCAGCTTGCGCGGCATCGAGTTCTCGCCGCGCTTGCGCGCCGCCTCGATGACCCAGCGCATCGCCAGCGCCATGCGCCGCGTGGAGCGCACTTCGACCGGCACCTGGTAGGTCGCGCCACCGACGCGGCGGGACTTCACTTCGACCGCGGGCGCGACGTTGCCGAGCGCCTTCTCGACGACGCCGACCGGCTCGGCATGCTTCTCGCCGATGTGGTCGAGCGCGCCGTAGACGATCCTCTCGGCCACGGACTTCTTGCCGCTCTTCATCACCATGTTGATGAAGCGCGCGATGACGTCGCTGCCGTGCTTGGGATCGGGCAGGGTCGTGCGGACGGGGGTTGAACCTTTACGCGACATGATTCTGACCTAGCTAGGAATCAGGATTTCGGGCGCTTGGCGCCGTACTTGGAGCGGCTCTGGCGACGCTTGGTCACGCCGGCAGCGTCGAGCGAGCCGCGAACGGTGTGGTAGCGGACGCCCGGGAGGTCCTTGACACGACCACCGCGGATCAGCACCACCGAGTGCTCCTGCAGGTTGTGGCCTTCGCCACCGATGTAGCTGATGACTTCCTGCTGGTTGGTCAGGCGGACCTTGGCCACCTTGCGCAGCGCGGAGTTCGGCTTCTTCGGCGTCGTCGTGTAGACGCGCGTGCAGACGCCGCGGCGTTGCGGGCAGTTGGCAAGCGCCGGCGAGGCGCTCTTGTAGTCCTTCGGACGCCGTGATTTGCGCAGCAGCTGGTTGATTGTCGCCATGCGTAATGAGCCCTAAGAAACAAAAGACAGGCCGATGCCGGCCTGTCAAGACGAAAGAGTATAGCCTGCGGATTGCGGAAGCTCAAGGCTTCCGCGTGCGTCCTGCGACGAACACGAGACGCGTCCTGCGTCTCTTTTCGTTTGTGTGGGGCGGCGGCCTATCAGCCGCCGTCGCCGTCTTCCGCAACCGCCTCGGCCACCGAGCTGGAACTGCCCGCGCCGCCAAGGGTTTCCAGCTCCGATTCGGTCAACCCGCCGGCCCGTCCGCGACGCTGCGAATGGTAGGCGAGACCGGTTCCGGCCGGAATCAAGCGGCCGACGATAACATTTTCCTTGAGCCCCCGCAAGGTATCGCGGGTTCCGCGGACGGCAGCCTCGGTCAGCACACGCGTGGTCTCCTGGAACGAAGCCGCCGAGATGAACGACTCGGTCGCCAGCGAGGCCTTGGTGATGCCGAGCAGCACCGGCATGAACTCCGCCGGCAGCTCGTCGCGGGCGGCCGCGCGGATGTTCTCCTCCTGCACGCGCGAACGGTCCATCTGCTCGCCGCGCAGGAAGCGCGTGCCACCCGGCTCGCTGATCTCGACCTTGCGCAGCATCTGGCGAATGATCGACTCGATGTGCTTGTCGTTGATCTTCACGCCCTGCAGCCGGTAGACGTCCTGGATCTCCTTGACCAGGTAGGCCGCCAGCGGCTCGACGCCGAGCAGACGCAGGATGTCGTGCGGATTGGGCTCGCCGTCGACGACGGTCTCGCCCTTCTCCACGTGCTCACCCTCGAACACGATCACGTGACGCCACTTGGGAATCAGCTCCTCGTGCTCGTTGCCGTCGGAATCCTTGATGATCAGGCGCTGCTTGCCCTTGGTGTCCTTGCCGAAGCTGATGACGCCCGAGCGCTCGGCCAGGATCGCCGGCTCCTTCGGCTTGCGCGCCTCGAACAGGTCCGCGACGCGCGGCAGACCGCCGGTGATGTCGCGGGTCTTGGACGTTTCCTGCGGGATACGCGCCACCACGTCACCGACGCCGACTTCCGCACCGTTCTGCAGCGAGACGATCGCACCGGCCGGCAGGTAGTACTGCGCCGGCACGTCCGAGCCCGGAAGCTTCAGGTGGTTGCCCTTCTTGTCTTCCAGACGCACGATCGGGCGCAGGTCCTTCGCGGCCGTACCGCGCCGCTTCGGATCGGTGATGACCGCACTGGCCAGGCCGGTCAGCTCGTCGACCTGCTCCTGGATCGTGATGCCGTCGATGAAGTCGATGAAGCGGATCACGCCGGCTACTTCCGAGACGATCGGATGGGTATGCGGGTCCCACTTGGCGACGGTCTGGCCGGCCTTGGTCGCCGCACCGTCCTTGAGGTCGATCACGGCGCCGTACGGCACCTTGTAGCGCTCGCGCTCGCGGCCGTGCGCGTCCATGACCGACAGCTCGCCCGAGCGCGAGACCGCGACCAGGTGGCCGGCGGCGTGCTGCACGGTCTTGAGGTTGTTGAACTTGATCGTGCCGGTGGTCTTGACCTGGACGTTGTCGATGGCGGCGGCACGCGAGGCGGCACCACCGATGTGGAACGTACGCATCGTCAGCTGGGTGCCCGGCTCGCCGATCGACTGCGCGGCGATGACGCCGACCGCTTCGCCGTGGTTGACCAGGTGACCGCGCGCGAGGTCGCGGCCGTAGCACATCGCGCAGACGCCGAAGCGCGCATCGCAGGTGATCGGCGAACGCACCAGGATCGACTGCACGCCGGCCTGCTCGAGCCGCTGCACCAGCGTCTCGTCGAGCAGCGTGCCGCGCTCGACGATCGGATCCTCGTCGTTGCCCGGCGCGAAGACGTCTTCCGCGGCCACACGGCCGAGCACGCGATCACGCAGCGGCTCGACGACGTCGCCACCTTCGACGATCGGCGTCATGGTCAGGCCGTTGGGCGTGCCGCAATCGGGCTCGGTGACGACCACGTCCTGGGCGACGTCGACCAGACGGCGCGTCAGGTAGCCGGAGTTGGCGGTCTTGAGCGCCGTGTCCGCCAGGCCCTTACGCGCGCCGTGCGTCGAGTTGAAGTACTGCAGCACGTCGAGGCCTTCGCGGAAGTTCGCGGTGATCGGCGTCTCGATGATCGAGCCGTCCGGTCGCGCCATCAGGCCGCGCATGCCGGCCAGCTGACGGATCTGGGCGGCCGAACCACGGGCGCCGGAGTCGGCCATGATGTACAGCGAGTTCATCGACTTCTGATCGACGACCGCGCCGTCCTTGTCCTTGACCTTGTCGGTGCCGACGCCACGCATCATCGCCGCGGCGACGCGCTCGTTGGTGCGCGACCAGATGTCGATGACCTTGTTGTAGCGCTCGCCCGCGGTGACCAGACCGGACTGGTACTGCTCCTGGATCTCGGTGACTTCCTTCTCGGCCTCTTCGAGGATGCCCTTCTTCTCGGCCGGGATCTTCATGTCGTCGATACCGATCGAGATGCCGGCACGGGTCGCGTAATGGAAGCCCGTGTACATCAGCTTGTCGGCGAAGACGACCGTGTCCTTCAGGCCCAGGCGGCGATAGCAGGAGTTGATCAGGCGCGAGATGGCCTTCTTGGTCAGCTCGACGTTGGCCAGCGAGAACGGCAGCCCTTCGGGCAGGATCTCGGCCAGCAGCGCACGGCCGATCGTCGTCTCGACCAGCGAGGTCTTCTCGCTGCGATTGCCGTCATCGTCGATCTCGACCTGGCGCAGACGCACCTTGACCTTGGCGTGCAGCTCGACGACGCGGTTCTCGTAGGCGCGATGGACCTCGGCGATGTTGGCGAAGACCATCCCCTCGCCCTTCGCGTTGGTCAGCTCGCGGGTCATGTAGTACAGGCCGAGCACGACGTCCTGGGTCGGCACGATGATCGGCTCGCCGTTGGCGGGCGACAGGATGTTGTTGGACGACAACATCAGCGCGCGCGCCTCCAGCTGCGCTTCGAGCGACAGCGGCACGTGCACGGCCATCTGGTCGCCGTCGAAGTCGGCATTGAACGCGGTACAGACCAGCGGGTGCAGCTGGATCGCCTTGCCTTCGATCAGCACCGGCTCGAACGCCTGGATGCCGAGGCGGTGCAGGGTCGGCGCGCGGTTCAGCAGCACCGGATGCTCGCGGATCACCTCTTCGAGGATGTCCCAGACATCGGCGCTTTCGCGCTCGACCAGCTTCTTGGCGGCCTTGATCGTCGTGGCCATGCCGCGGCGCTGCAGCTTGGAGAAGATGAACGGCTTGAACAGCTCCAGCGCCATCTTCTTCGGCAGGCCGCACTGGTGCAGCTTGAGCGTGGGGCCGACCACGATGACCGAACGGCCGGAGTAGTCCACGCGCTTGCCGAGCAGGTTCTGGCGGAAACGGCCCTGCTTGCCCTTGATCATGTCGGCCAGCGACTTCAGCGGCCGCTTGTTGGTGCCGGTGATCGCCCGGCCACGACGGCCGTTGTCCATCAGCGCGTCGACCGACTCCTGCAGCATGCGCTTCTCGTTGCGCACGATGATGTCGGGCGCATTGAGCTCGAGCAGCCGCTTGAGGCGGTTGTTGCGGTTGATGACGCGGCGGTACAGGTCGTTGAGATCGGACGTGGCGAAGCGGCCACCGTCCAGCGGCACCAGCGGACGCAGGTCCGGCGGCAGCACCGGCAGCACGGTCAGCACCATGAACTCCGGGCGGTTGCCCGACTCGTGGAACGCCTCGACCAGCTTGATGCGCTTGGTCAGGCGCTTGAGCTTGGTCTCGGAGTTGGTCGAGGCGATCTCCTCGCGCAGCTTGATCATCTCCTGCTGCAGGTCGATCGTCTTGAGCAGCTCGTAGACGGCCTCGGCGCCCATGCGCGCGTCGAACTCGTCGCCGTGCTCCTCCACGGCCTGCAGGTACTGCTCCTCGTTGAGGAGCTGGGCACGCTGCAGCGGCGTCAGGCCCGGGTCGATGACGACGTAGGCCTCGAAATAGAGGATGCGCTCGATGTCGCGCAGCGTCATGTCGAGCATCAGGCCGATGCGCGACGGCAGCGACTTCAGGAACCAGATGTGCGCGACCGGCGAGGCCAGCTCGATGTGGCCCATGCGCTCACGGCGCACCTTGGCCAGCGTGACCTCGGTGCCGCACTTCTCGCAGACCACGCCGCGGTGCTTCATGCGCTTGTACTTGCCGCACAGGCACTCGTAGTCCTTGATCGGTCCGAAGATGGCCGCGCAGAAGAGGCCGTCGCGTTCCGGCTTGAACGTGCGGTAGTTGATCGTCTCCGGCTTCTTCACTTCGCCGAACGACCACGAACGGATCAGGTCCGGCGAGGCGAGCGCGATCTTGATCGAGTCGAAGTCGAGCGTCTGGCGCTGCTGATTGAACAGGTTGAGCAAGTCTTTCATGGTTCAGTCTCCAAAGCCCGGGGCGCTCACTTCTTCGTCTCTTCCAGTTCCATGTCGATCGCCAGCGAGCGGATCTCCTTGACCAGCACGTTGAACGATTCGGGCATGCCGGCCGCCATCTCGTGGTCGCCGTCGACGATGCTCTTGTACATCTGGTTGCGGCCCGAGACGTCGTCGGACTTGACCGTCAGCATCTCCTGCAGCGTGTAGGCGGCGCCGTAGGCTTCCAGCGCCCAGACTTCCATTTCGCCGAAGCGCTGGCCGCCGAACTGCGCCTTGCCGCCGAGCGGCTGCTGGGTGACCAGCGAGTACGGGCCGGTCGAGCGGGCGTGCATCTTGTCGTCGACCAAGTGGTTGAGCTTGAGCATGTGCATGTAGCCGACCGTGACCGGGCGATCGAACGCCTCGCCGGTGCGGCCGTCGATCAGCACGGTCTGCCCCGACTCGGGCAGGTCCGCCAGGCGCAGCATCGCCTTGATCTCCGCCTCGCTGGCGCCGTCGAACACCGGCGTCGCCATCGGCACGCCGCTGCGCAGGTTGCGGGCGAGCTCCAGGATCTCCTCGTCGCTCAGCGACTTGAGGTTGACGCGCTGGCCGAACTCGTCCTTGTCGTGGTTGTAGATCTGGTCGAGGAACTTGCGCACCTCGGCCGCCTTGGCGTTGATCTCGACCATCTGGCCGATCTTCTCGCCGAGGCCGCGTGCGGCCCAGCCCAGGTGGACTTCCAGGATCTGGCCGATGTTCATGCGCGACGGCACGCCGAGCGGATTGAGCACGATGTCGACCGGGCGTCCGTTCGAATCGAACGGCATGTCCTCGACCGGGACGATCATCGACACGACGCCCTTGTTGCCGTGGCGGCCGGCCATCTTGTCGCCCGGCTGGATGCGGCGCTTGACGGCCAGGTACACCTTGACCATCTTCAGCACGCCGGGCGCCAGATCGTCGCCGGTCGTGATCTTGGCCTGCTTCTCCTTGAAGCGGTTGTCGAACTCCTCGCGATGGCGCTTGATCTGCTCCTGCGCCTTCTCGAGGAAGTCGGCGGCGTCCTCGTCCTTCATCCGGATCGAGAACCACTCGTCCTTCTTGAGGCCGTCGAGGTAGTCGTTGGTGATGTCGCTGCCCTTCTTGAGCGCGCCGGGGCCGCCGTTGGCGACCTTGCCGACGATCACCGAGCGCAGGCGGCTGAAGATCGCGCCTTCGAGGATCCGGAACTGGTCGTCGAAGTCCTTCTTGATGCGCTTGATCTCCATTTCCTCGATCTGGCGCGCACGCTTGTCCTTCTCGATGCCGTCACGCGTGAACACGGTGACGTCGATCACCGTGCCGTCCATGCCCGGCGGCACGCGCAGCGAGCTGTCCTTCACGTCCGACGCCTTCTCGCCGAAGATCGCGCGAAGCAGCTTCTCTTCCGGCGTCAGCTGGCTTTCCCCCTTGGGGGTGACCTTGCCGACCAGGATGTCGCCGGCGTTCACCTCGGCACCGATGTAGACCACGCCGGAGTCGTCCAGGCGCGCCAGCGCCTGCTCGCCGACGTTCGGGATGTCGGCCGAGATCTCCTCCGGCCCGAGCTTGGTGTCGCGGGCGACGCAGGTCAGCTCCTCGATGTGGATCGTCGTGTAGCGGTCCTCCTGGACCACGCGCTCGGAGATCAGGATCGAGTCTTCGAAGTTGTAGCCGTTCCACGGCATGAACGCGACCAGCATGTTCTGGCCGAGCGCGAGCTCGCCCAGGTCGGTCGACGAGCCGTCGGCCAGCACGTCGCCCTTGGCGACGACGTCACCCACCTTGACCAGCGGGCGCTGGTTGAGGTTGGTGTTCTGGTTCGAGCGCGTGTACTTGGTCAGCGTGTAGATGTCCACGCCGGCGTCGTTCTCGCCGATCTCGACCTCGTTGACGCGGACCACGATGCGTCCGGCGTCGATCTGGTCGATCACGCCGCCGCGGCGCGCGGCCGTGGTGACGCCCGAGTCGCGCGCCACGGCGCGCTCGATGCCGGTACCGACCAGCGGCGTCTGGGCGCGCAGCGTCGGCACTGCCTGGCGCTGCATGTTGGCGCCCATCAGCGCGCGGTTGGCGTCGTCGTGCTCGAGGAACGGGATCAGCGCCGCGGCGACCGAGACGGTCTGCATCGGCGAGACGTCCATGAACTGGATCTCGCCGGGACCACGCAGCTCCGATTCGCCGCGCGAACGGCAGGCGACGAAGTCTTCCTGGAAGCTGCCGTCCTCGTTGAGCGGCGCGTTGGCCTGGGCGATCACGTACTCGCCCTCGTCGATCGCCGACAGGAACTCGACCTCACGCGTGATCTTGCCGTCCACGACCTTGCGGTACGGCGTCTCGAGGAAGCCGTAGTCGTTGGTGCGGGCATAGACCGCCAGCGAGTTGATCAGGCCGATGTTCGGGCCTTCCGGCGTCTCGATCGTGCAGACGCGGCCGTAGTGGGTCGGATGCACGTCGCGCACCTCGAAGCCGGCGCGCTCGCGCGTCAGGCCGCCCGGGCCGAGCGCCGAGACGCGGCGCTTGTGGGTGACTTCCGACAGCGGGTTGTTCTGGTCCATGAACTGCGACAGCTGCGAGGAGCCGAAGAACTCCTTGATCGCGGCGGCCACCGGCTTGGCGTTGATCAGCTCCTGCGGGGTCAGGCCCTCGGACTCGGCCAGCGACAGGCGCTCCTTGACGGCGCGCTCGACGCGCACCAGGCCGATGCGGAACACGTTCTCGGCCATCTCGCCGACCGAGCGCACGCGCCGGTTGCCGAGGTGGTCGATGTCGTCGACGGTGCCGCGGCCGTTGCGGATCTCGATCAGCACCTTGAGCACGTCGAGGATGTCCGAGCCGACGCCCAGCTCCTTGTACAGGCCCTTGGAGGTCTCGTCGTTGCGGTCGCCGAAGTACTTCGAGTCGTACAGGATGCCCGGGCCGGTGTCTTCCTTGCGGCCGACACGGCGGTTGAACTTCATCCGGCCGACGCGATCGAGGTCGTAGCGCTCGGCCGAGAAGAACAGGTTCTGGAACAGGTTCTGCGCCGCTTCCTTGGTCGGCGGCTCGCCCGGACGCATCATCCGGTAGATCTCGACCAGCGCTTCGAGCGGCGTGCGCGTCGAGTCGATGCGCAGCGTCTGCGAGATGTACGGGCCGCGGTCGAGGTCGTTGACCCACAGGGTGGCGACCTTCTCGACGCCCGCCTTGCGGAACGTCTCTAGGTGCCCGTCGTTGATCTCTTCGTTGGCCGCGGCCAGCAGCTCGCCGGTCTTGGTGTCGGCCACGTCATGGGCCAGGATGCGGCCGAGCAGGTACTCGTCCGGCACTTCCAGCGTCTTGATCTGGGCGCTCTCGAGGCGGCGCACGTGGCGCGCGGTGATGCGCTTGCCGGCCTCGACGATCACCTCGTCGCCGACACGCAGGTCGAAGTTGAGCGTCTCGCCGCGCAGGCGCTCGGCGACCAGCTCCAGCTCGGCACCGTCCTTCTTGCCCAGCGTGAACTCGTTCTTCTCGAAGAAGATGTCGAGGATCTCTTCGTTGTTGTAGCCGAGCGCGCGCAGCAGCACGGTGACCGGCAGCTTGCGGCGGCGGTCGATACGCGTGAACAGCGCATCCTTCGGATCGAACTCGAAGTCCAGCCACGAGCCGCGGTAGGGAATCACGCGCGCGCTGTAGAGCAGCTTGCCGGACGAATGCGTCTTGCCGCGGTCGTGGTCGAAGAACACGCCCGGCGAGCGGTGCAGCTGCGAGACGATGACGCGCTCGGTGCCGTTGACGATGAAGGTGCCGGTGTCGGTCATGAGCGGCAGTTCGCCCATGTACACCTCCTGCTCCTTCACGTACTTGATCGCCTTGTTCGACGACTCGCGGTCGTAGATCACCAGCCGCACGGTCACGCGCAGCGGTGCGCCGTAGCTCATGCCGCGCGAGCGGCACTCGCGCTCGTCGAACGGCGGCTCGCCCAGGCGGTAGCTGACGTACTCGAGCGCGGCGCTGCCCGAGTAGCTGGAGATCGGGAACACCGAGCGAAGGGCGGCATGCAGGCCCTTGTCCTCACGCTTGGCCGGCGGGACGTCCGCCTGCAGGAACTCCAGGTAGGAGTCGACCTGGATGGCCAACAGGAACGGGACGTCCAGCACCGGCGGACGCTTGCCGAAGTCCTTGCGGATTCGCTTCTTTTCGGTGAACGAGTAGGTCATGATCGGGTACCGCCTCGGGTCGGGATTGCATGCCGGCACGGATCGCACCGGCGAAGGAGAAACTCAAAGGGTTTGGCGGATGGGGACTGTCTTCCGGGGACAACGTGACGATGCCGTGAGCATCGCCGGTTCCCACCGGCAGTCGCCAATCGCCACGCCCCGGCGCTGCAACGGACAAAGCCCGGGGGCTTTCGCCCCCAGGCTTCGGGTATCGCCAGCCGAGACCAGCGACGCAACGTCGATTACTTGATCTCGACGGTTGCGCCAGCGGCTTCAAGATCCTTCTTGAACTTCTCGGACTCGTCCTTGCTGACGGCATCCTTGATGACGGCCGGAGCCGACTCGACCAGGTCCTTGGCTTCCTTGAGGCCCAGGCCGGTGATGGCGCGGACGACCTTGATGACTTCGACCTTCTTCTCGCCGGCGGACTTGAGGGAGACCGTGAACTCGGTCTTCTCTTCGACCGGCGCGGCAGCGCCAGCGGCCGGAGCGGCGGCGACAGCCACCGGAGCGGCTGCGGACACGCCGAACTTCTCTTCCATCGCCTTGACCAGCTCCATCACTTCGACGAGGGTCTTGCCGGCGATCGCTTCGATGATCTGCTCGTTGCTGAGGGACATGAATTTGCTCCTGAAACGGTTCTAACTGAATGGAAAGGTGTGACGAATCGGCGAATGCGCTCAGGCGGACTTCTGCTGGCCGACCGCGTTGATCGCGCGGGCAACCTGCGAGGCCGGCTCGGCCAGGACGCGCACGAGCATCGTGGCGGGCTGGACGAGAACGCTGAGCAGCATGCTGAGCGCCTGTTCGCGGGTCGGCAGCGAGGCCAGCACGTCGACGTGCGTCCCCGGATATGCCTTGCCGCCAATGGCGACCAGCTTTGGCTGCAACTTGTCGTTGGCTTTCGCGAATTCCTTGATCAGACGTCCGGCAGCACCGGGATCTTCGGTCGAGAAGGCGTACAGCAGCGGACCGGTGAGCGTGTCCTTGACACACGCATAGTCCGTGCCGTCCACGGCGCGCGATACGAGGGTGTTCTTGGCCACTCGCAGATACACGCCGCCCTGACGGGCCTTCTTGCGCAGCTCGGTGAGCTGCTCGACGGTAAGACCGATGTACTCGGACGCGACCAGGGAATGCGCTTTGGCAGCGACATCCGCCAGTTCGGCAACGACCTCTTTCTTTTGCGCAAGATTGAGCGCCATTGTTGTCTCCGAACCGGGCTCCGGTGCGCTCCTGCGTTCCGGCTCCCAAACGGTCACGGGCCGCGGTTCCATCGCAGACCCGTCGGCGCTTTCGCGCCATTAGGTGGCCGTTCCAGGTAAACCTGTCGGGCTGCACCATCTACGCAGGCTGGTCGTTTTAAGGACTCGACGACGCTCGCCCCGGCGTTTCCTTCGCAAGTTCCGCTTCCTTGCCGCCGGGAGCGTGCCGTCTTGGCCGCCTGCGGTCTTTGACGGCTCCCTTGCGGGAGGCCCTCAAAATTTCTCGGCCCGCCGGTGCGAACGGCGGGCTTGCCTCATTTCGAATCCGGTCAGGTGCTGAGGCTCGACGGATCGACGCTGACGCCGACGCCCATCGTGCTCGACACCGAGACCTTCTGCAGGAACACGCCCTTGGCGGTGGACGGCTTGGCCTTGACCAGATCGGCCAGCAGCGCGTTCAGGTTGTCCTTGAGCGCGTCGATCTCGAAGCTGGACTTGCCGATCGTCGCGTGGATGATGCCGGCCTTGTCGTTGCGGAACTTGACCTGCCCCGCCTTGGCGTTCTTGACCGCCGTGGCGACGTCGGCCGTGACCGAGCCGTCCTTCGGGTTCGGCATCAGGCCGCGCGGACCGAGCAGCTGGCCGAGCTTGCCGACGACGCGCATCGCGTCCGGCGTGGCGATGACGCGGCCATAGTCGAGATCACCGGCCTGCATCTTCTCGGCCAGGTCCTCCATGCCGACGGCATCGGCGCCGGCGGCCTTGGCCGCTTCAGCCTTCTCGCCGGCCGGCACGAACACGGCGACCTTGACGGTCTTGCCGGTGCCGTGCGGCAGCAGCGACGAGCCGCGCACGCCCTGGTCGGACTTCTTCGCATCGATGCCGAGGCGGACGGCG
This sequence comes from Dokdonella koreensis DS-123, assembly GCF_001632775.1. NCBI lineage: Bacteria > Pseudomonadati > Pseudomonadota > Gammaproteobacteria > Lysobacterales > Rhodanobacteraceae > Dokdonella > Dokdonella koreensis. The sequence continues at coordinate 3,024,596 of NZ_CP015249.1, forward strand.
ACGTCGACCGACTCGACGAACTTGGCCTTGGCGCCCTCCTTGACCAGCTTGAGTGCGTCCTCGATCCCGTAGGCCTTGCCCGGAACGACCTTGTCCCGCAGCGACTTGTAGCGCTTTCCGATATTCGCCATGACCTCAGCCCTCCACCGTCAGACCCATGCTGCGGGCGCTGCCCGCAATCGTACGAACCGCCGCGTCGACACTGGCCGCGGTCAGGTCGGGTTCCTTCGCCTTGGCGATCTCCTCGAGCTGCTTGCGCGTGACCTTGCCGACCTTGACGGTATTGGGGGTCTTCGAGCCGGACTGGATACCGGCGGCCTTCTTCAGCAGGATCGTCGCCGGCGGCGTCTTGGTGATGAAGGTGAACGTGCGATCGGAATAGGCGGTGATGACGACCGGGATCGGCAGGCCCGGCTCGAGCTTCTGCGTGGCCGCGTTGAACGCCTTGCAGAACTCCATGATGTTGAGGCCACGCTGACCGAGCGCCGGACCGACCGGCGGCGACGGGTTGGCCTGGCCGGCCTTGACCTGCAGCTTGATGTAACCGACGACTTTCTTAGCCATTTCTCTCTCCGGGTGCTAGCGCCTTTGGATTCAAGGCTCCCCATCGGACCGGGAAATCACGTGTCCCGGCGTCACGTTGTTCATTTTCGATCGGCCGACATGCCGACGGCCGCCATGCGGCGGCCGGAACTTCGGCCCGCCTTCATGACGGCGAGCCGGCAAGTATAGCAGGGATTTTAGGCCTTTTCGACCTGGCCGAATTCCAGCTCGACCGGCGTCGAGCGCCCGAAGATCAGAACCGCCACGCGCAGGCGGCTCTTCTCGTAGTTGACTTCCTCGACGACACCGTTGAAATCGTTGAAGGGGCCGTCGATGACGCGGACCATTTCACCCGGCTCGAACAGCACCTTCGGCTTGGGCTTGTCCACGCCTTCCTGAACCCGGCGCAGGATCACGTCCGCCTCGCTGTCGCGGATCGGCAGCGGCCGGTCGGCCGTACCGCCGATGAAGCCGAGCACCTTCGGCGTCTCCTTGACCAGATGCCAGGCTTCGTCGTCGATCTTCAGGGCCTTGCCCTGATCGTCGGTCTCGATCTGGACCAGCACGTAACCGGGGAAGAACTTGCGCTCGCTGCGGCGCTTCTGGCCGCCGCGCATCTCGATGACTTCCTCGGTCGGCACCAGCACTTCGCCGAAGCTCGCCTCCATGCCGGCGCGGGCGATGCGATCCTTCAGCGACCGCTCGACCTGGTGCTCGAAACCCGAATAGGCGTGAACCACGTACCAGCGTTTGGACATCGGCCCGCCTCCGTCAGTGGCCCAGCTTCAGCAGCCAGTCCAGCACGATCCACTTCAGGATCAGGTCCATCAAGCCCAGCAGCAAGCTCAGGATGATGACGACGACGATGATGACGCCGGTCGTCTTGAGGGTCTCGTCGCGGGTCGGCCAGACCACCTTGCGCAGCTCGAACTGCGACTCGCCCAGGAACTCGCGCGCCGAGCGGCCCGTCCGCGTGAACGCCGCGATGAGCAGGGCGAGCACGAACGCACCGACCAGAATACCCAGGCGCGGCAGCGACCCCAGGGTTCCGGCGTAGTAGTAGTAGCCAACGATGCCGGCGACGGCGAGTACCGCGGCCAGCGCCAGCTTGGCGATCTCCACGGCACCGGCGCCGGAATGTTGTTCGACTTTAGCGTTCATGTTCTCGGGTGGTGGCACGCCAGGAGGGACTCGAACCCCCAACCTGCGGTTTTGGAGACCGCTGCTCTGCCAATTGAGCTACTGGCGTTCATGTGTGCCGTCCTCCGTGACGGCCAAGAATAGTCCGGCCATTCCGACCGGACTATTCTGGACAGCTCAAGACAAAAGCAGTTGCTTTGAGTTCACTCGAAGATCTTGGCGACGACGCCGGCGCCGACGGTGCGGCCGCCTTCGCGGATCGCGAAACGCAGGCCTTCGTCCATCGCGATCGGCGCGATCAGCGTCACCACCATCTTGATGTTGTCGCCCGGCATGACCATTTCCACGCCTTCCGGCAGCTCCACCGATCCGGTCACGTCCGTCGTGCGGAAGTAGAACTGCGGGCGGTAGCCCTTGAAGAACGGCGTGTGACGACCGCCCTCTTCCTTCGACAGCACGTACACCTCGGCCTCGAACTTCGTGTGCGGCGTGATCGAGCCCGGCTTCGCCAGCACCTGACCGCGCTCCACGTCGTCGCGCTTCGTGCCGCGCAGCAGCAGACCCGCGTTGTCGCCCGCCTGGCCCTGGTCCAACAGCTTGCGGAACATCTCAACGCCCGTCACCGTCGTCTTGACCGTCGGACGGATGCCCACGATCTCCACTTCGTCGCCGACCTTGATGATACCGCGCTCGATACGGCCCGTCACCACCGTGCCGCGACCCGAGATCGAGAACACGTCTTCCACCGGCATCAGGAACGCCTTGTCCACGTCGCGCTGCGGCTCCGGAATCCACGCGTCCAGCGCTTCCACCAGCTTGATGATCGCCGGCACGCCGATCTCCGACTGGTCGCCTTCCAGCGCCAGACGCGCCGAACCCTTGATGATCGGCGTGTCGTCGCCCGGGAACTCGTACTTGCTCAGCAGCTCGCGCACTTCCATCTCGACCAGCTCGAGCAGCTCGGCGTCGTCCACCATGTCGGCCTTGTTCAGGAACACGACGATGTACGGCACGCCCACCTGGCGCGACAGCAGAATGTGCTCGCGCGTCTGCGGCATCGGGCCGTCAGCGGCCGAGCACACCAGGATCGCACCGTCCATCTGTGCCGCACCCGTGATCATGTTCTTCACGTAGTCGGCGTGGCCCGGGCAGTCCACGTGCGCGTAGTGGCGGTTCGGCGACTCGTATTCCACGTGCGCCGTCGAGATCGTGATGCCGCGCGCCTTCTCTTCCGGCGCCGCGTCGATCGCGTCGTATGCCTTGAACTCGCCGCCGAAGCGCTCCGCGCCGACCTTCGTCAGCGCCGCCGTCAGCGTCGTCTTGCCGTGGTCGACGTGTCCGATCGTACCGACGTTCACGTGCGGCTTGGTCCGCTCGAATTTACCCTTGGCCATGGCAGTGCTCTTCTACCGAGTGTGAGAGTGAAGAAATGGTGCTCACGAATGGAATCGAACCATCGACCTCCTCCTTACCAAGGAGGTGCTCTACCGACTGAGCTACGTGAGCACACTGAAAAAGGTGTGCAGCTTTGCTTCTAGGGAAACGTGTCCGGACGGGCGGTGGACGTCAATGGAGCGGGAGACGGGAATCGAACCCGCACCATCAGCTTGGAAGGCTGAGGTTCTACCATTGAACTACTCCCGCACGGGACCTAAACACACTTCCAGTTGCATTCTCGTCTTGCTGTCCGGACCCGCTGCCGAAGCAGCCGGACCGTCCTCTCCAGCACCCCGCGCTTGAACAGCAGCCGGACGCTGGTGGAGGGAGGTGGATGACTCCGGGCATCCTGCCCTCCACCCTCCGGGCCGTATCGCTACGCGATACGTTCAGGGCCGCTCCTGCGTCCCTGTCGAACCACGACGGCGGTTCTCAATCCACCTCCGCCGCGCTTCGAACTTGCATTCTCTCCAGAACCCGGCGGCGTGCAGCGGCCGGAAGCTGGTGGAGGGAGGTGGATTCGAACCACCGAAGGCGTTAGCCAGCAGATTTACAGTCTGCCCCCGTTGGCCGCTTGGGTATCCCTCCGGATCTCGCTTCGGGACTTTCGTGCCCGAACCTGTGCCACGAAGCAGCTCGTGTCACGGAGCCGCTTATTGTCCTTTCGCTGCCGAGGCACTGTCAAGGTCCGCAAGCGGAAAAGTTACGCCTCGCCACGTGCGGACACTCCGGCTGCCGGTGCCGGGCGCGCCGCCCCCGCGGCGCCTGCGCGCTCCGGATCGCTCCGGGGCGGCAACCGACCGTCGCCGGGCGGCGCATCCTACCGGCAATGACTGCCGAAGGTCTCGTTATTTTTCCATGTCCGTGCTTCTCGCCCCGCCTTGGCCGCGGTCGCTGCGCAGCGCCGCTCTTCGCTCTCGGCCGGAAGCGGAGGCCGGCCGCGACAACTGGCGTGATGCGGCCGGAAGAGGCATGCTCGCCGGCTGCTGGGCGCGTGTTCATGCCCATGGGGAAGATCGAGGCGGAAGCGCCCTCGACGAGGTCAGCCGCCGCACGTCCGCAGTTTCGAGCATGCCACCGCCGTTTTCGCCCCGCCGATCCGCCACGCCCGCCGCCAGCCTTCCCGACGCCGCCCGGTGTGCGTCGACGCAGCGCACCCGCGCCGCACCCGATGACGGAAACCGCACCCCGGCAAGGCATACGGCATGAGCAGCAACGCGGTCTACCAGTTCGACGGCTATCGCGTCGACCCGGCCAAGCGCGAGCTCTGGTACGAAGGCCGGCTGGTTCCGTTGCAGCCGAAGGCGTTCGATTGCCTGGTCTACCTGCTGGAGCATCGCGACCGGGTGGTCGGGCACGACGAGATCATCGCGACGGTCTGGGGCAAGGTCGAGATCGGCGACAGCGTGCTCGGCCAGATCATCAGCCGCATCCGCGGCGTCCTCGGCGACAACGCCAACCGGCAGATCACGATCCGCACGATCACGCGTGTCGGCTACAGCTGGGTCATGCCGGTCCGGGTCCTCGCGGCCGATCCGGCGGAGGCCGACGCCCCGCCCGAGCCCGCCGGCCAGCCAGGCGCGGCCGCCGATACCGGTTTCCTCGCCCAGGCGCCTGCCGGTGCCCTGCCGGCCGCCGCGGCCCCTGCGTCCAAGCGCCGGAAGGCACTGCCGTGGCGCCTCGGGCTGGCTGCGGTCGCGCTCGCCGCACTGATCGGCTTGTGGGGCGTGATGCCGACCTTCATGGCCCCCGCGGTCGACGCCAAGGCCGACACCGCGATCGTGCTGCCGGTACGGGCGCCACAGGCGCCGGGCAACGCCTGGATCCGTCTCGGCGTCATGGACCTGATCGGCGAGCGCCTGCGCGCGGCCGGCCAGACCGTGGTGCCGAGCGACAACGTGGTCGCCCTGGCCCGCAGACTGCCGGCGGAACCGACCGCGGCCGACATCGAGGCGCTCGCCGACGCCACGGCCGCCAGCCTCGTGCTGCGCGCCTCCGCCGAGCCGAACGGCGACGGCTGGCGGGTCGAGCTGAGAACCGCGCACGGCCGCGAGCACGCGCTGGCGGCCCATGGGGACGGCGCCGACGTCATCGAAGCGGCGCGCGCCGCCACCGATCGCATGGCGATCCTGCTCGACCTCGCCGTCGCCGCCCCCGACCCGGGTACCGCCCACGGCGACGCGCTGGACTACCTGCTGCAGCAGGTGAAGGCGGCGACCCTCGTGGACCGCCTCGACGAGGCGCGCCACCTGCTGGAGAAATCCGGGCCGCACAACGAGCCGCGCATCCTCTACCAGCGCGGCGACATAGAGCTGCGGGCCGGCAACTACGCGCTGGCGCAGCAGATCCTGCTGGATCTGCTGGACCGGGTTCCCGCCGAGCGAGACCCGATACTGCGCGCGCAGGTCCTGCACGGCCTGGCCTATACGCACATCCGCCAGGTGCAGAACCCGCAGGCGCTTCCCTATGTCGAGGAGGCCATCGCCCTGCTGGAGACGCGCGAGCCGTTCCGCAACGCGCACGACACGCTCGGCTTCGCGATCTCCGCACGGGCGTTCCTGCGCCGCGTGATCGACAGCGACTACGCGGGCGCCGAGGCCGACTACGGCCGCGCGCGCGTGCTGTTCGAGAGCAGCGGCGACCAGCTCGCGCTGGCGCGCCTGGACGCCAATCTCTCGATGCTGCTCGGCGACGCGCATCGCATCGCCGAGGCGCAGTCGCTGGGGCGCGCGGCACTCGAACGGCTGGCCCTGTTCGGTGACGTGCAATCGGAGCTGCGCCTGCGCATCACTCTGGCCGAGCTTCACAGCGACCAGCTGGAGACCGCCGCCGCGCTCGAGGATGCGCGCCAGTTCGAGCGGCCCGGCGCCCAGGTGGACAATCCCGCGCTGATCGAACTGGCCCGCCTGAACGAAGCCTACATGCTCGCCGATGCCGGACGGCTCGCCGAGGCACGCGAACGGCTGCGGCACCTGCTGGAACCGGCGTCGCCGCCCGGCCCCGACGATGTCCGCAAGGGCCTGTGGCCCCAGTACGTCGCCGCGTGGCTGGCGCAGGAGACCGGCGATGCCGCGGGCGCCGTCGCGGCTGCCGGCGAGGCGCTGGCGCGGCATGCCGGCAAGCCCACCGGGGCACCGTGGAACATCGCCCGCACCTGGGCGACACTGTCCCGCGCCCAGCGCGCGCGCGCCGAGGCGGACGCCGCCGCGGCGACGCTGGCAGCTGCACGCCATTGGGCGGAGCCCTATCAGGAGGCACCGCTGGTCGTCCACTGGATCACGCTGATGCGTGCCGAGGACGCCGCCGCACGGGGCGATGCGGACGCGGCCAGGCAGCTGTACGAAGCCGCCTGGTCGCAGGCCGTGCGCCGGGCCGTGCCGCGGGAAATGCTCAACGTGGCCCAGTCGTACTGCGATTTCCTGTTCGCGACCGGGCAGGTCCAGGACGCCACGCGAATCGCGGGCCACATGGCGCGCTGGGGCCAGAGCAACTACGACGCCGCCCTGCTGCAGGTCCGCCTGCACCACGCGCTCGGGCAGACCAGCGCCTGGCGGCGCACCCTCGATCGCGCCCGGCAGTTGGCTGGCGAGCGCGACCTGCCGCCCGCCCTGCTCGTCCCGCCGACCCCGCCCTGACCGCGACGGCGGCACGACCGCAATCCGCTGCCGGCTCGATGCACCGGGGCATGGCCGCCGGCGGGTCCGCTCCGCGGGACGCACTCCCCGAGGCGAGCCGCGCGCACGCGCCCTCCGGGAGCGGCGGCGGCCGATCGCGCCACCGCATCCATGCCACGACTGCCCGTCCGGACGCTGCGGCGCAGCAATGCCGCCGCCCCCGGATGCGGCCAAAAACCCCGGTGGATGAACACGTTGGAATGTCCAATGGCAGGGTTTTGGAAGGCTTCGCAGGGGCTTTCGCAAGGCCGGCGCCGCGCGTTGCCGCGAGACTCGCAGGCGGACCCCGAGTCGATGGCAGGCGCCATCCGATTCGGCCGCTCTTCGTCGATGTCCGTTAAGGAGACCCCGATGTCCGTTGTCCCACGTCGCGGCCGGCTCAACCCGCGCCCGCTACTGATGTCGCTGGCGATAGGCTTCGCCGGCAGCGTATCCGTGCCGATCACGGCCGGTACGCCGTCAGCCGTTCCCGCTCCATCCGCCACGCAGGCGGCCCCGTTCCATATCGACCAGGCCCTGGCCGGCCGCCTCAGTGGCGGCGGCAAGTCCGACATGTTCGTCTACCTGGGACGCCGCGCCGACCTCTCAGCCGCGTTCGGCATGGACTGGAACGCACGCGGCCACTACGTCCAGCAGGCGCTGCAGGCGGTGGCCGAGGAATCGCAGCGCGAGCTGCGCGCCCTGCTCGACCAGCAGGGCGTCCAGTACCAGGCGTTCTGGATCGACAACGTCATCCACGTTCGCGACGCCGATCTCGCCGTGCTCGACACGCTGGCCAGCCGCGCGGCCTCCGCCGGCATCGATCGGATCATCGGCGAGCCGGACGTGCGCCTGATCGAGCCGGAAAAGACCGAGCCGGTGCTGCTGCCGGAGCTGGCCGCCGCGATCAGCAACATCGAGCACGTCAACGCGCCCGACGTCTGGAATCTCGGCTTCACCGGGCGCGGCATCACCGTCGCCAACATCGACACCGGCGCGCGCTACAGCCACGACGCCCTGGTGCACCGGTACCGTGGCACGATCGGTCCCGACCAATACGATCACAACTACAACTGGTGGAGCCCGTACGACCACTCGGCCGCCCCCACCGACCCGCACAACCACGGCTCGCACACGATCGGCACGATGGTCGGCGACGGCGGCTCGGACCGCCTGATCGGCATGGCGCCGGGCGCGAAATGGATGGCCTGCCAGGGCTTCAATCCGTCCTCGACCGCGTCGGCCCTGTTCGAATGCGGCCAGTTCATGCTCGCGCCATGGAACCTGGCCCAGCAGAACCCCGATCCGAACCGCCGTCCGCACGTCGTCAACAACTCCTGGACCGACTGCAACCGCCAGGTCGACACCTGGTACGAGGGCGTCGTCGACGCGTGGATCGCCGCCGGCATCGTGCCGGTGTTCTCCAACGGCAACGCCAGCAACTGCAACTATTCGCGCCCGCCCGGCCTGAACACCGTCGGCAACCCGGCACGCTACGGCAAGGTGCTTTCGGTCGGCTCCACCGGCACCGACAACGGCCTGTACGCGGCCCACTCGAACTGGGGACCGACCGACTACCCCACCGCCGGCCTGCCGAACTATCCGGATCACCAGGGCTTCCCGAGCATCAAGCCGAACATCGTCGCGCCCGGCGTGTCGGTTCTTTCGGCCGGCAAGGACTCCGACGATCACTACTACCTCAGCAACGGCACCTCGATGTCGGCTCCGCACGTGGCCGGCCTGGTGGCGCTGATGTGGGAAGCGGCACCTTGCCTGGTCGGCGACTACGCCGGCACCGGCACGATCATCATGAAGACCGCGCGGCCGGTGCCGTACGCCTCCGGCGGAACGCCAGCACCGGGGCCGGGCAACGTGCCGAACTACGCCACCGGCTGGGGCGAGATCGATGCGCTGGCCGCCGTCGACGCGGCGATGGAGGAATGCGGCGGCTTCACGATTGCCGGCGCACCGGCCGAGCTGCACGTCTGCGCGGCCAACCCGGCCAGCTACGCTCTCGAACTGCGCAGCCACGGCGGCTTCCACGACCCGGTCACGCTGTCGATCGCCTCGGGCCTGCCCGCCGGCGTCACCGCGAGCTTCTCGCAGAACCCGCTGGTGCCGGCCGACCCGGCCTCGACCTCCACGCTCGGCCTCGGCAACACCGCCGGCCAGCCCAGCGCCAGCTACAGGCTGACGGTCAAGGCGCAATCCTCCGGACCGGCCTTCGCCGCCCTCGAACGCAGCGTGGACCTGGATCTGCACATCGACGCCGCCGCGCTCGCCGCGCCGACGCTGAGCGCGCCGGCCAATGGCGAGACGAACGTCGTCGTGCGACCGAACTTCGAATGGAACGGCGTCGCCGGCGAGACCTATCACGTGCAGGTCGCCACCGACGCCGCGTTCGCCGCGCCGTCGATCGACCAGACCGTCGCCGCGACCAGCTTCCGGCCGACCAGCCTGCTCGCCACCGGCAAGACCTACTACTGGCGCGTGCGCGGCGAGAACACCTGCGGCGGCGGCAACTGGTCGGCGACCGGAACCTTCAGCACCCGCTTCGACCCGGTCGCCAGCATCACGCCCGGCTCGCTCGCGTTCACCCTGGCGGCCGACGCCACCGACAGCCGCAGCCTCAACATCGCCAACACCGGTTCGGCCGAGCTGGTCTGGACCGCCGCCGAGGCCGGCGTCAGCGCGACGGCGCCGAGCGCGGATGCCGCCTGGCAACCGATCGGCCCGCTCGGCGGCGACGTCGAGGCGATCGCGATCTCGCCGATCAATCCCGACCTGATCCTGCTCGGCACCGCGCCCGCCGTCGGCGCCGGCAACCTGTACCGCTCCATCGACGGCGGCGCGAGCTGGACCCAGGTCATCAGCGGCGCGAACATCTACAGCATCGTGTACGCCGGCGACGGCACGGCCTATGCCGGAACGATGGCCGGTGTACGCAAGAGCACCGACGACGGCGTCACGTGGTCCACGCCGAACCTCAACATCGGCGCCAACCGCCAGACCTTCGGCGTCGCGGTCGCGCCGAGCAACTCGTCGATCGTCTGGGCGGCGGTCGCGGCCGCGAACGGCGTGCAGACCAAGAACCTGCTGCGCAGCACGGACGCCGGCGTGACCTGGCAGAACGTGACGCCGACCCTCGGCGCCACCTTGAACGGCCGCGCGATCGCGGTGCATCCGACCAATCCGAACACGGTCGTCGCGCTGTTCGACGGCGGCTTCGGCGGCGGCCAGGTCTGGGTCAGCACGAACGGCGGCGCGAGCTGGACGAACCGCTCCGCCGGCCTGCCCGGCAATCCGCCGCGCTCGGTGCATTTCGACGGTACGCGGCTGCTGGTCGGCGGCGGCCAGGCCTACAACAACCAGTATTTCGGCCTGTACCAATCGCTCGATCTCGGCGTCACCTGGGCCGCGCTGCACACGTCGACGCCGACGCCGCACGTGGAAGCCATTGCCGTCGATCCGCAGGATTCCGACACGATCTACCTCGCCACCAGCAACAGCGGCATCCATCGCAGCCGTGACGGCGGCGTCACCTGGCAGACCGGACTCGGCGGCACCTCGCGCGTCGGCATGATGGACCTCGCCCTGGTGCCGGGCAGCCCGGGCGAGATCCTCGCCGGCGCGATGTCGCAAGGCCTGTTCCGCAGCCTCGACGGCGGCGACAGCTTCGCCGCGTACGGCACCGGCATCGCCGAGGCGCGCCTGTATTCGGTGACGACCAACCCGCTCAACCCGCAGGAGATCGCCGTCGCGTTCCAGGCCGCCAATGCCGGCGGCATCTACTCGACCGCCGACGGCGGCGCACACTGGATCGTCGAGTCGGCGCCGCCGACGCGCTACGTCACGGTGCGCTTCGCGCCGGACGGCACCCTGTACGGCATCTCGACCGGCCCGACCACGATCGCCAGGGAAGCGGTGTACCGCCGCGAAACCGACGGCACCTGGACGCACCTCGGCCCGAACCAGGGCGCGAACTTCCTGGTCGACCTGGAGGCCATCGCGTTCGGCTGGAACGACCCGAACCTGATCGTCGTCGGCGGCAAGGACAACGGCGTCGCCGGCTCCGAGGCCACGATCTGGCGCTCGACCGACCGCGGCCAGACCTGGACCAAGGTGCACGAGGCCACCGCCGGCTACAAGGTCACGGCGATCGAGATCATCCAGGACGGCACCGACCTGAACATGGTCGCCACTGCCGGCTCGGCCTCGCTCGGCGGTGTCCTGCGCTCGACCGACGGCGGCGCCAGCTGGCAACCCTCATCGGCCGGCATCGAGCCGGTCGGCTACTGGGCCACTGCGCGCATGTGCACGCATCCGGCCACGCCGCAGCGCGTATTCGCGGTCAAGGGCAATCCGAGCGCGCTGTACCGGAGCGACGACGGCGGCGCCAACTGGCAGGCCACCGGCTCCACCTTCCCGGTCCTGGTGGTCTCGCTCGCTTGCGATCCCGTCGACGAGAACGTGATCTACGCCGGGCAGTCCTCCACCCTCGCCGGCACGATCCGCGTGCTGCGTTCGGGCGACGCCGGCGCCAGCTTCGAGCGCTTCGACAGCGGCATCCCCGTCGCCGGGCCGGTTCCGCAGGGCTTCGCCTTCAAGGGGACCTCGAGCCTGCTGGCCGCCACCAACGGCGGCGGCACCTTCGAGACCAGCCTCGGCGGCGAAGCACGCGCCTGCATGAGCCCGCACGACGTTCCGTGGCTGACGCTCGGCTCGACCGGCGGCACCGTCGCGCCGGGCGCCGGCTCCGTGGTGACCGTGGGTGCCGACGCGAACAGCCTGGCGCTCGGTCAGTACCGCGCCCAGCTGTGCTTCAGCACCAACGATCCGAACGCGGAGCTGATCCGCGTTCCGGTGCAGCTGACCGTGGCCGACTCCAGCGCCGGCACGCTCGCCGGCAACGTCTCCGCGCTCGGTTACTGCGGCCGCCAGACGACGGCCGCGGCGAATGCGCAGGTCACCATCACCGGCCAGCACAACAGCTTCACGATGACGACCGACTCCGCCGGCCGCTTCAGCAGGGAGATCAGCCTCGACGAGAGTCCGCTGTCCGTTCTCGTGCGCAAGGCGGGACATGTCGACGTCTCGCTGGACGACATCGTGCTGGCGTCCACGCAGACCACCACGGTGGACCTGCAGGTCAAGCTCGACGCCCCCTGCCTGGAGACCGCGCCCTCCGCGTTCGACGTCGCCCTCGAAGCCGGTGGCAACACCACGCAGACCTTCACGCTGCACAACACGGACGGCGCCGGAACGCTGGACTGGAACGCCCGCGGCGCGACGCCGACCGCTTCGCCGGCACCCGAGGTGCTCGCTCCCGCCGGCGGTTCCGGGGCCGGCGGCTTCGAGCTGGCCGGCCATTTCGGCCAGCCGCTGCCCGGCCTCGCCACGATCGGCACGGCCGGCCAGCTCGACTGCAACAACGCGCCCGGGCTGATCCGGCACGACGACGGCAGCGTCGAGAGCGGCTACGGCGCCGATCCCAGCCTCGTGCAGCGCATCACGATGGTCGACTACTTCGTGCCGCGCACGTACCCGACCATGCTCGACGCCGCCTGCATCGTGTTCGTCAGCATCGGGCCGAGCTCGCTCGACTTCGACCTGGTCGTCTACGACGACGACGGTCCGGGCGGCTCGCCGGGTACCGAGCTCGGCTCGCTCGCGCTCAGCGCGACCGATCTGCCGATCCCGCCGCTGCCGCCGGCACTGCCGTGGAAGAGCTTCGACCTGTCGAGCCTGAACCTGCGCATCTTCTCGGGCGGCGTCTACATCGGCGTGCGCTGGTTCGCCACCGATCCGCCGGTGACGCTCGGCGCCGATACTTCGGCTGGCCAGCCGGCCAACGTCGGCCACGGCTACAAGAAGTTCGACCAGGGCGCGTGGGAATCGCTGGTTGCCGCGTGGCCGGCGTATCGCTCGCTGTTCATCCGCGCGGCCACGCACGACGTGTCCGGTTGCGAAGCCGCGAGCAGCGTGTCGTGGCTGACGCTGACGCCGTCCAGCGGCAGCGTCGCGCCCGGCGCCAGCACCGACGTCGCGGTGCGCATCGACAGCAGCGGACTCGCCACCGGCGAGCACCATGCCAGCCTCTGCCTCGACAGCAACGATCCGGAACAGCCGCGCGTGATCGTTCCGGTCCGGCTGACCGTCGAAGCCGGCGCAAACGATCCCGCCACGCTGAGCGCACTCGGCGGCTCGGGCCAGAGCGCGGCGCTGAACGCGGCCTTCCCGGTGCCGCTGTCGGTGCAGGTGCTCAACAGCCAGGGCCAGCCGCTGGCCGGCGCGAACGTCGACTTCACCGCGCCCGCCACCGGCGCGTCGACCGCGCTGTCGCAAGCACGCGTCACCACCGACGCCAATGGCTACGCCGCCGTGCAGGCCGTCGCCAATGCAAGCGCCGGCACCTACGCGGTGACGGCGAGCGTCAGCGGCGTGACGCCGGCGCAGTTCGTGCTGACCAACCTCGCGGCCAGCACCGACCTCGCGATCGAGGTGCGCAGCCTGCGCGGCTACGCGCAGCGCGGTGATCTGCTCGACTACCTGGTGACCGTGCGCAACCTCGGACGCGATGCGGTCGCGAACGGGACCGTCAGCGGCCAGCTGTCGCCACAGCTCGATGCCACGTTCGCGAGCTGGCAGTGCCTGGCGGCCGATAGCAGCCACTGCACCGGCAGCGGCACCGGCGACCTGCAGGACGCGAGCCTGGCGGTGCCGGCCGGCAGCAGCCTGAGCTACCTGGTCAGCGCCCCGGTGCGCTGGAACGCCGACGGCCTCGCCGCGCTCGCCGGCCGGACGACGCACGCCGCCGACGCGAACCCCGCCAACGACCAGCACACGGCCGGCGCGCCGATCGTCATCTACCGCGACGGCTTCGAGCACTTCGGCCAGACGGCCGGCCTGCAGCCGGGACAGGAGCGGCTGGACATGCAGGCCGCGATCGCGTTCACGCCGGACGCGCCGGCACGGGAACTGGTCGATACCGTGCTCGTCGCGATGCCGGAGGGGACTTCGGACGCGCTCGAGGCCGCCGCCTTCCGCATCGAACGCCTCAACGGCGCCGGGACGACCTGGCTGCGCATCGTCGCCCGCGACGAGAGCGGCCAGGCTTTCGCCACCGACTGGACGCGAGCGAACCCGGCGGGCGAAGCGGTACTCGCCCTGGTCGAGCTCGAACCTGGATCGGAAGAAGGCGAGGCGCGCCGGCAGTACGTGCTGAACCTGGGCATCGGCTCGGACGTGCTCACCGTGCCGCTGGCGGATCCGGCCGGCAGCTACGTGCTGTGGTCATTCACCCCCGTGCGCCGCGTTGCCGAAGCGAACTAGACCGGCAAGGCCGCGTGACTTGCGCCCCCCATCCTTGTGATGGGGGGTTTTTTTTTGGTTCTTCGCCCCTTCGCGGGAATCAATCAGCTGCCGCTTCCGTCGCAACCACTGCTGCTCTCGCTCTCGCTGTTGCTGTCGCTGTTGCCGTTGCCGTGCTCTCGCTCTTGCTGTTGGCGCCTAAAGCGAACCGAGCATCGCAGGTCGGCCAGGCCGAAGAGCTGCCCCGTGTCTGAGCGAAGCGAGTTGGGGCAGCGTGCCTGGCCGACCGAGAAGCGCAGGGGACCGGCGCGGCGCAGCCGTGCCGGCTCGCGCCGGCGCAGGCGGTTTTGGTTACTTCTGCCAAGACAAAGAATTTCCTGGAGAAATTCTTGACGTCGCGCAGCGACGGCCCGAAGGGCGGCCGCCAGGGATGGCGGGCCGCAAAAGTGACCCGCGCGCGCAGCGTGCGGAAGCTGCTGCTCTGATCTTCTGCCGTGGTTATCTGGTGAGGATTGCTGGCACAGAAAAGAACAACAGCAACATCAAGAGCTTTCGTCCGCTGCGCGGCCGAGTCCCTTTTGCGGCAGCCATCCCTGGCCGCCGCCCTCCGGGCCATCGCTGACGCGATGTCAAAAATGTCTCCCGGACATTTTTTGACGGGCCAAAAGGAACCAAAAGCCCTCTCGCCCGGCGTCCCCTGCGCTTCTCGGACGACCAGGCACGGCGCCCCAACTCGCTTCGCTCAGACACGGGGCGCCTCTGCGGCCTCCTCGCCCTGCGATGCTCGGCTTGCTTTAGGGCGAAAAAGCCAAGAGCCAAAGCCAAAGCAGGAGCAAGGCCAAATGTCCCCGCACATGGGCGAAGAACTTTTCTGGGAGGGCTGCCTATGCGATCCGTCCGGGATCGCCACCGTCGGGATAGGTCGCCGCGAATGTGCGACGCATTCGGATCAGTGACTCGCGGCCATCCATGGCCGCAGCTTTCGTCGGGATAACGAGCAGGCACCCGCCCGGGCACGCGGTCGCGCGCGACGAGGGCTCAGACGTTGAAGCGGAAATGCAGGATGTCGCCTTCTTTTACGAGGTAGTCCTTGCCTTCCAGGCGCAGCCGGCCCACCTCCTTGGCCCCCGCCTCGCCGCGGTACTTGATGTAGTCGTCGTAGGCGATGGTTTCGGCGCGGATGAAGCCGCGCTCGAAATCGGTATGGATGACGCCGGCGGCCTGCGGCGCCGTCGCCCCCTTGCGGACCGTCCAGGCGCGCACTTCCTTCTCGCCGGCGGTGAAGTAGGTCTGCAGGCCCAGCAGGCGATAGCCGGCACGGATGACGCGATTGAGGCCCGGCTCGTCCAGGCCCATGTCGGCCAGGAACGTGTCGCGATCGGCGTCGTCGAGCTGCGAGAGCTCCTCCTCGATCGCCGCGCAGACCGGCACGACCTCGGCACCCTCGCCTTGCGCGCGCTGGCGCACGGCCTCCAGGTGCGGGTTGTCGACGAAGCCGTCTTCCTTGACGTTGGCGATGTACATCAGCGGCTTGAGCGTCAGCAGGAACAGGTCGCGGACCAGCGCCTTCTCCTCCTCGTCCAGCCCGGCGGCGCGAGCTGGCCGCCCTTCGTTGAGCGCCTCGGCCAGCTTGCGCAGCACCGGACGGCGGGCCAGCGCATCCTTGTCATTGGCCTTGGCCGCGCGCTCGACCCGGTTGAGCGCCTTCTCGACCGATTCGAGATCGGCCAGCGCCAGTTCGGTGTCGATGGTCTCGATGTCCGAGATCGGATCGATCCGGCCGGCGACGTGGACGATGTCCGGATGCTCGAAGCAGCGCACCACGTGGGCGATCGCATCCACCTCGCGGATGTGCGCCAGGAACTTGTTGCCGAGCCCTTCGCCCTTGGAGGCGCCGGCGACCAGGCCGGCGATGTCGACGAACTCGATCGAGGTCGGGATGACCTTCAACGGCCTGGCGATGCCGGCGATCGCGACCAGCCGCGGATCGGGCACCGGCACCACGCCGACGTTGGGATCGATCGTGCAGAACGGGAAATTGGCCGCCGCGATGCCGGCCTTGGTCAAGGCATTGAACAGCGTGGACTTGCCCACGTTGGGCAGGCCGACGATGCCGCATTTGATACCCATCTGGAACTCCGCAATGGTGGATTCGGACCGGCACCCGCCGGCCTGGCTATGCGCCGGCCGCGCGCGGCGTATGCAGGGACTGCATGGCCTTCTCGAACTCGCCGCGGACGGCGAGCGGAAGCACGTCGAACGCCTCGCCGATGGCGGCAAGGATGGCATTCTCGTCGGCCACCGACGGCCGGCCGAGCACCCAGGGCGTCACCTTGTCGCGATGGCCGGGATGGCCGATCCCGAGCCGCAGCCGATGGAAGCGGCCGTGCCCGAGGTGGGCGAAGATGTCACGCAGGCCGTTCTGGCCGCCGTGGCCGCCGTCGAACTTCAACCGCACCGCGCCGGGAGGAAGATCCAGGTCGTCGTGGACGACGAGCATCTCCTCCGGCTCGATCTTCCAGTAGCGCAGCGCCGCCGCGACGGCGACGCCGCTCTTGTTCATGTAGGTGGTCGGCTTCTGCAGCCAGACCGTGCCGCCCTCGACGGCCAGCTTGGCCGTCTCGGCGCTCAGCTTCGTCTCGAAGCCGAAACGGGCGCCCTCGCGCTGGGCGAGGGCATCGGCGAACCAGAACCCGGCGTTGTGCCGGGTCCTGAGATGCTCGGCCCCGGGATTCCCGAGGCCGACGATGAGCCGCAGGCCGGCCATCGGGAAGCCGAAGCGCCCAGGCGCTTACTTCTTCTCGTCCTTCTTCGCATCCGCCGCAGGCGCGGCGGCGGCATCGGCCGGCACCGGCTCGACCTCTTCCTTGGCCATCTTGGCGATCACGACGGCGATGTCGTGTTCCTTGCCCAGGCGCAGCTCCGGAATCTCCACGCCCTCGGGCAGGGTGATCTCGGACAGGTGGATGATGTCGCCCAGCGTGATCTGGCCCAGGTCGATCTCGATGAACTCCGGCAGGTTGCGCGGCAGGCACGAGACTTCGATTTCGGTCAGCTCGTGCATGACGATCACGCCGCTGGTCTTGCCGGCCGGCGAGGTTTCCTGGTTCAGGAAGTGCAGCGGCACGCGGGCACGGATCGCCTCGTTCTCGTTGACGCGCTGGAAGTCCAGGTGCAGCAGCTGCTGCTTGAACGGATGGCGCTGCAGGTCGCGCAGCAGCACCCGCTGCACGTCGCCGCCCAGGCTGAGATCGAGGATCGAGGAGTAGAACCACTCGTTCTGGCTGGCCGCCATGACGTCCTTGTGGATGATCTGGATGCTGACCGGCTTGAGGTCGCCGCCATAGACGATGGCCGGCACCATGCCGGAACGACGCAGGCGGCGGCTCGCACCCTTGCCCTCGTCGTTGCGGCGTTCGACATTGATTACGTGAGTTGCCATTTTTGTTGCCTCTGGAGTTGGCCGCCTCGCGGCGGCGTCGGGCTCTCCCGCGACCAGGAGAGCGGATGAAGTGAAGCGATGAGGATTCCCGGCCGAGGCCGTCAATCCACGTACAACGAGCTGACCGATTCGCCGTAGGCGATGCGCCGGATCGTCTCGGCGAGCAGCTCGGCCACCGACAGCTGCCGGATCTTGCTGACCGCACGCGCCGCCTCGGAAAGCGGAATCGTGTCGGTCACCACCAGCTCGTCGAGCTGCGACCCGGCCAGGTTCTGCAGCGCCGGACCGGACAGGACCGGGTGCGTGCAGTAGGCGACGACCTTCGCCGCACCGTGCTTCTTGAGCGCGGCGGCCGCGGCGCACAGCGTGCCGGCGGTATCGACGATGTCGTCGACCAGCACGCAGGTCTTGCCGCTGACGTCGCCGATGATGTTCATGACCGTCGCCTCGTTCGGGCGCGGACGGCGCTTGTCGATGATCGCCAGGTCCGCGTCGTCGAGGCGCTTGGCGATCGCCCGCGCCCGCACCACGCCGCCGACGTCCGGCGACACCACGATCAGGTTGTCGCGGCCGTAGCCGCGCCAGATGTCCGCCAGCATCACCGGCGAGGAATAGACGTTGTCCAGCGGGATGTCGAAGAATCCCTGGATCTGGTCCGCGTGCAGGTCCACGGTCAGCACGTGGTCGGTGCCGACCGCGCCGATCGCCATCGCCGCGACCTTGGCGGTGATCGGCACGCGCGCCGACCGCAGGCGCCGGTCCTGGCGCGAGTAGCCGAAATACGGCAGCACCGCGGTGATGCTGGACGCCGAGGCGCGCTTGAGCGCGTCGATCAGGGCCAGCAGCTCCATGAAATTGTCGGCGGTCGGCGCGCAGGTCGGCTGGATCACGAAGACGCGCTGGTTGCGCACGTTCTCCTCGATCTCCACCTGCACTTCGCCGTCGCTGAAGCGCCCGACCTGGGCCTTGCCCAGCGGCAGCCCCAGGTCCTCGCAGATCGCCGTCGCCAGCGCGCGGTTGGCGTTGCCGGTGAAGACCAGAATCCCGGCCGTATTCGCCATGCTGTTCACGTGTCGCCCTCGTCAGCTGCCACACAGGCCACGCCGGAACCGGTCGAAGTGGCTGGGGCGGCAGGATTCGAACCTGCGAATGCCGGGATCAAAACCCGGTGCCTTACCACTTGGCGACGCCCCAGCAAACCGATGCGATTCCCGGCAAGGCCGGCGCCGCCCGTTTCCCCGCGGGAAACGACCACCGTCCGGTGTCAGGAATCGCTGTTGTCTTCCCCCTCCCGGCGCTCCAGCATCGCGTGCAGCGGCGAACGGTCCAGGCCCTGCGCGACGAAGGCCGTCATGCCCGCCGGTCGATCGCCCGCCAACCGATACCCGTCCTCCGCACTCGCGACCGGCACGAACACTGCCGATCCCGAGCCGCTCAGCCGCGCGACGCCATGCGGCTCGAGCCATTCGAACGCCCGCGCCACCGCCGGATAGCGCCGGCGCACGAGCGGCTCGAAGGCGTTGAACGCCGTTTCGCCCGAAAGGAAACGTGAAATTGTCGTAGCTGGCGTATCGCGTGTCAATTCCGGTGCCCGAAACAGGTCGGCGGTGGGCACGTGCACGCCGGGATGGACCACCAGGTACCACTGCGGCGCCAGCGCCAGCGGTGTCAGGCGCTCGCCGATGCCCTCGGCGAAGGCGGACCGGCCCTGCACGAACACCGGCACGTCGGCCCCCAGGCGCAGTCCCAGCTCGGCCAGGTCGTCCATCGCCAGGCCGCATCCCCACAGCCGGTTCAGCGCCACCAGCACCGTGGCCGCGTCGGAACTCCCGCCGCCCAGCCCGGCGCCGAGCGGGATGTGCTTCTCGACCAGGATGTCCGCGCCGGCACCGGTCCCGCAGGCGGCCTGCAGCGCAGCGGCGGCGCGGACCGCCAGGTCGTCCTCCGGCGGAACGCCGGCCGGGCCGTCGTGACGGACGATGCGGCCGTCGGCGCGCGGCCGCAGGCGGATGCGATCGCCCCAGTCGAGCAGGTGGAACACCGTCTGCAGCTGGTGATAGCCGTCCGCGCGACGGCCGACGATGTGCAGGAACAGGTTCAGCTTGGCCGGCGCCGGCCAGGACGACCAGCCCGGACCGGCCGGCGCCGGTGCGGTCATCGGGACTGCCAGCGCTGGATCGCCAGCCGGATGCGGTAGTCGCCCTGCTCGGCGAACAGCTTGCGGGGCAGCGGCGGGGCCGCGTCGTCGTAGTCCAGGTAGCGCACGACCCAGCCGCCTTCGCGGATCTCCTGCGGCAGGCCGTCTTCGCGGAAGCGGATGTCGGCATCGCTGCGCGAGCGCAGCGCGCGCACCCAGTCCGCCAGCTCGGCGACCGGCACGCGCCAGCCCAGCTCGCGGCGCAGCAGGTCCTCGGCGCTGGCGTCCGCCACCGCGCCGGCACGCAGGCCCTCGAGCACGGCATGCGTGCCGTCCCCGCTCAAGATCCAGGTCTTGCCGGTGACCGGGGCATGCACCTGGAAGCGGAACCGGTCGCCGTCCTGCGTCCAGTTGAGCGTGCCGCTGCCGCTGTCGCGGCCGTCGGAAACACCGATGCGCGCCGTCAACGCCCAGTTGCGCGTACCCGCCAAGACGGCCTCGCGCTCGGCCTGGGCCGCCATCCGCCCGGCGTCGGGCCGGATGCCGGTGCTGACGCAGCCGGCCGCCAGCAGCATCAGCCCGAGCAGGCCGCAGAACCGCCACCGCATCGACCGGCTCACGAATCGAGCCGCCGGATCGTTTCGACCAGGGTCGCGTTGTCCGGATCGGCCCGGCGGCCCTCGTTCCAGACTCGCCGCGCCTCCTCGCGCTGGCCGCTGACCCACAGGACCTCGCCCAGGTGCGCGGCGATTTCCGGGTCGGGCATCTTCTCGTAGGCGCGCCGCAGCGTCGCCACGGCCTCGTCGACGCGGCCGAGGCGGTACTGCACCCAGCCCAGGCTGTCGATGATCGTCGGCTCGTCGGGCTTCAGGGCGATCGCCCGCTCGATCAGGTCGAGCGCCTCGGCCCAGCGGTCGGTCATGTCGGCCAGCGTGTAGCCGAGCGCGTTGAGCGCGGTCGGGTCGTCCGGGTCGAGTGCGATCATCCGGCGCAGGTCCGCCTCGGCCGCGCCGATGTCCTTGAGCTCGATCGCCAGCATCGCCCGCGCGTACAGCAGGCGGGCATCGTCGGGCAGGCTGTTGAGGCCGCGCTGATAGACGGCCACGGCCTCGGTCTTGCGGCCGTGGCGCTTGAGCAGGTCGCCCTGGACGAGGAAGACGGTGCCGAGCTGCTCGCCGTCGTCGGCGGCATCCGGCTCCAGCGAGCGCAGCAGCGCCAGCGCCTCGTCGGTACGTCCGCCATCGTCGAGCAGGACCGCCTGGCGGGTCTGGGCCTCGAACCAGCGTTCGTCGTCGCGGGGAACGTCGCGGTACCAGGCGCGCGCCTGGGCCGGCTGTTCCACCAGCTCGGCCAGCTGACCGAGCAGATACAGACGGGTGCCGCTGCGCGGCGAGGTATCGGCCTGGACCTCGCGATACAGCGCGGCGAGCGTCGCCTTGTCCTCGGCGCGCGCGGCATAGGCGGCGCGGGCGGCGAAGATCGTGTCGTCCTGCGGGCCGGTCGAGAGCACGCGTGCAGCGGCGGCGTTGTCGCCCGACTCGGCCAGCAGGGCCGCATAGCCGCCACGCAGCCGGGCATCGCCCGGGCGGCGCCGGACGCCTTCGGCGAAGATGTCGCGCGCCCGGCCGCGATCGCCGCGATCGAGCGCCAGCCGTGCCTTCCAGCCGTAGGCATCGGCGCTGTGGAAGCGCGTGACCGCCTCGTCGGCGAGGCGATCGGCCAAGGGGCGGTTCTCCAGCTTGTAGGCCAGCTGGCTCACCGCCAGCCAGGCCGCCGGCTTGTCGCCGAGCCGCGCGGGACTGGCCAGGCGATCGAGCACGCCGGCCGCGACCGCCTTGTCGTTCGAGGCCAGCAGCACCTGGGCAGCCAGGCGCCAGGCCTGCTCGTCGGCGGTGTCGACCAGGGCCGTCAGCAGCCGGGTCGCCGCCGCCACGTCGCCCTCGCCGAGCGCGATCCAGGCCTCCGCCTGACGTGTGCCGAGGGCTGCCGGCGCCAGCTGCCGCCAGCGCGCCAGCGCGGTCCGCGCCAGCGCCCAGTCGCGCACCGCGAGCGCCAGCTGCGTGGACTGCTCGGCGATGGCGGGATCGGCCGAAAGCCGGGCCGCCTCGACGAACCGGCCGGCGGCGGCGGCAAGGTCGCCATCCTGCACGGCGAACTGGCCGGCGATCAGCTGGAGCAGCAGGTCGTCGTGCGCATCGACCGGCGCGATCGTGACCGCGCCGGGGGGCCGGGCGGGTGCGCTCGACGGCCGCGGCACCGTCGCACAGGCGGTCAGCAGCACGACCAGGCCCGACGCGGCAAGATGCCGCAAGCGATGCCTGCCTGCTGCGGCCAGTCGGGCGGGACGGAATGAGAATCGCATGCAAGGCCTTGTCGGAACTGGAATACCGGCTTGAAGTGACAGCGCGGCGCCCGCACAATTCACGCCGGTCGCAGGTCCGCTCCGCGCGAGCCGCCTTGCGAGTCCGCGCCTGCGGTGCCGGGTCAGACGACGTGTGCGGAATCGTCGGATCTAAGCTTAGCTGATTGCTGCCTACGTGATCGTTAGCGGATTGTGCAAGTGAATGCCGTCGCCCGTGTCCTTCCCGTTCCGGCGCCGCCTCGGCCGGCGATCGTGCGGGCGATTCGTTCCGCCGATCTGGCTCCGCCTCTCAACATCGTGGACTATGCGCGTGTGAACAACGCTCCGGCCCCCCATCGCCGGGCCGGCAACCGCTTGCCGGCTCCTGTCTCGCCTCCGGTCGCCGGCGACGCATCGCCGCGGCGGGCGCGTGCGGGCATGGAACGGGTGCTCGCACCGATCCCCGCACCCGCCGTGATCCCCGTGCGGGCCGCGGCCGGAACCGGCCGGCTCCAGCCGGCCGCCCGCACATGGCCGCCGCGTTCGCATCGATGGCGCTGATCGCCCTCGGGCTGAACCACCTGACGGCACCGGTCGCCCTGCGCGAGCGGATCGCCTTCGCGCCCGAGGCCACGCCCGAGGCGCTGGCCGGCCTCTCGTCGCTGCCCGGCGTGCGCGAGGCGGCGATCCTTTCGACCTGCAACCGGACCGAGCTCTACTGCACGGTCGAGCCCGGCGCCGAGAGCCTGCCCGGGGAATGGCTGCACCAGCACCACCGCCTGCACGGCCACCGGCTCGACGAATTCCTCTACCGGCACGACGATGCCGAGGCGGTCCGGCACATCTTCCGCGTCGCGACCGGCCTGGAATCCCTGGTCCTCGGCGAGCCGCAGATCCTGGGCCAGGTCAAGGACGCCTATCAGATCGCGCGGTCGTCGCAGACGCTCAAGGCGCCGCTGGACCGGTTGTTCCAGAACACGTTCGCGGTGGCCAAGCGCGTGCGCAGCGACACGCGCATCGGCGCGCACCCGGTCTCGGTCGCCTATACGGCGGTGCGCATGGTCGAGCGCCTGTTCGCCGACCTGTCCAAGGCCTGCGTGCTGCTGATCGGCGCCGGCGAGACGATCGAGCTGACCGCGCGGCACCTGGCCGAGGCGCAGGTCCGGCGCACGATCGTCGCCAACCGCACCCTGGAGCATGCCCAGACACTGGCGGCCAGTGTCGGCGGCTACGCGATCGCGCTGGACGACCTGCCGCGGCACCTGCCGGAAGCGGACATCGTCATCAGCTCGACCGCCGCGCGCGAGCCGATCCTCGATCGCTCCGGGGTCGCCGCCGCATTGGCGAGCCGCCGGCATCGCCCGATGTTCCTGGTCGACATCGCGGTCCCGCGCGACATCGCGCCGGACGTGGCCGAGCTCGACGACGTGTTCCTGTACACGATCGATGACCTGCGCTCGGTCATCGACGAGAGCCTGCGCAGCCGCCAGGCGGCCGCCAAGGAGGCCGAAGCGTTGATCGAGCTGCAGGTCGAGCATTTCATGGGCTGGTGGCGCGCGCTGGAGCTGCGCAACCCGGTCGGCGAGCTGCGCCGCAGCGCCGAGGCCCATCGCGACGAAGTCCTGGAGAAGGCGCGTGCCCTGCTCGCCCGCGGCCGCCCGGCCGACGAGGCGCTCGCCTTCCTCGCCAATACCCTCACCAACAAGCTGCTGCATGCGCCGAGCGCGAACCTGCGCAGCGCGGCGTTGCGCGGCGACGTCGACCTGCTCACGGCTGCCGAGCGCCTGTTCGACGCCCCGTCCGATACCACCGAATGACACCCTCGATACGCCGCAAACTCGAACAGCTGGCCGAACGCCACCAGGAACTCGAACACCTGCTCGCCACGCCGGAGGTGCTGGCCGATGCGCGCCGGCTGCGCGAGATCTCGCGTGAGCACGCGCAGCTGGGGCCGCTCGCCGCCGGACTGGCGGACTACGACCGCACGACCGCCGCGATCGGCGCCGCGCAGGCGATGCTGCAGGACCCGGAGCTGCGCGAGCTGGCCGACGAGGAAATCGCCGGTCTGGAGCGGCGGCTCGGCGAGCTGGACGACGAGCTGAACCTGCACCTGATCCCGAAGGATCCGCGCGACGAGGCCAACCTGTTCCTCGAAGTCCGCGCCGGCACCGGCGGCGACGAAGCGGCGATCTTCGCCGGCGACCTGCTGCGCATGTACGCGCGCTATGCCGAAAACCGCGGCTGGCGCGTGGAGGTGCTGTCGACCAGTCCCGGCGAGCACGGCGGCTACAAGGAAGCCATTGCGCGCATCGAGGGCCAGGGGGCCTATTCCCGTCTCAAGTACGAGTCGGGCACCCACCGCGTGCAGCGCGTACCGGAGACCGAGGCGCAGGGACGCATCCACACCTCCGCGGCGACGGTGGCGATCCTGCCCGAGCTCGACGAGATCGACGAGATCGAGATCCGCGACGCGGACCTCAAGGTCGACACCTTCCGCGCGTCCGGCGCCGGCGGCCAGCACGTCAACAAGACCGACTCGGCGATCCGCATGACCCACCTGCCGAGCGGCATCGTGGTCGAATGCCAGGACGAGCGCAGCCAGCACAAGAACCGCGCCCGTGCGCTGTCGCTGCTGAAGGCGCGCCTGCTCGACGATGAGCGCGCCAAGCAGAACGCCGCCCAGGCCGAGTCGCGCCGGCTGCAGGTCGGCTCCGGCGACCGCAGCCAACGCATCCGCACCTACAACTTCCCGCAGGGGCGCGTGACCGACCACCGCGTCAACCTGACGCTGTACCGCCTGCCCGAGATCGTCGCCGGCGACCTGGACGAGCTGGTCGACACGCTCACGCGCGAGGACCAGGCCGACCAGCTCCAGCAGCTGGCCGGGAACGCCTGAGCGGCGGCGGCCACCGGCGGGCGGCGACCGTTCTGCGGGTGCCGGCCGGAGCCGGCATGCCGGTAGCGACAGGCTGGCGCCGGCGACCGGGGTGGTTTAGCGTGGCGGCATGAATGCCGACCCCACTTCCGTTGCACACGCTCCTCTCACGCAGATCGCCGAACTGCTCGAAGCCGGCCAGGATGCGCGCGCCGAAGCGCGCGCCGCCGAGCTGCGCCGCGCCCAGCCCGACGCCGCCGAAGCCGCGCGGCTGCACGGCATCGCACTGCTGCGCCTGGCGCGTACCGCCGACGCCATCGCCGCCTTCGAGCGCGCGGTCGAGCTGGCGCCCCTGTCGGTCGCCGCGCACTGCAATCTCGGCAGCGCCCGGACGGCCGCCGGTGACGCCGATACCGCCGTCGAGGACCTGCGCGCCGCGCTGCGGCAGCATCCCGGGCACGCCGCCATCCTGATGACGCTCGGCAATGCCCTGATGGCCGCCGGCCGCTACCTGGAAGCCCAGCGCTCGTTCGCGACCGCCACCTTCGGCGCACCGCGCCATCCGACGATCCTGGTCAACCTGGCCGCCGCCGAGCTCAAGCTCGGCCGCCTGGTCGAAGCCGAGGCCTGCCTGCGCGATGCACTCAGCGTCGACGGCGCCAACCTCGAAGCCTACCGGCTGTACGGCGAGGTCCTGGTCGCGCAGAGCCGCCACCGCGACGCCCTGGTCGCCTACGGGCATGCCGAGAAACTTGCACCGGATGCGGCCGGGCTGGCGTTCCAGCGCGGCCTGGCGCTGGACGCGCTCGGCGAGCTCGAAGAAGCCGCTGCCGCCTATGCCCGTGCGGTCGATCGCGATCCCCTGCTCCATCCCGCGCTCAGCCAGTTGCTGTTCGCCAAGCGCCGGCTCTGCGACTGGGACGGGCTGGACGCCTGGGCGGCGCGCCTGCTCAAGAGCGTGCGCGAGGACGCCGCCGGCATCACGCCGTTCGCGTTCCTCGCCGAGGACGCATCGGCCGCCGACCAGCTGCGCTGCGCGCGCACCTTCGCCGCCGGCGTCGAGGCCGAAATGCAGCGCGTGCGGCAGCGCCTGGACTATCCGCCCGCCGCGGCGCCGGGGCCGGCGCCGCGGATCGGCTTCGTCTCGAACGGCTTCGGCGAGCACCCGACCGGCCTGCTGACGGTGGCGCTGTTCGAGGCGCTGCGCACGCAGCCGATCGAGGCCCACCTGTTCGCGACCGGTGGCGGCGACGGCCCGATCCGCGAGCGCCTGCGCGCGGCGGCCGGCCAGTGGCACGATGTCGCCGGCCTGACGCCGGAAGCGACCGCGCAGGCCATCCGCGCCGCCGGCATCGACCTGCTGGTGGACCTGCGCGGCTACGGCGAGGGCGGGACCAGCGAGGTCTTCGCACTGCGGCCGGCACCGGTCCAGGTCAACTGGCTGGCCTACCCGGGCACCTCGGGCGCGCCCTGGATGGACTACGTGATCGCCGACGCGGTGGTGCTGCCCGAGTCGCTGCAGGCGCACTACGCCGAGCGCGTCGCCTACCTGCCGCGCTGCTTCCAGCCATCCGACACGCGCCGCGTGGTGGCCCCGCCGCCGGATCGCGCGGCCTGCGGCCTGCCCGCCGACGGCGTGGTGTTCGCCTGCTTCAACAACAGCTACAAGATCAACCCGGCCAGCTTCGGGCGGATGATGGCCGTGCTGCGCGAGGTACCCGGCGCGGTGCTGTGGCTGCTGGCCGGCCCCGGCGACGCCGAGCAGCGGCTGCGCGCGGCGGCCCGCCGCCACGACGTCGAGCCGGAACGCCTGGTGTTCATGGCCCCGCTGCCGCACGCCGACTACCTCGCGCGATTCGGCCACGTGGACCTGTTCCTCGACACCGCGCCGTACAACGCCCATACGACGGCATCCGATGCGATCTGGGCCGGCTGTCCGGTGCTGACCCTGCCCGGCGAGACCTTCGCTTCGCGGGTCGCCGCCAGCCTCAATGCCCACCTGGACCTGGCGCAGCTCAACGCCGGCGACGAAGCCGGCTTCATCGCCACCGCCGTCGCGCTGGGCCGCGACGCCGATGCGCGCGCCGAGCTGCGGCGGGAACTCGAGCGCCGGCGCGCCACCAGCCCGCTGTTCGACATGGACGGCTTCGCTGCCGACCTCTCCGCGCTGCTCGCCGGCCTGGCGCGTGGCGCCCCATCGCAACCGCAGGACGTCCGATGACCGCGCAAGCCGACTTCGTGCCGCTCCACCTGTGCGTGCTGACCGTATCGGACACGCGCGGTCCCGACGAGGACACCTCCGGCGACTACCTCGTGCTGTCGCTCGGCCAGGCCGGGCACCGCCTGCACGAGCGCAGGATCTGCCGCGACGACCGCTACCTCGTGCGCGCGATCGTCGCCGCCTGGATCGCCGAGCCGCAGGTCAACGGCGTGATCGTCACCGGCGGCACCGGCTTCACCGGTCGCGACTCGACGCCCGAAGCGGTACGCCCATTGCTCGACAAGGAAATGCCCGGCTTCGGCGAGGTCTTCCGCGCACTCAGCTACGAGGACATCGGCACCTCGACGATGCAGTCGCGCGCGTTCGCCGGCCTGTCCAACGAGACCTTCGTGTTCTGCCTGCCCGGCTCCACCTCGGCCTGCCGGCTGGCCTGGGAGAAGCTGTTGCGCGACCAGCTCGACGCGCGGACCCGGCCGTGCAACCTCCCTGGACTGATTCCGCGCCTGCGCGAACGCTGACCGAGGCCGCCATGAAGAAGAAGAAATACGAAGAACAGCTGGAAGGGCTCTACGACGAGCTGGTCGATCTCCAGCACTGGATGATCCAGACCGGCCAGCGGGTGGTCGTGCTGCTGGAGGGACGCGACGCGGCCGGCAAGGGCGGCGTCATCAAGGCGATCGAGGCGCCGCTCAACAACCGCTACGTGCGCACGGTATCGCTGCCCAAGCCGTCCGAGCGCGAGGCGACGCAGTGGTACTTCCAGCGCTATGCCGCGCACCTGCCGGCGGCGGGCGAGCTGGTCCTGTTCGACCGCAGCTGGTACAACCGCGCCGGCGTCGAGCACGTGATGGGCTACTGCAGCCCGGATCAGTACCAGCGCTTCCTGGTCGACTGCCCGGTCTTCGAGGACCTGCTGGCCGCCGACGGCATCGTGCTGTTCAAGTACTGGCTGACCGTGGACCAGGCCCAGCAGGAGGAACGCTTCGCCGAGCGCGCCAGCGATCCGCGCAAGCGCTGGAAGCTCTCGCCGATCGACCTGGAGGCGCGCAAGCGCTACGAGGACTACGGCCGGGCGCGCGATGCGATGCTGAAAGCCACGCACCGCCCGCGGGCGCCGTGGTCGCTGGTGGATTTCAACGACCAGCGGCGCGGCCGGCTCAACCTGATCCACGACCTCGTGCGTCGCCTGCCCGAGCGCACGCCGCCGGACAAGCCGCTCAAGCTGCCGAAGCTGGCACGCAAGCCGGCGCGCGAAACGCCGGCCGACGCGAGCCTGTGGGTGCCCGAGACGTTCTGACCGGCCGGCCCGGGCGCGCCTCGGACACGCGCACCTCGAGCGCGCCTGCCTTGAACCCATGCGCCGAGGACGAACCGGCCGTCAGCGGATGACGAAGCCGTCCGGCGCCGGCGTGTCGCAGTCCTCGCGCTGCACCGCGTCCACGCGCGCGGCCGGCGGCCCGCGCTGCAGCCAGGCTTCCAGCGCCGCCAGCGCCGCGTCCGGGCCGGCGGCCAGCACCTCGACCCGGCCGTCGGCCCGGTTGCGGGCGTAGCCGTCGAGCCGCAGGCGCAGGGCCTGCGCGCGCGTGGCGGCGCGGAAGCCGACACCCTGGACGCGGCCGGAAACCAGGTAGCGAACGACCGGCATGCGCCGCTCAGCCGGCCTTGTGCCCGGCGATGACCTGCTCGAGGTCGCGGCGCGTCACCGGCCCCATGAACTTCTTGGCGACCGTCCCGTCCGGCGCGATCAGGTAGGTCGTCGGCAGGCCGCGCGGCGCGCCGAAGTCGGCGGGTGGATCGCTCATCGGCACCTGGGCGATCGGATAGACGACCGGCCGCTTGGCCAGGAATGCGTCGACCTCGGCGCGCTCCTCGTCGCCGATCTCCAGGCCGATCGCGACCACGTCCTCGCGCTCGCCGACGAAGGCCGAGAATTCCGGCATCTCCTTGATGCACGGCGCGCACCAGGTCGCCCAGAAGTTGACGATGACCCACTTGCCGCGCTGGCCGGCCAGGTCCCAGGCCTTGCCGTCGAGGGTGGTGACCTTGAGCGTGGGCTTCGCCGGCGGGGTGCTGCCGGTCCCGGCCGCCGAGGCGAGCCCGGTCGCCAGCATCGCCAGCAGGACGGACAGGATCAGACGTTTCATGCAGGTTCCTTGGTGGGCGGCGCCGGGTCCGGCGCCGGGAAAGGGAAGATCCGGCTCAACGGCACGTCCAGGTCCTCGCCCAGATCGCGTGCCGTGTTGCGCACGACGTCCTGCGCGGGCCACTGGAAGCCCGGCTGCGCATCGCCGGACGGCAGGCGGTAGCCGCCCGCTTCGTAGAGGTCGTGCAGGCTCAGGCTGTCCAGGCTGCGCGTCAGCACCCATTCGCCGATCTCGGTCCGGCGGATCATGCTGATGCGCTGCATGTCCTTCAGATAGCGCTGCAGCAGGTCGTCGGTCAGGAAGCTCTCGCGCTGGCGCAGCGTGCGCGTGGTCAATCCGTGGCCGGCGCGCTGGGCGTCGGCCAGGTGGGCGACCACGCGCAGCAGGCCGGCGAACTCGTGCCCTTCCGGCAGCCGCTGCGAAGGCGGCCGGTAGTCGAACGCGCTCAGCGACGCGGTGATCGAGGCGCCCAGCAGCACGATCAGCCAGGACAGGTAGATCCAGAAGAAGAAGATCGGGACCATCGCCAGCGCGCCGTAGACCTTCTGGTAGCTGGCCAGGTCGGTCACGTAGTAGGCGAACCCGCGCTTGGCCAGGTCGAACAGCACGGCGGCGATCAGGGCGCCGATCACGGCGTGGCGGAAGCGCACCTCGCGGTTGGGGATCACGACGAACGCCGCCACCAGCGCGGCCCAGACGATCAGGAACGGCAACAGGCCGAGCACGCGCGCGCGGATCGAGAACTGCGCCTCGGCCGCATCGATGAACGGCAGCGCGAACAGGTAGGAGCTGATCGCCAGCGCCGCCACCAGCAGCAGCGGGCCGAGCGTCAACGCGGTCCAGTAGATGACGAAGCGCGAGACCGGGCGGCGCCCGGCCTGGACGCGCCAGATCCGGTTGAACGCGTCCTCGATGCTCATCATCAACGCCACCGCGCTGAACAGCAGCACCAGGACGCCCACGGCGGTCGCCTTGCTGGCGTTGTCGGCGAACTGCGTGATGTATTCCTGCACCGTGTCGCCGGCGGCCGGGACGAAATTGTTGAAAATGAACGCCGTCAGCTGGATGCGCCATTCGCCGAAGACCGGGAACGCCGCCAGGATGCCGAGGATCGCGGCAGTCAGCGGCACCAGTGCGAAGACGCTGGTATAGGCCAGCGCGCCGGCCGCCTGGGTGCACCGGTCCTCGAGGAAGCGCCTCAGCGTGAAGCGCAGGAATGCCGACACGCGCTCGCGATCGTAGCGCCGTGTGACAAACTGTGGGATCGCGCGAATCATGATGAGGAGCGTACGACGGAAAGCCCGATGAGCGAAATCCTTGTCCTCCATTACAGCCGGACCGGAAAGGTGGCCCAGCTCGCCCGGCTGGTCGCGCGCGGCATCGCCGAGGTGCCGGGCATGCAGGCGCGTCTGCGCAGCGTGCCGCCGGTGGCGCCGGTGACCGAATCGGCCCAGCCGCCGGTGCCGGACGAGGGCGCGCCGTACGTCACGCGCGAGGACCTGCGTGACTGCGCCGGCCTGATCCTGGGCAGCCCGACCCGCTTCGGCAACATGGCCGCGCCGCTCAAGCATTTCCTCGACACGACCGGCGCCGAATGGGCCTCGGGCACGCTCGCCGGCAAGCCCGGCGCGGTCTTCACCGCGACGAACACGATGCACGGCGGCCAGGAGACGACCCTGGTGTCGATGATGCTGCCACTCTTGCACCACGGCATGCTGATCGTCGGCATTCCATACACCGAACCGACGCTGAGCCACACGGCGAGCGGCGGCACGCCCTACGGCGCCAGCCACGTCGGCGGGGCCGACGGCGGCAACGGCATCAGTGACGACGAGCGCGTGCTCGCGCGCGCGCTGGGCCGGCGCGTGGCCGAGGTCGCCGCGCGCCTCGGGCGCGGCGCGTGACGGCGCTGCGCGTCGGCTTCCTGGCCTGGGCCGGCCTGGTCGCGCTGCAGCCGGCCTGGTACCTGTGGAGCGCGCCGCCGCAAAACGGCCAGGGTGCCCTGGCGCTCGCCCTGACGCTGCCGCCCCTGCTGCTGCCGCTGCTCGCGCTGCGGACCGGCGCACGGCGCGCCCTGACCTGGATCGGCATCGTCAGCCTGTTCTATTTCTGCCACGGCATCGTCGCCGCCTATGCGGTGCCCGCGGCCCGGCCGATCGCCCTGCTCCAGGTCTTGATCTGCACGCTGCTGGTCGGCGCGCTCGGCTGGAACGCGATCGCTGCCCGGCGCCGCGCCGGCGCGGCGCGTCCCGCCGGCTGACTAACGGGACGCCGGCCTCGAATGCGACGCCTCCACGCAGCGCGTGGCCAGGAGCTGCGCGTTCTTCGGCAACACATCCGTCAGGTAGTCGATCAGCGCACGCACGCCCGGCAGGAGACCGCGCCGGCCGGTGTAGACGAAGTGCACCGTTCCCTGCGGCGTGTCCCATTCCGGCAGGAGCCGTTCGAGCTCGCCGCGGGCGACGGCGGGGGCGCAGACGAAATCCGGCAGCATCGCCACGCCGACGCCACGCCGCGCCGCCTCGTGCAGGACGACGAAGTCGCCGCAGACCAGCGGCGCCCGCATCTCGATCTCGACCGGCCGCCCGGCAGCGTCGAACAGCCGTAGCCATTGCGGGCCTTCGTGCTCGTCCATCGACAGCAGCGGATAGCGCGCCAGGTCCGCCGGTACGCGCGGGCGTCCCTGCGCGTCGAGAAAGGCCGGACTCGCCACCAGCACCGCACGCGCCTCGCCGACGCTGCGCAGCACCAGCGCGGCCTCGGCATCCTGGCGCTCGCGCACCCGCACGGCGATGTCGATGCCTTCGCCGATCAGGTCGATGCGGCGGTTGGTGGCGACCAGGCGGACCTGCACCTTCGGATGCTGCAGCAGGAAGTCGGGCAGGACCCAGGCCACCAGCGTCTGTGCCAGCCCGACCGGGCAGCTGACGCGGACCACGCCGCTGGGCTCGGCGCGCAGCACCTCGACCGCCTCCTGCGCCGCCTGCGCCTGTTCGAGCATGGCCCGGCAGTGACCGTGGAAACGCTCGCCGACCTCGGTCAGCGCGAGGCGCCGCGTGGTCCGCCGCAGCAGCCGGACGCCGAGCCGCTCCTCCAGCAGGGCCACCCGCTTGCTGAGCCGGGACTTGGGCACCCCCAGTGCCCGGCCGGCCGCCGAGAACCCGCCGTGATCGACCACCGCCGCGAAGAAGCGCAGGTCGTTCAGATCCGCCAGGCCGTCGCCAGCCATCATTGTCTCCACACGCGAACGATGAGTCTCGATATTGCCCTCTTATCGACCTATCGTCCACGCCATAGCTTTGGTTTCGCCGGATCGCCGGCCTGACCTGCCAGAGAACCCCCAATGAAGCTGCTGCATATCGACTCGAGCGCCCTCGGCGCCCATTCGGTCTCGCGCGATCTCACTGCCTCGATCGTCGAGGCGTTCCGCGAGCGCCACCCCGGCCTCGATGTCGCCTACCGCGACCTCGCCGCCGCGCCGCTCGGCGACTGGTCGCCGGCGGCCGCCGCCGACGGCGACGCGCTCGACCAGTTCCTGTCCAGCGACGTGATCGTCGTCGGCGCCCCGATGTACAACTTCGCGATCCCGTCGCAGCTCAAGGCCTGGATCGACCGGGTCTGCGTGGCCGGACGGACGTTCCGCTACGAGGCCACCGGACCGGTCGGGCTGGCCGGCGGCAAGCGCGTGGTGATCGCCTCCACCCGGGGCGGCCTCTACACCGAAGGTCCGACCGCCGCCCTCGATTTCCAGGAGCCGTACCTGCGCCGCATGTTCGCGTTCCTCGGCATCGACGACGTCCGCGTGGTGCGGGCCGAAGGGCTCAACCTCGACGAGGGTCATCGCCGCCAGGCGCTGGCGGCGGCGCAGGAGAGCATCGACGGGCTGCGCGCCAGGGCGGCCTGAAGCGGGCCCGGTCGTGTGAGGGACCGGCGCGCGCGAGGACGCGCGCCGGCGCTACAATGCGCGGCTCCGCCCCGCTCATTCTTCCACGGCATGCAGCACCTCACGATCCTCACCACCGGCGGCACGATCGACAAGATCTACTTCGACGACAAGTCGACCTACCAGATCGGCGACCCGCAGATCGGCGAGATCCTGACCTCGCTCGGCGTGGCGTTCGCGTTCGACGTGCGCTCGCTGATGCGCAAGGACAGCCTGCACATGGACGACGCCGATCGCGCGCTGATCCGCGAGGCGATCGAGCAGCAGTCACACCGGCACGTGCTGGTGACCCACGGCACCGACACCATGGTCGAGACCGCCCGTGCCCTGGAAGGCCTGACCGGCAAGGTGGTGGTGCTGACCGGCGCGCTGAACCCGGCGCTGTTCGACCGGTCCGATGCGGTGTTCAACATCGGCTGCGCCGTCGGCGCGGTGCAATCCCTGCCGGACGGCGTCTACATCGCGATGAACGGGCGCGTCTGGCACCCGGGCCAGGTTCGCAAGAACCGCGAAGCCAATCGCTTCGAAACCGCCGGCTGATCCGCCGCCCGGGCGAACGGGCGGCTGGGTGCCTTTGCGTGTGCGGACCGGCGGCCAGCCGCCGCCCTTGCGCTCGTGGACGGGCGGCTAACCGCCGCCTTTGCGCTGCTCGTACTGCTGCTGCTCCTCGAGCAACTGGTCGACGTCCACGTCGTCGGTGCCCTGCAGCTTCTCGATGACGTCGACCGGCGGCTCGCCGTCGTAGACGTCGTAGAGCCGTCGCTGGCGATAGGCGTCGCGGAAGAAGACGTAGGGGTCGTAGACGCCTTCGAGCAACCCCTCCGCGTCGATCCCCGACGAACGCAGCGTGACCAGGTAGACGAACTGCGGCAGGTACTCGGTGTTGTGGGTGAGGTCGTGCTCGCGCGCGTACCAGCTCAACGGGTCGAAGTAGTAGCTGTCCACCGGCGTGCGCCAGACGTCGCGCGTGGTGGTCGGGCCGAGCAGCGGCAGCACCAGGTACGGACCATCCGGGACGCCCCACTTCGCCAGCGTGATGCCGAAATCGTTCGAGTTCGGCGGCAGGTTCATCTCGCTGGCGGGGTCGAACAACCCGAGGAAGCCCAGGGTGGTATTGATCACGAAGCGGCCGGTGTTGCGCCCGGCCTGGCCGGGCTTGCCCTGCAGCAGGTCGTTGGCGATCGTGATCGGCATCCGGATGTTCGCGAAGAAATTGCTGACCACCCGGCGCATGTTCGGCGTGGTGATCTTGCGATAGCCCACGGCCACCGGCCGGATCGCGACGCGATCCACCGTGTCGTTGAACGTGTACATCTTCCGGTTGAACCGCTCGTACGGGTCGTCCGTACGCGGCGGCGCGATGGTGCAGGCGGACAGGAGGACGAGGCCGAGCGCGAGGGCGAACGGGCGCAGGCTGTTCAGGAGCGGGCTTTTCGGCATTGGACGACGGCTTCCCTGGCGCTGCAGGTGCGCCGGACGATTCCCCAGGCCCCGCCAAGGCGCGAGCGGGCGGAGCAAGGTACACGAAATACTGGACGGTTCCTTAACGAATCGCGACCGCAGGACGGCCGGGCAGCGCCGTCCCCCGCTCCCCGTCGCAGAATGGGTGTGCCGGGCGCGACAATCAAGATGGGCGCACCCCGTGGCCACCCTCGCGGCAGCGCAGCACCCGCCGCAGGCCGGCAGGCGGCCCGATAGTTTGCGCCGCACAATCGTGGCCCGCTACAATGCCGAGGCATAACGCCATGAATTGGCTTTGGTTTTGATCGAGGATATCCGATGGCCCGTATTACCGTTGAAGATTGCCTCGAAGTGGTCGACAACCGCTTCGAACTGGTTCTGATGGCCACCAAGCGCGCACGCCAGCTGGCCAAGGGTGCCGACAGCGTCGTGGACAGCAACAACGACAAGCCCACCGTGGTCGCACTGCGCGAGATCGCCGAGCGCAAGGTGGACCAGCCGATGATCGACGAGATCGACCGTCTGGCGCGCGAGAAGGCCGAGCGCGAGGCGCTGGAATGGGCCGCGGCCGAGGTCGACGACGACCTGTCCAAGGGCGGGGACGACCTGTGACGCCGCGCCGCCGCCCGCCGTGTAGCGCCAAACGCTGAACACCGGCGGGCGACGGCCGTGGACGCTGCAGTGAAAGTCCAGCCTACCGGGACCGACGCCCTTCCCCCCGACGTGGTCGCGCTCGAGCAGCGGCTGGCCACGTACCTGCCTGCCGACCAGGTCGCCCGGGTCCGCCAGGCCTACGCGATCGGCGACCGCGCGCATGCGGGGCAGACCCGCAAGAGCGGCGAGCCCTACATCACCCATCCGGTCGCGGTCGCCACGATCCTGGCCGACCTCGGCCTCGACGCCGAGACGATCATCTCGGCGATCCTGCACGACACGCTCGAAGACACGCCGCTGACGCGCGAGGAACTGGTCGCCACGTTCGGCGAGACCGTCGCCGAGCTGGTCGACGGCGTCACCAAGCTCGACAACGTGCGTTTCCGCACGCGCCAGGAGGCGGCCGCCGAGAGCTTCCGCAAGATGCTGCTGGCGATGGCGCGCGACCTGCGCGTCATCCTGATCAAGCTGGCCGACCGGCTGCACAACATGCGCACGCTCGGCTCGATGGCGCCCGAGTCGCGCCGCCGCATCGCGCGCGAGACGCTCGACATCTACGCGCCGATCGCCCAGCGGCTGGGCATGAACAAGTTCAAGTCCGAGCTGCAGGATCTCGGCTTCCGGGCGCTCTACCCGGACCGCCACCGCATCATCGGCGCCCGCGTGCGCGCATCGGCGGGCAACCGGCGCGAAGCGATGAAGCGGATCGAGGCGGAGCTGGAGACCCGGCTGTCGGCCGAGAAGATCCAGCACCGGATCGTCAGCCGCATCAAGTCGCCGTACAGCGTCTACATGAAGATGCGCAACGACAACAAGTCCTTCGCGCAGGTCATGGACGTGTTCGGCTTCCGTGTCGTCGTGGACAGCGTGATGGAGT
Organism: Dokdonella koreensis DS-123; assembly: GCF_001632775.1. Taxonomy (NCBI): domain Bacteria; kingdom Pseudomonadati; phylum Pseudomonadota; class Gammaproteobacteria; order Lysobacterales; family Rhodanobacteraceae; genus Dokdonella; species Dokdonella koreensis. Next base: position 3,060,775 of record NZ_CP015249.1, read on the forward strand.
GCTACCACGCGCTCGGTACGATCCACGCGCTCTACAAGCCGCTCGACGGCCGCTTCAAGGACTTCATCGCGATCCCGAAGGCGAACGGCTACCAGTCGCTGCACACGGTGCTGTTCGGGCCGTTCGGCATGCCGATCGAGATCCAGATCCGCACCGAGGACATGAACAGCGTGGCCGAGCGCGGCATCGCCGCGCACTGGGCCTACAAGAACGAATCGGGCGCGTCGAACAACGCCCAGAACCGCGCGCGCGAGTGGCTGTCGAACCTGGTCGACGAGCAGCGCGTGATCCCGTCCTCGATCGAGTTCATCGAGAACGTCAAGGTGGACCTGTTCCCCGACGAGGTCTACCTGTTCACCCCCAAGGGACGCATCCTCGCGCTGCCGCGCAACGCGACCGCACTGGACTTCGCCTATGCGGTGCACACCAACGTCGGCGACCACGCCGTCGCCGCGCGCATCGACGACCGGCTGGTGCCGCTGCGCACGCGCCTGGCCAGCGGCCAGACCGTCGAGATCATCACCGCGCCATCGGCGGCGCCGAGCCCGCAGTGGCTGGAGTGGGTCGTGTCGGGCAAGGCACGCACGGCGATCCGCCACCACCTCAAGCGCCTGCAGCACGAGGACGCGGTCGATTTCGGCCATCGCATGCTCGACCGCGCGCTCGACGGCCTCGGTGCCTCGCTCGACCTCGTGCGCCGGCCGGTGCTCGAGCGCTACCTGGCCGACAACCGCTTCAAGCGCCTGGAAGAACTGCTCTCGGACATCGCGCTGGGCAACCGCATGCCCGACACCGTCGCGCGCAGCCTGCTGATGCTGCAGGGACATCCCGCCGTCACCGCGCACACGGTCAGCGAGAAGATCCTGATCACCGGCAGCGAACGCGGCGTGCTGAGCTTCGGCAACTGCTGCCATCCGGTGCCGGGCGATCCGATCATGGGCTACCTGTCGGCCGGCAAGGGCGTGGTCGTGCACCGGCTCGAATGCCCGAACGTGCCCGAGTTCCGCAAGTCGCCCGAGCGCTGCGTCGAGATCGACTGGGATCGCGAGGTCGAGGGCGACTACCGCGTCGAGCTGCGCGTGAGCGCGCACAACCGTCCCGGCGTCCTGGCCCAGGTCGCGACCGCGATCGCCGACTCGGCCTCGAACATCGAGAACGTCGAGTACCAGGAACGCGACCTCATGAATGCGATGCTGGTGTTCACGATCGAGGTCAAGAACCGCAAGCACCTGGCCGACGTCATGCGCCACGTGCGCCGCCTGGGCGTCGTCAACTCGGTACACCGCCACCCGGTCTGACCGGCACGGGTCGGCGCGCGACCGCCCGATGCGGGATAATCGGACCGCCGTCGCGATCGCGCCGGCGTCCCATTTCCTCTCCGTGACGGACACCATGCGAACGATCATCCAGACCGACGCCGCGCCCCAGGCCATCGGCCCCTATTCCCAGGCCGTACGGGCCGGCGATACCGTCTATCTCTCCGGGCAGATCCCGCTCGACCCGGCCACCGGCGCACTGGTGGAAGGCGACATCGGCCTGCAGGCGCGGCGGGTGTTCGACAACCTGCGCGCGGTCTGCGAGGCGGCCGGCGGCTCGCTCGCCGGCCTCGTGCGCATCGGCATCTACCTGACCGACCTGGGCGACTTCGCGACCGTCAACGAGGTCATGAAGGACTACTTCGCCGCGCCGTATCCGGCCCGCTCCACGATCCAGGTCAGCGGCCTGCCGCGCGGCGCCGCGGTCGAAGTGGACGCGATCCTCGTACTGGGCTGATCCGGCCACCGCCTGACCGATGACGGCCGACGCCCCGATCGCGGCCTTCGACGCCGGCCTGGCACCGGTCACCGACCTCGCCGGCGTCGGTCCGGCCCTGGCGCAGGCGCTGGAGCGCCTGGGCCTGGTGCGCATCCAGGACCTGTGGTTCCACCTGCCGCTGCGCTACGAGGACCGCACGCACGTCACCGCGATCCGCGACCTGCGCATCGGCAGCAACGCCCTGGTCGAGGGACGCGTCGAGGCGGTCGAGCGCGGCTTCCGCTACCGGCCGCAGCTGCGCGTGGCGATCAGCGACGACACGCGTGCCACGCTGATCCTGCGCTTCTTCCACTTTCGCGGAACCCAGGTCGCGCAACTGGTGCCCGGCACGCGGCTGCGCTGCTACGGCGAGATCCGCCACGGTAGCCAGGGACTGGAGATCGTCCATCCGCAGTACCAGCGCCTCGCCGAGGACGAGGTCGGCGTGGTCGAGGATCGCCTGACGCCGGTCTACCCGACCACCGAGGGCCTCGGCCAGAAGCGGCTGGCCGGCGTGATCGCCCGCGCGCTGGACCGCCTTCCGCCCGCCGCGGCGCTCGAACTGATCCCGCCGCGGCTGCTCGAACCGCTCGGCCTGGCGGACCTGCGCCAGGCGCTGCTGACGGTCCACCGGCCGCCGCCCGACGTCGACCAGGCCGCGCTCGCCGCCGGCACCCATCCGGCGCAACGCCGCCTGGCGTTCGAGGAACTGCTGACCCACCATCTCGTGCTCAAGCGGCTGCGTGCCCAGATCCGGCGCCACGCCTCGCCGCGGCTCGCCGGCGGCGGCACCCTGCCCGCCACGCTGCTGGCGCGGCTGCCGTTCCAGCTGACGCGTGCCCAGCGGCGCGTCGTCGACGAGGTCGGCGCGGACCTGGCCCAGGCCCAGCCGATGCTGCGCCTGGTCCAGGGCGATGTCGGCTCCGGCAAGACGATCGTCGCCGCGCTGGCCGCGCTGGTCGCGATCGAGGCCGGGCACCAGGCGGCCGTGATGGCGCCGACCGAGCTGCTGGCCGAGCAGCACCTGCGCGCGTTTCGCGGCTGGCTGGCGCCGCTCGGCATCGAGCCGGTCTGGCTCGGCGGCAAGGTGCTGGGCAAGGCCCGCGCGGTGGCGCTGGACGCCGTGGCCGGCGGCGCACCGCTGGTGATCGGCACGCACGCGCTGATGCAGGAAGCAGTGCGCTTCGCACGCCTCGGCCTGGCGGTCATCGACGAACAGCACCGCTTCGGCGTCCACCAGCGCCTCGCGCTGCGCGACAAGGGCCTGGCCGAAGGCCGCGTGCCGCACCAACTGGTGATGACCGCCACGCCGATCCCGCGCACGCTGGCGATGACCGCCTACGCGGACCTGGACGTCTCGGTCATCGACGAGCTGCCGCCCGGACGCACGCCGGTGCAGACGGTGGTCATCTCCAACGCGCGCCGCCACGAGGTGATCGAGCGCATCCGCGCCGCCTGCCTGGCCGGACGCCAGGCCTACTGGGTCTGCACGCTGATCGAGGAATCCGAGCAGCTCGAGGCGCGCGCGGCCGAGGTCGCCCACGCCGAGCTGACCGCGGCACTGCCCGAGCTGAAGGTCGGCCTCGTGCACGGCCGCCTCAAGCCGAAGGAAAAGGCGCAGGCGATGCAGGCCTTCGCCGACGGCGACCTCCACGTGCTGGTCGCGACCACGGTCATCGAGGTCGGCGTGGACGTGCCCAATGCCAGCCTGATGGTCATCGAGAATGCCGAGCGGCTCGGCCTGGCGCAGCTGCACCAGCTGCGCGGGCGCGTCGGGCGCGGGCGCACCGCGTCCAGCTGCGTGCTGCTGTACCGCCCGCCGCTGGGCGGCCTGGCACGCGCGCGCCTGGACGTGATGCGCGAGACGACGGACGGTTTCCGCATCGCCGAGAAGGACCTGGAGCTGCGCGGACCGGGCGAGGTGCTCGGCACGCGCCAGACCGGCCAGATCGCGTTCCGGGTGGCCGACCTCGTGCGCGACGCGAGCCTGCTGCCGGCCGTGCAGCGGATCGCAGCGGACCTGGCCGCCGACACGCCCGAGCGCGTCGAGCGGCTGATCGAGCGCTGGGTCGGCGGCGCCGCCCGCTATGCCGGTGCCTGACGCGGCGTCCCTGCGACAATGACCGCCCCCTTCCGCGACGAGCGACGATGATCCCGGACCTGCTGATCGATACCGATCCCGGCGTGGACGATGCGCTGGCGATCCTGATGGCGCACCACCATGCGCGCGTCCACGGGCTGACGATCGCCGCCGGCAATGTCGGGCTCGGCCACACGGTGCGCAACGCGCTGAAGCTGGTCGACCTGCTGCAGGCGGACACGCCGGTGTTTCCGGGTTGCCCGGTCCCGCTGGTGCTGCCGGCGGCCGATGCCGCCTTCGTGCACGGCCTCGACGGCTTCGGCGACACCGGCTACGCCCCGGCCGCGCGCGCGCCCGAAGCCGAGCACGCCGCCCTGGCCCTGGTGCGGCTGGCACGCCGGCAGCCGGGCCGGCTCACCCTGGTCGCGCTCGGCCCGCTGACGAACCTGGCCCTGGCGCTGCGCCTGGACCCGGATCTTCCGCGGCACGTGCAGCGCCTGGTGGTCATGGGCGGCGCGGTGACCGGCACCGGCAATACCGAGCGGCTGCCGGCCGAGTTCAACATCGGCTTCGATCCCGAAGCGGCGCACGTCGTGTTCACCGAGTGGCCCCGCTTCGACCTGGTGGACTGGGAAGCGACCCAGCGCCACGCCATCGCCCTGGACCGCTTCGAGCGCGTGCTCGCCGCCGGCGACCGGCGCGCCCGCTTCTACGCCGCTCTTTCGCGCAAGACCCGCGACTTCAGCCAGGCGCGCGGCCGGCGCGGCCTGATGGCCGCCGACGCCCTGGCAATGGCGGTCGCGCTGCAGCCGGACATCGTCAGCGACGCCGCGGAGCGCCGCGTCGAGGTCGAGCTGACCGGCGCCCTGACACGCGGCGCGACCCTCGTCGACTGGCAGGCGCGGTCCGGCCGGCCGGCCAATGCCCGCATCGTGCTGGAGGTGGACCAGGCCCGTTTCGAGGCGTTGATCGCCGCCGCCCTGGGCGCCTGACGCGGGCCGGCACGACGACCCAACGGCGGCGATTGCGCAGCAGGCGGGCAGCGGCTATCATGCGCGGCTCTTTTTCCACCGGTCCGTCCTGGAGCCGTACGATGAAACCCGACGTCCATCCCAAGTACCAGTCCGTGGTCTTCCAGGACCTGGCCAGCGACTTCTCGTTCCTGACCCGGTCGACGATGACCAGCAAGGAAACGATCAAGTGGCAAGACGGCGAGGAGTATCCGCTGATCAAGGTGGAAATCTCCAGCCACTCGCACCCGTTCTACACCGGCAAGCAGAAGGTTGCCGACGTCGGCGGTCGCGTCGACAAGTTCCGCAAGCGCTACGCCGGCAAGGCCTGACAACCCCGGCTCGCGCGCCGGCCGTTCGCGCCGGCGCAGGGCCGCCCGTATCGCCTTCCAGCCTCGGACCCGGACGTTGCCGCAACGTCCGGGTTTTCGTATGCGTGTCGTTCGCGCCGGGCAGCCGATGTGGCTGCGCACCATCAATCTGTAACACCAAGCTGTGAGATAATCCCGCCTCGCGATCGGCCTCCGCCGCGCAATAGCGGGCGTGGCCGACCGGCGCCAGGGTTGCCGATCGTGCAGCCGCCCGTCTTACCGGGTCCGCTTGTTTGCGTCGCAACACGCTCGCGGACCTTCAGCAGCGAGGTACTCCCGTGTCCGAACCTTCCGTCACGCTCACCGATGCCGCCACCAGCAAGAGCGTCGTGCTTCCGGTCGTCTCCGGAACCCTGGGCGATCCCGCGCTCGACATCGGCAAGCTGAACAAGGAAACCGGCTACTTCACCTACGACCCGGGCTTCGTCTCGACCGCCAGCACGCGCAGCGCGATCACCTACATCGACGGCGACCAGGGCATCCTGCTGTACCGCGGCTACCCGATCGAGCAGTTGGCCAAGCAGTCGAGCTTCCTCGAGGTGGCCTATCTGCTGATCAACGGCGAGCTGCCCAGCGGCGAGCAGTTCCGCGCCTTCGAGCACGAAGTCGCCCACCACACGATGATGCACGAGTCGTTGAAGAACTTTCTCAACGGCTTCCACTACGACGCACATCCGATGGCGATGCTGTGCGGCTCGGTGGCGTCGCTGTCGGCGTTCTACCACGACACGCTCGACATGAACGACCCGGAGCAGCGGCGCCTGGCGGCGATCCGCCTGATCGCCAAGGTGCCGACCATCGCCGCCGCCGCCTACCGCTACGGCATCGGCTGGCCGTTCCGCTATCCGCGCAACAACCTCGAGTACGTCACGCGCTTCCTGCACATGATGTTCGAGGTGCCGAGCGAGCCGCTGGAACTCAATCCGGTGGTGGCCAAGGCGCTGGACCTGCTGTTCATCCTGCACGCCGACCACGAGCAGAACGCGTCGACCTCGACCGTGCGCCTGGTCGGCTCGACCGGTGCCAACCCGTATGCCTGCGTCTCGGCCGGCATCGCCGCGCTGTGGGGACCGGCGCACGGCGGCGCCAACGAGGCCGTGCTGAAGATGCTGGAGGAGATCGGCGATGCCAAGAACGTCGCCAGCGCGGTCGCCAAGGCCAAGGACAAGAACTCCGGCTTCCGCCTGATGGGCTTCGGCCACCGCGTCTACAAGAACTTCGATCCGCGCGCGACGATCATCCGCGAGATGACGCACAAGGTCCTGGCCGACCTCAACGTCAGCGACCCGCTGCTCGACGTCGCGGTCGCGCTGGAGGAAGTCGCGCTCAAGGATCCGTACTTCATCGAGCGCAAGCTGTACCCGAACGTCGATTTCTACTCGGGCATCATCTACAAGGCCCTGAAGATCCCGACCGAGATGTTCACGGTGATGTTCGCGATCGCGCGCACGGCCGGCTGGGTCGCGCACTGGCTCGAGCAGCACGTCACGCCGGACGCCAAGATCGGTCGTCCGCGGCAGATCTACACCGGCGCGGCCGAGCGCGCCTACGTCCCGGTCGACAAGCGCTGAGACCTCGCGGGAGCGCGCTCGCGCTCCCGCCTCTTCTGCGGGCCGTTCGCTCTCGCGCCGGCCCGCTCCTCAGTCCAGCACGTCCACGCGGTCGCCCACGCGCACGCCGCCGCCGGTGAGCGGGATCAGGTTCTGGCCGAACGTGACGCCGTCGGCGCCGCGTCGATAGGTCAGCAAGGTCCGCAGCGGCTCGCCGTCCGGATCGCGCACGCCGCGCTCGAAATCCACCGTCGTGAAGACGCAGCGCGTGCACGGCTTGACCACCTCGAACACCAGGTCGCCGATGCGCACGCGCTTCCATCGGTCCTCGGCATGCGCCTCGGTGCCGGCGACGATCAGGTTGGGCCGGAACCGCAATGGCGAGACCGGCCGTGCCAGCCTGGTGTTGAGCAGGTCCACGGCCGCGGCCGACAGCAGCAGCAGCGGGAATCCGTCCGCGAAGCTGACTTCGCCGGCCTCCGAATAGCGCCCGTCGATGCGGCGCGTCGCGGCCGGGTCCATGTGGACGAAGCGCGCCGGTTGCCCGAGAAAGCCGCTGATCCACGCATCCGCGGCCGGCTCGGCGGGCAGCGCGAGCACGCGGCTGCCCCATACGGTCACCGCGGTCCGCTCGGCCGCCGCCGGCGCCAGCCGCAGCGTCGGCAGGTCCGGCGCATCGAGCCGCAGCGCGTCCGGACCATCCGGGCAGGCGCGGACCAGCGTCAGGCGCGGCTGCTGCCGCCCGGTGACGAAACGGCCGTCGGCATCCACGACCATCCAGCGCCGGTCGCCGGCCAGGCCGCGCGGATCGACTTCGGCCGCCGGCTGCGGCAACGGCGCGCACGACTTCAACGGATACACGTACAAGCCGGAGAGCGTGATCGTCATGCGCGGTCGAGTCTGGCCGAGGCGGAAATACAATGTTAGCGTGCGCGGCGCAACATGCTTCGGCCCCGGCCTCCGCCGGTCGCGAAAGCCAGGGGATTGCAGATGGCGGCAGCCGATTCCACGCACAGGCAGGGCTGGCAGGCGCTGATCGCCGGCGCCGACCGGCACGAGCGCGTGGCGCTCTTCTGGTCGTTCGCCTTCTTCTTCTCGCAGCTGTTCGGCTATTACATCCTGCGCTCGGTGCGCGAGGCGCTGATCAGCGCCGACGGCGCGCGGCTGATCCCGGCCGTGTTCACCTCGGTCTTCGTCTGCATGCTGCTGCTGACGCCGCTCTACGGCGCCCTCGTGGCACGGGTCGCCCGGCGCCATTTCATGCCGGCGATCTACCTGTTCGTGATCGCGATGCTGCTGCTGTTCGCGTTCCTGGTCGGCCGCGGCATGAGCAGCGGCGTGGCGGTCGCGTTCTCGATCTTCCTGTCGGTCATCAACCTGTTCACCGATGCGGTGTTCTGGAGCTTCATGGCCGACATCTTCGTCAACCAGCAGGCCAAGCGCTTCTACGCGGTGATCGCGGCCGGCGGCACGATGGGCGCGATCCTCGGCCCGGTCGCCTCGCTGGGGCTGGTCGCGCACGTGAACGCCTCCGGCCTGATGCTGATTTCCGCGGCGTTCTACGCGATCTGCCTCGGCTGCCTGTTGCGCCTGATCCCGTGGGCGCGGCAGCAGGAGCGGGACCACGGCCGCGAGGACGGCGACCGCCTGATCGGCGGATCGATCGTCGCCGGCGCCAGGATGGTGTTCCGCAGCCCGATCCTGTTCGCCCTCGTGCTGCACATGTTCTTCGGCGTCAGCATCGGCGTGCTGCTCTACAGCTCCCAGGCCGACACCGTGCAGGCACTGGGACTGAGCTACGCCGAACGCAACCGCTACTTCGCGACGATCGACCTGACGATGAACCTCGTCGTCCTGCTGGTCCAGGTGCTGGTGACGCGGGTCCTGCTGGCGCGCTACGGCGTGGGTCCGCTGCTGCTGATACCGGCGATGCTGGTCGGCATCGGGCTCGGCAGCCTGGCGCTGGCGCACGGCGCCCTGCTGCTGGCGGTCGTGCAGGTCGGCACGCGCGGATTCTCGTTCGCCTTCGTCAAGCCGGCGCGTGAAACGCTGTTCACGCTGGTCGATCGCGAGGCGCGCTACAAGGCCAAGAACTTCATCGACACCGTGGTCTACCGCGGCGGCGACATGGCTTCGAGCTGGGCCTACATCGGACTGGGTGCGATCGGCCTGAGTCTGGCCGCGCGCGCAGGCGTGTGGATCGCGGTAGCCGTGGCCTGGCTGGCGGTCGCGATCTGGCTCACGCGCCTGCAGCGGCGCCTGCGCGACACGCGGCAAATGGACGCACCGCCGGCCGGGGACGCGTAGCGCGATGCTCAGGACCGCGGGCCTGTTCGTCCTCACCGCGCTGGCCGAGATCGTCGGCTGCTACCTGCCCTGGCTGTGGCTGCGCAAGGGAAAACCGGCCTGGCTGCTGGTTCCGGCCGCGCTGGCGCTGGCGCTTTTCGTCTGGTTGCTGACCCTGCACCCGACCGCGACCGGCCGCGTCTATGCCGCCTACGGCGGCGTCTATGTTGCGGTGGCACTTGCATGGCTGTGGCTGGTCGATAGCGTTCGACCATCCGCATGGGACATCGTGGGCGCGGTGGTCGCGCTCACCGGCATGGCTATCATCGTGCTCGGTCCCCGCCACGTTTGATCCATCGCCTTCCAGGAACCGACATGACATTCGAGACGATCTCCGAGCAGCGCTGCTTCGGCGGCATCCAGGGCTTCTATTCGCACGCCTCTTCCGAGACCGGCGGCACGATGAAGTTCGCGGTCTACCACCCGCCGCAGGCGGCGACCGGCAAGGTGCCGGTGCTGTACTACCTGGCAGGACTGACCTGCACCGAGGAGACCTTCATCATCAAGGCCGGCGCCCAGCGCCTGGCGGCGGAACTGGGCCTGATGCTGGTCGCGCCGGACACCAGCCCGCGCAACACCGGCATCGAGGGCGCCACCGGCGACTGGGAGTTCGGCGAGGCTGCCGGCTTCTATCTCGATGCGACCACGCCGGCGTTCGCCGCGCGTTTCCGCATGTACAGCTACGTCACGCGCGAACTGCCGGCGCTGATCGCCGCCGGGTTCGCGGCGGCCGACACCGCGCGCAGCGGCATCTTCGGGCATTCGATGGGCGGCCACGGCGCGCTGACGATCGCGCTGAAGAATCCCGGCGCCTACCGCTCGGTCTCGGCGTTCGCGCCGATCGTCGCACCGTCGCAGGTGCCCTGGGGCCTGAAGGCGCTGCCGCGCTACCTGGGCGAGGACCGCGTGGCGTGGCAGCCGTACGACACGGTGGCCCTGCTGCGCAGCGGCCACCGCTTCGACGGCACGCTGCTGGTCGATCAGGGCGACGCGGACAAGTTCCTCGAACCGCAGCTCAAGCCCGAGCTGCTGGCCGCCGCCGCGAAGGACGCCGGCCAGGCGCTCACCCTGCGCCTGCAGCCCGGCTACGACCACAGCTACTACTTCATCCAGACCTTCATCGAGGACCACCTGCGCCATCACGCGCGGGCGCTGGCCTGACAGGCACCCCACCGGCGTCCGCCGCATCGCGGCGGCGCCGGGCACGGTCGCCGGCTACTCGTAGCCCCACGGCGGGGGCGGCGCCTCGACCGGCTGCGACAGGTCGAATTCCACCCGGAAGTGGCGATCGGGCCGTCGCAGCTCGTAGGCGAAGCGCGAGCCGGGCTCGACCTCCAGCGACCAGACGTTGTCGACCGACGCGTTCAATCCGCCCTTCAGGAACATCGCCTTGGATTCGGCGTCCGCCGGAAACGACTGGCGTATCGCGGTACCGGCGCCGGCCGCGGCACTGTCGCCGCCGTACTGCGTGAGGTCGTCCTCGCTGCCGTCGCGATGACGGTGGTCGTGCTTGAGGCGCAGGCCGCCGTCGACGCGGCTGACGATCCAGGTCCGCGAGCGATCGTCGCCGACGTGGAACGGAATGCGGATCTCCTGCTCGGAGCAGGTGCGCACGTGCATCACCGACGGACCGCCGAAGCTTTCGCGGTCGCGCTCGTCGAAGGCGACCAGGCGGCCCGCGAAGGCCTTGCCGCAGAGTGCGCCGAGCTGCGCGAAGAAGGCATCGGCTGGCTTCGCCGAGGCGGCGGTCGGACTCGAGGCCGCGGACGAAGGGGTCGGGCGGTCGCAGCCCGGCAGCAGGATCAGCAAGGCGATCGGCAGGAGGAAGGTACGCATGCGCCAACCCTAACGGGCCGGAGCCACCGCCGCAAGGCGACGCACCCGCCCGTGCCGGATCGCCGCCGCGTCAGTGATCGCTGCCGCGGTACTTCTTCTCGCCGGCCGTCACCGCCACGCCCAACCGGTTCTCCGGCGGCGCCAGCGGACAGGTCGCGTACGGCGTGAACGCGCACGGCGGGTTGTAGGCCTTGTTGAAGTCGAGCACCACGACACCGTCCTTGGCCACGTCGGCATAGAGGAACCGCGCGGCGCCGTAGGTCTCCTTGCCGCTGGTCCGGTCGGCGAGGATGAAGAACAGCTGCGTCGCGTCCGGCGACTCGATCACCGGCAGCAGCTCGTAGCTGCGGCCTTCGCGCTCGAACACCGCCTTGCCGGGCACCGTCATCGCATCGACGGTGCCGATGATGTTGGGGATGTCCAGCGTCCGGGGTGGATCGAACGCGACCCACTGGGCCTCGATCCGCCAGGACGGATCGATCGGGTACCGGTCCAGGCCGAGGAAGTGCGTGCGCGTGGGCGCCTCGCTGTCGCGCACGCGCAGCGCGTAGCGGTCGCCGCGCTTGATGACGATGAAGCTCGCGGTGCCGAAGCGGACCACGCTCGGCTCGGCCTGGGCATCGTCGCGCAGCGCGGCCTTGGACACGCGCTGGCCGTCGATGGTCGCCTCGGCGGCCGGATCGAGTTCCAGCGTCACGCCGCCGCCGTCGAGCACCGCGACGCCGAGCTTCGCCGGCCCGGCCTTCAGCACGATGTCGTTGCCGTCGGCGCTGCCGATCGTGTTGCGCCCGGCCTGCAGCCAGTCCAGCCCGATCAGGCTGAGCCAGCCTTCGGGTGCCTGCAGGCGCTCCAGACGCTTGGCCTGCCAGGCCTGGATCTGCTGGGTGTAGTCCGATGGTGCGGCGGTGGCGGGGACGGTCATGGCGAAGATCACGGCGAGGATCGCGACGAACGGGCTGCGGGTCATGGCATCGATTCCGGAACGGCGGGACGCGCCGGCAGGGGCATCAGCGTACCACCGGAGCGGACGCGGCCCGGTCGCCCGGCAGCATGAGGATATGAGCGATCGGCCGATTCTCAACGGCCGCGCAGGAACAGGCGGTCCAGTTCGGCCATGCCGAGCTGGACCGTGGTCGGCCGGCCGTGGTTGCACTGCCCGGACCGCTCGGTGCGCTCCATCTCGCGCAGCAGCGCATTCATCTCCGGCAGGCTCAGGCGGCGGTTCGCGCGCACGGAGCCGTGGCAGGCCATCGTCGCCAGCAGTTCGTTGCCGGCTTCCTCGATCCGGCGCGAACTGCCCTGCGCGACGAAGTCGGCGATCACGTCGCGGACCAGCTGCTGGACGTCCGAGCCTTCGAGTAGCATCGGTACGCGTCGCACCACCGCGCCTTGCGGGCCGCTGCGCACGACGTCGAAGCCGAGCACGGCGAAACGCTCGGCGTGCTCCTCGACGGCAGCGGCCTCGCGCTCGCTCAGCGCCAGCGTCAGCGGCACCAGCAGCTGCTGCGCACGAATGCCCTCCCCGGCCTGCGCCAGCTTGAGCTTCTCGTAGGTGATGCGCTCGTGCGCAGCGTGCATGTCGACCAGGACCAGGCCCTGGGCGTTCTCGGCCAGGATGTAGACGCCGTGCAGCTGCGCCAGCGCGAAGCCGAGCGGGGGCACCTCGCCGGCTTCCTGCGGTGCCGTGCCCTCGGCACGGTACTCGCCCGCCGCGTCGGTGCCCGGTGCGATCGCCGGCGCCATGCTGCCACGGGCCGGCGCGCCCAGCAGGGCCGCGTAGTCCGCCAGCGGTTCGCGCGTGCCGAGTCCCAGTCCGCCCTGCTGGCGGTAGACCGGCCAGGCCGGCAGCGCGGCAGGCGCGGCGGCCGGAGCCGCGGCGACGGCGGAGCCGGCGCGCGTTCCCGACAACGCCTCGTCGAGCGTGCGGTACAGGAAGTCGTGCACCAGCCGCGACTCGCGGAAGCGCACCTCGTGCTTGGCCGGATGCACGTTGACGTCGACCAGGGCCGGATCGAGCTCGAGGAACAGCACGAAGGCCGGATGACGGCCGTGGAACAGCACGTCGGCGTAGGCCTGGCGCACGGCATGGGCGACCAGGCGGTCGCGTACCAGGCGCCCGTTGACGTGGAAGTACTGCTGGTCGGCCTGGCTGCGCGAGGCGGTCGGCAGGCCGACCCAGCCGTGCAGGCGTAAGCCGGCGCCGGCATGGTCCACGCGCAGGCTGCGCTCGACGAAATCACCGCCGAGCACGTCGCCGATGCGGCGCTGGATGTCGGCCTCGCCGTGCGCGGGCCGCAACAGGCGCAGAGGCTTGCCGTTGTTGGCGAGGCGGAACTCGACCTCGGCACGGGCCAGCGCGATCGACTTGATCAGCTCGTCGATATAGCCGAACTCGGTGCGCTCGGCGCGCAGGAACTTGCGGCGTGCCGGCACGTTGTAGAAGAGGTCGCGCACCTCGACCACGGTGCCGACCGGATGCTGGGCCGGCTTCGGCAGCAGCGGCCGGCCGCCGTCCACCTCGATGCGCCAGGCGGCGTCGCCGCCGGCGGTGCGCGACATCAGCGCGAAGCGCGAGACCGACGCGATCGACGGCAGCGCCTCGCCGCGGAACCCGAGCGTGCCGACCCGTTCGAGGTCGTCGAAGCTGGCGATCTTGCTGGTCGCATGCGAGGTGATCGCCAGCGGCAGGTCGTCCGGCTCGATGCCGCCGCCGTCGTCGCGCACGCGGATCAGGCGGGCGCCGCCGTCCTCGATGTCGACCTCGACGCGGCGCGCGCCGGCGTCGATGCTGTTCTCGACCAGTTCCTTGACGACCGAGGCCGGGCGCTCGATCACCTCGCCGGCGGCGATCTGGTTGACCAGTTCGGGAGGAAGCGCGTGGATGCGTCGCATGAGCGGAAACGGCAAGACGTCACCGCATCATAGCCGAACGCCTGCGCCGGCACGTTGTCGCGAAAGGGGGGGGCCGCGCCGCCGGTCCCACGGGGCGACGGCGTGCGCCTTGGTCCCGGAGGCGGCCCTGCCCGGATCGCGCCGGCAGGCGGTTTCCCGATGGCGCGCTAGCCGGCCGGAATGTCCAGCACGTCGCCGACGCGCAGCGCGTCGCTGGCCAGCTTGTTGGCGCTGCGCAGCTTGCCGGCGGTGGTCCCGTGGCGCTCGGCGATGATCGCCAGCGTCTCGCCCCGGCCGACGACATGGCGCGACGGACGGAACTTGTCGGCGTTGGCGGCGAACCAGGTCCCCTGCGGCGGCATCATGCGGAAGTAGTTGCGCGCACCGTCGAGGATCGCGCCGGCCAGCTTCTCGCGATGGACCGCATCGTTGAGGCGCTTCTCCTCGGCGGGGTTGCTGATGAAGGCCGTCTCGACCAGGATCGAGGGCACGTCCGGCGAGCGCAGCACGACGAAGTTGGCACGCTCGACCTGGCGCCGGTGGGTCGGGCCGATCTGCCGCAGCGCGACCAGCACGTGATCGGCCACCGCGTTGCTGGCGTCCATCGTCGCGCCCTGCTGGAGGTCGAGCAGCACCGCCGCGAGGCTGTCCTCCTTGTCGTCCAGCGACACGCCGCCGATCAGGTCGGCGCGGTTCTCGCGATCGGCCAGCCGCCGTGCCGCCTCGCTCGATGCGCCGCGCGTGGACAGCACCCATACCGACGATCCGCGCGCCGTCTCGCACGAACCCGGACAGGCGTCGGCGTGGATCGACACGAACAGGTCCGCGCGCGCCTCGCGCGCCTTGCGGTAGCGGTCCTCGCGCTTGACGTAGTAGTCGCCGTCGCGGGTCAGGATGGCGGTCATGCCCGGTTCGCGGTCGATCTGCCGCTTGAGCTCGCGCGCGACCTGAAGCGTGATGTTCTTCTCGTGGGTGCCGGTGGCGCCGCGCGCGCCCGGGTCCTCGCCGCCGTGGCCGGCGTCGATCGCGATCACCACCGGGCGCGGCTCGCCGGGCAGCACCTGCTTGACCGTCTTGACCGGTGCCGGCTTCTGCTTGGGGTACAGATCGACCACCAGCCGATAGCCGAGCTTCTCGGCCGGCGGCAGCAGGAAGCTCTTGGGCCGCACCTCGGCGCCCAGGTCCAGGACGATGCGCGCGTCGCTCTTGCCCTGCTTGCCGATGCGGACGGCCTTGAGCATGCCCTTGGCGGCCGGCGCCCCCAGCCCCTCGACGATGCGTCCGTCCTTGACGTCGATGACGATGCGCCCGGGGTCGGAAAGCTCGAACAGCTTGTAGTCGAGCGGGCCGCTGACGTCGAACACCGCGCGCGTGTAGTCCGGACCTTCCCAGATGCGCAGCGCCTTGATGTCGGCCGCTCCGGCGGGCACGGCGGCGCCGAGCAGCAGGGCCGCCCAGGGAGCGAGGATGCGCGCTGGAAGTTTCCCCAATCGCATAGGCCGCGATTGAACCGCAGCCATACGCAAATTTCAAGATTTTTTTCGTTCTAAATCCACAAGCTGCAGGACATTCCTGACCAACTATTCAGGTTTGTCCTGATTCCGCCGCCGCGCGCAGCCGGTCGAGCATCGCCCGCCCCTGGGCGCTGACGGCCTCGATCGCCAGGTCGCGCACCGCGCCGGCATGTGCCAGCCGGACCGCCAGATCGACCGGCGGCAGCGCATCGCCGCCGCGCTCGGGCCATTCGATCAGCAGCACCGCGCCGGGGTCGGCCAGGTCGGCCAGGCCCAGCCACTCCAGCTCGCCGGGGTCCGCGATCCGGTACAGGTCCAGATGATGCAGCGCACGCCCATCGGCGCGGTAGGACTCGATCAGGCTGTAGGTCGGGCTCTTGATCCGCGCGCCGGCCCCCAGCGTACGCAGCAGCGCGCGCGCGAACGTGGTCTTGCCGGCGCCGAGGTCGCCGTGCAGATGAATCACGCCGCCATCGGCGAGCGCCGGCGCGAGCGCCGCGGCCAGCGCGGTCAGGCCCGCCTCGTCGACCACGCGACGCAGGGCGCCGCTCATGCCGTGAACCGGTTGGCCAGCGTCCGCAGCGGCGCGAACAGGTCCGAGGCGAGCAGCCCGCGCGGCGATCCGCCGGCGGCGAGGTCGCCGGCGCGCGCATGCAGCGCAACGCCGAGCCGGGCCGCGTCCCAGGCACTCAACCCTTGCGCCAGCAGGGCGCCGATCACACCGGTCAGCACGTCGCCCATACCGGCCGTCGCCATGCCCGGATTGCCCCAGGGACATACCGCCACGTGGCCGTCCGGATCGGCGATCAGGCTGCCGGCACCCTTGAGCACGACCACCGCACGGTGGCGCTGCGCCAGCGCGCGCGCGGCCGCGTAGCGGTCGGCCTGGACCGCCGCGACGTCACTGCCGAGCAGGCGCGCCGCCTCGCCCGGGTGCGGTGTCAGCACACTGCCGGCGGGCACCGGCTGCGCCTGGCGTGCCAGCAGGTTCAGCGCATCGGCATCGACCACGCACGGCCTGCCGGCCGCCAGCGCGCGGTCCCAGAGCGCATGCGACCAGGCGCCCTGGCCCAGGCCCGGTCCGAGCGCGACCACGTCGGCGCGTTCGAGCAAGACCTGCAAGGCCGGCGCACCGTCGACGCCACGCACCATCAGCTCGGGGCGCGCGGCGAGAACGGCACCGACGTGGTCCTCGCGCGTGGCGATGCCGACCAGTCCGGCACCGCAGCGCAGCGCCGCTTCGCCGGCCAGCCGGATCGCACCGCCCATGCCGTGGTCGCCGCCGACCGCGAGCAGATGGCCGAACCGCCCCTTGTTGACGTCGGCATCGCGGGTCGGCAGCACGCAGCCGATGCCCGCATCGAGCAGGCGCGCATCGGGCACGATGCCGCTGCGCGCCATCGCGGGGACGTCGAGCAGTGCCAGCTCGCGCTCGCCGCAGCAGTCGGCCGCCGCCGCCGTGAACAGGCCGCGCTTCCAGCCGACGAAGCAGATCGTCGCCGCGGCACGGACGGCAACGCCGAGCGGCATGCCGGTATCGGCGGCGAGTCCCGACGGGACGTCGAGGGCGAGCACCGGCCGCCCGCATGCGTTCAGCTGCGCGATCAAGGCCGCGGCGACACCCTGCGGCGCACGCGCCAGGCCGGTTCCGAACAAGCCATCGACGTAGACGTCCGCCAGCGGCAGTCCATCATCGGCGTTCCCCAGCCCGCCGCCGGCGTCGGCATAGGCGGCGAGCGCCGCCCGCGCGTCATCGCCGCCCGGGCGCTCCGGCAGCAGGGCCGTCACGGCCAGGCCCGCGTGCAGCGCCCGTTCGCCGACCAGCAGCGCATCGCCGCCGTTGTTGCCGGATCCGGCCAGCAGGCACAGGCGGCGGGCCTCGGGCCAGCGCCGCCGCAGCGTGTCGAATGCCGCGGCGGCGGCACGCCGCATCAGCTCCAGGCCCGGAACGCCGCAACGATCGATCGTCGCGCGATCGATCCGGCGGACCTGGTCGGCGGTGTACAGCGCGGTGGCGGGATCGGCCGGCATCCGACCGATTATAGTGACCCGATGCCAGCCGCCGCATGCCGGAACACCATCGACTTCGCCGCCCTCGCCGCGGAGATCCGGCAGTGGGCGGCGGAGCTGGGCTTCCGCGACATCGGCATCGCCGGCACCGAGCTGGGCGAGGACGAGACGCACCTGCTCAACTGGCTGGCGGCCGGCCGCCACGGCGAGATGGACTACATGGCCAACCATGGCGTCAAGCGCAGCCGCCCGGCCGAGCTGCAGCCCGGCACGCTGCGCGTGATCTCGGTGCGCATGGACTACCTGCCGGCCGGCGCGCGCGACGGCTGGGACGTGCTCGGGGATCCGGACGCAGCCTACGTCGCGCGCTATGCACTGGGACGCGACTACCACAAGCTGATGCGCAACCGCCTGCAGAAGCTGGCCGATCGCATCGCTGCCCGGACCGGGCCGTTCGGCTATCGCGCCTTCGTCGATTCGGCGCCGGTGCTCGAGCGCGCGCTGGCACGCGATGCCGGCATCGGCTGGATCGGCAAGCACACCTGCCTGATCGACAGCCGCGGCGGCTCGTGGTTCTTCCTCGGCGAGTTGTTCACCGACCTGCCGCTGCCGCTCGGCGCCGCGGCCACCGCGCACTGCGGCACCTGTACGCGCTGCATCGAGATCTGCCCGACCCGGGCCATCCTCGCGCCCTACCAGCTCGACGCGCGCCGCTGCATCGCCTACCTGACGATCGAATCGCGCGGGCCGATCCCGGTCGAACTGCGTCCGCTGATCGGCAACCGCATCTTCGGTTGCGACGACTGCCAGCTGGTCTGCCCGTGGAACAAGTTCGCCACGCCGACCACCGAGCCGGACTTCGCGCCGCGCCACCGGCTCGACGACAGCCGCCTGGTCGACCTGTTCGCCTGGACCGAGGCCGAGTTCCTGCAACGCACGGAAGGCTCGCCGATCCGCCGCACCGGCTATCCGGGCTGGCTGCGCAACATCGCCGTGGCGCTCGGCAATGCGCCCTATGCCGAACCGACGATGCAGGCGCTCGCGGCGCGCCAGGACGATCCTTCCGAGCTCGTGCGCGAGCACGTCGCCTGGGCGCTGGCCGAGCAGCGGCGCAAGCAGGCAGCGCACGCGTCCGTCTCGGCAGGGCCGGCGCCGGGCGCCGGCTGAAGGGCCGCCCGAGGGCGGCCCTTGGCCTTCATGGAACGGTGCGGCGCGCCTACGGCGCGTCGAAGCCGTAGCGGAAGATCACGTCGCCCGGTGTGTCCTCGACGATCGCGAAACGGCGCGCGACGCTGGCGATGCCGTTGACGGTGACCGTCACGTCGTACTCGCCCAGCGGCAAGCCGCCGAGCTCGCGCGAGCGGAACGTCGCATCGGTCCACGGTGCCGCCGGATCCGGAGCGACGAAGAACTGCCGCCCGCTCTCGCGGTGGCGCAGCTGCACCAGCGGAAAATTGGTCGCCGACGTGCTGGCGCCGTTGGCCGTTCCGCCCGATGCTTCCGCGCCGACCACCGCCGTCGCCGAGACGCGGCTCGATCCCCGGAACCCGTGGCCGGTGAGGTCCAGCACGAACGGCTGCACGACGAATGCCGACGCCGGCGCATCGAGTTGCGGACGCCCGGCCGCGCCGCGGCCCGGATCGTAGACCAGGGTGCTCGCCAACGCGGAACCGGCCGTTTCGCCGCCCGCCAGCAGCACCCTGCCGTCAGCGAGCAGCGCCGCGGCGAAGCGCGACCGGTCGGCGGCCGGACCGCCGGCCGCCGGACCGAACTGGCCGGTCACGGGGTCGTAGAGGGCCGCCGGCGCACCGCCGCCCACCACCAGTACGCGCCCATCGCCGAGCATCGTCGCGGCATGCGCCGAACGCGCCGCGTCGTCGCGGCCGGCGGCGGCGAAGGTGCCGCTGTCCGGGTCGTACAGCTCGGCACTGCCGCGCGCGCCGCCGAGCACCAGCACGTGGCCACTGCCGAGCACGGTGGCGGTCGGCGTCGCATGCGCGTTGACCGGTGCACCGGTGGCGATGAAGGCGCGCTGCGCCGGATCGTAGAGCTCCGCCGTCGCCGGCCCGCCGCCGACCAGCAGCACCCGGCCGCCCGGCAGCAGGCGTGCGGCATGGCCCGACCGCGGCGCCTGCAGCGCGGCGACCGGTGCGAACGCGCCGGAGGCGGGATCGAACACCGATGCGCCGGCCAGCGGCCCCTGCGTGCCGGTTCCGCCGGCCACCAGCACCTTGCCGTCCGCCAGCAGCGTGGCGGTATGGTCGCGACGATCCTGGTCGAGCGCGGCGATCGCCGTGAACGCTCCCGTTTCCGGGTCGAACAGCTCGGCGACCGCCGAACCGCCGCCGGTGATCAGCACGCGGCCGTCCGCCAGCGTGGTCGCGACGTGGCCGGTACGTGCGTGGACCAGGCTCGCGGCCGCGACGACCGTGCCGCCGTCGGCGGCGACGAGCTCGGCCGTGGCCGACGGCCCTGCCGCATCCTCGCCGCCCGCGATCAGCACGCGGCCGTCGGCCAGCACGCTGGCCGTCGCACCCCGCCGCGCCCGCTGCAGCGCCGGTCCGGCGGCCAGCGTGTCGACCAGCGGGTTGTACACCTCCGCCGAAGGCAGGAACCGGCCCGACTCCTGCGTGAAGCCGGTGGTGAACAGGACGCGGCCGTCCGGCAGCAGGATCGTCGACGCGTAGTCGCGTGCCTCGGTCAGGCGCTCGATCATCGAGAACGTGCCGGTCGCCGGATCGTAGAGTTCGGCGACGTCGCTGGCGACACCACCGCCGGCGGCGTTCGGCGAGACGCTGGCCGCCATCAGCACGCGGCCGTCCGGCAGCAGCTTGGCCGTCCCGGAATAGCGCGGAATCGTCATGTCGCCGGTGCGCGTGAACGTGCCGGTCGCAGGATCGTACAGCTCGGCACTGCGCTGGTGACGGCCGGCGCCGGCGTTGAAGCCGCCGGCGACCAGCACGCGGCCGTCTGCCAGCATGACTGCGGTCGCGCCCTCGCGCCCGATGCTCAGCGCGCCGGTCGGCGTCGTCGTTCCCGTGGCCGGGTCGTAGAGCTCGGCGCTGGCGTCGGCCCCGAAGAAGGCGTTGTAGCCGCCGACGATCAGCACACGGCCATCGGCCAGCAGCGTCGCGGTGTGCCCCGAGCGCGACGATTGCAGGTCAGGCAGCGCCTCGAACGATCCGGTGGCCGGATCGAACCGGTCCACGTACGGCAGCACCAGGTCCTCGTCGTTCTCGTCGTAGTCGAAGCCGCCGGTGACCAGCACGCTGCCGTCCGCCAGCAGCGTCGTCGTGAAACCGTTGCCCACGCGCGGCTGCGCCAGCCCGGGGCCGGGCGTGAAGGTTCCGGTCAGCGGATCGTAGAACTCGGCGGCGGCGTGATACGGACCGCCGATCAACAGGACGCGACCATCGGCCAGCGGCGTCGCCGTCGCGGCGAAGCGGCCGAGGGTCAGGTTGCCGGTCGGGCTGTAGCGGCCGGTCGCCGGGTCGAACAGCTCGGCGCTGCCGGCGACGGCGCCGTCGAAGAAGCTGTACCCGCCCGCGATCAGCACCTTGCCGTCGGGCAGGAGGGCGGTGGCCGGATTCTGGCGTGCCCGCAACGGCCGCATGGCGGTGGGGACGAAGCTGCCCGGCTCGCTGGCGAGACGGCGCACGTCCAGGCGGACCCGGTAGAACGCCACGGTCGGCTTCAGATACTGGCTGGCGACGCGCTGCGGGCGTGCGTACAGGCGGATGCCGAGGTCGCCCGCAGGCGGATCGGCCTGGGTCGTGTAGCGCAGGAGCAGCCGGAACGTCGATGACGAACCGGCGATGTAGCCGAAGACGAAATCGTCCGGACCGGCCGTCTGCGAGGACACCAGCACCTCGTGGCCGCCGGTCAGCGCGATGCCGCCGTTGCCCTGCGGGAAATAGTCATTGGAGAAGGCGCCGCCGGTGTCGAACTGCACCTCCAGCTCGTAGCGCGTGAACGGCTGCAGCGGCACGTCGCTGGCCACCAGATCGAAGGCGCCACCGTTGTTGACCACGTCCTCGCCGCTGCCGGCGGCGACCAGGCCCGAGATGACCGCCATGCCACCGCCGATCGTCAGCGTCGGCGGCGGCAGCTGGCCGGCGACGCCGCTGAAGCTGGCCAGCCAGGGCCCGTCGCCGATCGCGATCAGGTTCCCCTCGTCGCCGATCGCGCCGCCGCCGATGCTGCCGGCGTTGGCCGTCTCGGAGAACGATCCGTTCGGCACCGGGATGTCCAGCGCCGCAACCGGGTACGCGATCAGCGCCAGCATCAGCAGCCAGGCACGTGACGGTGCCCGTCGGCCGGTCGGCGCGGATAGGCGGGAAGGCGTTTGCAATCGAATCATGATGGAGCTCCCGGAGCGAAAGGCGTGGCGGGGAATGCCTGCACCGGCGTTCCACCGCCCCAGGCCACCGGACTATCGGCCGCGGCGGCGGCAACCGTCATCCCCGATCCGGCTCCAATCCGGCTCCAATCCGGCTCCAAGGCGGGAAAACGGCGGCGCCGGGGCGAGATCCGCCCGATACGCGGCGCAAGGCGCCGACGGCTACGGCACCAGCGACGCCCGCAGCGGTTCGGGAACGATCCGCTCGCCGGCCAGCGGGCGCAGTGCCGCCAGGGCCTGGGCCCAGGCGTCGTAGCGGCCGAGCGCCTGCAGTACCTGCAGCTTGATCAGTGCGCAGTCGTAGTCCTGCGCGGACCAGCCGGCGAGACGGCCCGCCAGGGCGCTGGCCGCTTCCGGCCGCTGCTCGGCCAGCAGCCAGCGGGCATGGCTCACGGCGACCAGCGCGACACCGGCAGGCACCGCCTCGGACTCGGCCTGCGCCAGCGCGCGCGCGAACGCGGCATCGGCCTGCGCCGGCCGCCCCGCTGCCGCATGGCGCTCCGCGTCGGCGACCAGCTGCGCAGCCGCCACCCGGCCGCCGGTGAAGGTCGGCGGCGGCGCGGGGTCGCCCAGCGCCAGGGCGGCGCGCTGATGGAACAGCGCCATGCGTGCCCGCAGGTCCTCGTTGGCGGCCTCGGGCCAGGTGGCCAGTGCCAGCGACGCGGCTGCCAGCAGCCGGACGCTGTCGCCCTGGCGCCAGGCCAGATCGGCCATCGCCGCATGCAGGTAGCGCGCGACGGCCGGGCGCAGGCCGTCGATGCCCGCCGCCAGGCCGGCCGCCAGCTCGCCGGCCTCGCCGAAGCGGCCCTTCGCGGCCAGCACGCGCACGCGGTCGGCGCCGATCAGCAGCCGCTGCTCGGGATCGCCGATCCGCCCGCGCAGCGCCCAGGCGCGTTCGCTGGTCTGCCAGGCGGCATTCCAGTCGAGCTGCAGCGCCTGTGCATCGAACAGCGCCAGCAGGTCGGACGCGGTGTCGCCGACGGCACCGAAGGCGTCGTGGACCTCGACCGCCGCCTGCAGATGCGGCAACGCGTCCGCCGGCCGTCCCCGCTCGAGCTCGAGCATGCCGCGGTAGCTGTCGGCCTTGGCGACGCCGAGGCGATCGCCCACGCTCTCGAAGCGCAGGCGCGCTTCGCCGATGTCCGACGCGGCCTCGGCGAACGCGTGCCGGCAGGTGGCGGCCAGGCTGCGCCCGACCAGGGCATTGCCCCATTCCGAGGCGCGCGGCTGCTGTGCGAGCAGCCCGGCCGCCGCGTCGTAGTCGCGCCAGGCCGCGTCGCAGGCCTCGCGCCGCAGGGCGATCGCGCCGCGCAGCGTCAGCACGCGTGCGTGCAGCGACGGTACGGCCGCCGTTCCCGGCTCGGCGGCGAGCCGCTCCACGCCGGACCCGGCACGGTCGAGCCGTCCTTCGCGCAGGTCGATCTCGGCCAACCGGACCCGCACCTGCGGATCGTCCGGCGCGTTCGCACCGATGTCCGCCAGCAGTTCGCGCGCGTGATCGAGACGGCCGGCCAGCATCGCCGCCTGGACCTGCCGCAAGCGGTCCTCGAGCCGGTCGCCTTCGTCGGCGTCGGGCGGCCGCGGCCGGCCGAGCGCCGCCAGCAGCAGATCGGCGGCGATGCGCGCCGCGTCGGCCGCATCGCCGCGCTCGCTCTGCACCTGATGGCGCGTGCCGTCGGGCGCCACCGTCGCCAGCTCGACGCGCCAGCCGGCCCGCAGCCGGGACAGGCTGCCGTGGATCAGCAGGCTGTCCGCCCACGGCAACGGCGAACCGCCCTCCACCGATGCCGGCGCCTGCGCCTTCGCGCCGAGTGCCGTCAGCACGCTTTCGCTCGGCGGCACCGGCAGCCCGGCCCCCCGCAGCCGTTCGGCCACCAGGTCCATGAGGCCCAGGCGCATCCAGCCGGCGTCCGCCGGCCCCTGCACCTCGACCGGCAGCACGATGACGGCATTGGCCGGCGCCGGCGGCACGGCCGGCCGGGGCCGCCATCCGGCCGGCAGCAACAGGCCCGCCGCCGCCACGCCGAGGATCACGAGCAGCGCTCCGGCTGCCAGGCGCCAGCGCAGCGGCCGCCGCACCGCAGGCACGGTCTCGGCTTCGGCCATGACCGGGCGCGGCGATACGGCGTCCGCGGGCAGCTCCGGCGCGGCAGGCTCGATCGGCATCGCCCAGCGGTAGCCGAAACCGGCCACGGTCCGGATCGTGGCCTGGGCGTTGCCGTCGTCGCCGAGCGCACGCCGCGTACGCACGATCAACTGGTTGACCTGCTTGTCCGATACGCCGGCGTGGCCCCACAGCACCGCGGCCAGTTCGTCGCGGCCCACGGCGCGGTCGCAGTGCTCCACCAGGTGGCACAGGCAGTCGTAGACGCGGCGCGGCAGGTGCACCGGGCCGTCGCCGTCCCAGAGTTCGCGCCGGGATGGGATCAGGCGAAACCGTCCGAAACGGTACGCCGCAGGCGTCATGGCGCGGGCATGTCGCGCTCGCGAACGTCCCGTGTCCGGATCGCCGCGACCAGCCCGCGCGTGGCGGCGTCCAGCGCCGCCGGGTCGGCCTCCCCGGACAGCACCGGCAGGATCGCCTTGGCCAGCACCTTGCCGAGCTCGACGCCCCACTGGTCGAAGGCGTTGACCTCCCAGAGCAGCGACTGCACGAACACCTTGTGCTCGTACAGCGCGATCAGTGCGCCGAGGCTCTCGGGCGTCAGCACGTCGAGCAGGATCGTCGTGCTCGGCCGGTTGCCCGGGAACGTCCGCTGCGCCGCCAGCACGCGGCGCTCGGCCTCGCTGCCTTCGCGCGCCTCGGCCAGCGCCTCCTCGAAGGTCTTGCCGGCCGCGAGCGCCGCCGCCTGGGCGAGCATGTTGGCCAGCAGCGCCCGGTGGTTGGCGCCCAGCGGGTGGTCGGGCCTGATCACGCCGATGAAGTCCACGGGTACCGGATCGGTCCCCTGGTGCAGCGCCTGGAAGAACGCGTGCTGCGCGTTCGAGCCGACGTTGCCCCACAGCACCGGCACCGTCGCCTGCGCGACCGGCGCGCCGTCGGGCCGCACCGACTTGCCGAGGCTCTCCATCTCCAACTGCTGCAGGAACGCCGGCAGCTCGCGCAGCGCGTCGCAATACGGGATGACCGCCAGCCCCGGAAGATCGAGCGCATTGCGGTTCCAGATGCCGACCAGCGCCATCAGCACCGGCAGGTTCGTGCGCCACGGCGCGGTCCGGAAATGGTCGTCGATCAATGCGCCGCCGTGCAGGAACGCGGTGAACGCCTCGCTGCCGATCGCCAGCGCCAGCGCCAGCCCGACCGCCGACCACACCGAATAGCGGCCGCCGACGAAGTCCCACATCGGCAGCGTCCGCTCCGCGGCGATGCCGAACGCGTGCGCGGCGGCGGCGTTGGCGGTGACCGCGACGAAATGGCCTTGCGCCGCAGCGGCATCGCCATCGTAGGCGGCGACGATCCAGTCGCGCAGCACCTGCCCGTTGAGCAGCGTCTCCTGCGTCGTGAAGCTCTTGGAGACCAGCAGCACCAGCGTGCGGCGCGGGTCGAGCGTGCGCATCAACCGGGCCGGGCCTTCGCCGTCGAGATTGGCGAGGAAATGGCAGGTCAGGCGTCCGGTCCGGAAGCGATCGAGCGCCTCGACGGCCAGGCGCGGACCGAGATCGGAGCCGCCGATACCGACGTTGACGACATCGGTGATGCCAGGGGGCAACCCATGCTCGGCGCGCCCGGCCTGCACGGCCGCGACCAGCTTTTCGATCCGCTGCAGCGCCTCGGCGATCTCCCCGAGGACCGCGGCCGGCGCCAATGCCGGCAGGCGGGCCTGGCGCGCACGCAAGGCCGTGTGCAGCACGGCGCGCCGCTCGGAGGCATTGATCGTTTCGCCGCGAAACATCGCGTCGCGCCGCGCTTCCCAATCGGTGCCGGCGAGCACGCCGCCGAGTGCATCCAGCGCGGCGCCGTCGAGCCGCTGCCGCGAGAAATCGACCAGCAGCGGTCCGACGCGATGCGACCAGGCCGCGAACCGGTCCGGGTCGGCCAGCAGCCGGCGAAGGGAATCGGCGCCCAGGCGCTCGGACGCGCGGCGCAGGTCGGCAAGCTGATCGGGTGTCATCGGAATGCGGACGTCATGGCAGTCGCCGCATCATACGAAACGCGCGAGCTGTCATCACTCGCGCGGCACGGCCGGAACCCCGGCACGCTCCCCGAGCGCCTGCGGGTGCCCGCGGGCGCTGCGGCGGACTGCCGTCAGGCGGCCTGTTTCGGGATCGACTGGCTGGTACGGGCCAGCCGGTTCTCGCGGTCCACGTAGACCAGCATCGGCTTGTGGCCGGCCGCCTCGGCGGCGTCGAGCACGCCGTAGGCGCAGATGATGATGATGTCGCCCGGCGCGGCGCGATGCGCAGCGGCACCGTTGATCGAGATGATGCCCGAGTGCTCGTCCGCCCGGATCGCGTAGGTCGAGAACCGCTCGCCGTTGTTGACGTTGTAGATGTGGATCTGCTCGTACTCGCGGATACCGGAGGTATCGAGGAGATGCCCGTCGATGGCGCAGGAGCCTTCGTAGTGAAGCTCGGCGTGGGTCACGGTGGCCCGATGGATCTTGGCCTTGAGCATGTTGAGCTGCATGACGGTACCTTGATGATGTTGCGCACAAGCAACATTGCGAACCGGAATTATACCGCGATGCGGTTTGCGCGCTGCAACAGATCGGGCACAGGCCCCTTCCATTTTCTTCAACTCGTTGAAAACAAAAGAATATTTAGAGATCTAAGGGCAAAAAAAACCCTCGCAGCGATAAACGCGCGAGGGTATATACGGAGTGACGACTACCTTACAATGCGCCCTGCTGCTGCAAGAGTCGCGTCTTTCGTTGCGAAAACCCCTACAGCGGTGAGAAGAATACCACAGCGTTCGGCAAAAAACCACACCTGTTCTGCGGGGTGTTTCACATTCGTCCGCGCACCGGGACGCTAGAGCGACCCATGGATCCTTGAGCCGAGTGCGAAGGGTCGGTCGCCGCGTCGCCCCGGCCGCGTTGCCCGTACGGCGCGGCAGCCCAACGCAGTTCGCCTCCAAGGCCGCGACACGTGCCAGGCCGGCTCAGCCCAGTTCGAGGTTGTCGATCAGCCGGGTCGAACCGAGCCGGGCCGCGACCAGCGCCACCAGGCCGTCCCGGCGTTCGGGCTCCGGCGTGCCCAGATCCTCGCCCCGGCGGATGACCGCATAGTCCGGATCGAACCCGGCCGCCGCCAGTTGCCGGACGGCCTCGGCCTCGATCGCCGCCAGCGGCGTCGCATGACCGGCGACCTGCCCGCGCATCCACTGCAGGACGCCGTGGATCGCCGCTGCCTGGTCGCGTTGCGCAGGGCTCAGGTACTGATTGCGGGAACTCAGTGCCAGGCCGCTCGCCTCGCGAACGATCGGTGCGCCGAGGATCCGTATCGGAAAGGCCAGGTCGTCCACCAGCCGGCGGATCACCAGCAGCTGCTGGTAGTCCTTCCGGCCGAACACCGCCACGTCCGGCTGGACGAGGTTGAACAGCCGTGCAACCACCGTCGCCACGCCGTCGAAGTGGCCGGGCCGGCTGGCACCGTCCAGCACGTCCGAGATACCGGGCACGTGCACCCGCACCGCCGCCTCGCTGCCGAACGGGTAAAGCGTCGGGACCGCCGGCACGAACAGCGCATCGCAGCCGTGCCGGTCCAGTCCGGCCGCGTCGGCATCGGGCGTGCGCGGGTAGCGCGCGAAGTCCTCGTTGGGACCGAACTGCGTCGGATTGACGAAGACGCTGGCGACGACGAAATCGGCATGGCGGCGCGCCACCGCGATCAGCGAATGATGTCCGGCATGCAGGTTGCCCATCGTCGGCACCAGCGCGATGCTCCGCCCCGCGCGGCGCTGGGCGGCGATCGCCGCGCGCAGCTCCGGCACCTGATCGAGGATCTCCACGGTCAGAACCCGTGCTCGGGGCCGGGGAACGCACCGCTGCGCACGGCATCGGCGTAGGCCGTCAGCGCGGCGGCGACCGAGTCGCACCCGGCGAGGAAGTTCTTGGCGAACCGCGGCGGCCGGCCCGGCGTGATGCCGAGCAGGTCGTGCAGCACCAGCACCTGGCCGTCGCAGTCGGGGCCGGCGCCGATGCCGATCGTCGGGATGCGCAACGAACCGGTGATCTCGGCGGCCAGCGCGCTCGGCACGCATTCGAGCACCAGCAGGTCGGCCCCCGCCTGCTCGACTGCCAGCGCGTCGGCCTTGAGCTGTTCGGCCGCGGCCGCCTCGCGGCCCTGGACGCGATACCCGCCCAGCTTGTGCACCGACTGCGGCGTGAGGCCCAGGTGGGCGCAGACGGCGACGTCGCGCTCGGACAAGGCCCGGATCACCTCCAGCGCCCAACCGGCGCCTTCGAGCTTGACCACGGCCGCACCACCTTCGGCGATCACGCGGGCGCTGCTGGCCAGTGCGGTCGGGACGTCGCGGTAGCTCATGAACGGCAGGTCCGTCACCAGCAGCGCCTGCCGCACGCCCCGTGCCACGCAGGCGCTGTGATAGACGATCTGGTCGACGGTGACCGGCAGCGTGCTGGGATGCCCCTGGACGACCATGCCGAGCGAATCGCCGACCAGCACCATGTCGATGCCGGCCGCATCGGCCTGCGCACCGAAACCGGCGTCGTAGGCGGTGACGCTGACGATCTTCTCGCCGCGCGATTTCATCTCGCGCAGCCGGGTCACCGTGGTGGCCGCACGTGGTGCCGGAGCGGCGGGTTGAGCGTACATGGCAAGACCCCTATCGACGGCACGGGATTATCGGCCGGGTGGCCGCGGGCGCAAAGATGCGGCGCCCGGATACGACATTCAATCGGCGACCCGGCACGCGCCGGCATCTTCGGCGACGGCGGCCAGCAGGTCCTGCACGCGGCCGTCGCCCGGAATCGAGAGCTCCGGATCGAGCTCGGCCAGCGGCACCAGCACGAAGGCGCGCTCGCGCAGGCGCGGATGCGGAATCGTCAGTCGCGCGTGCTCGATGCGACGGTCCCCGTACAGCAGCAGGTCCAGGTCGAGCGTACGCGGCCCCCAGCGCAGGTCGCTGTTGCGATCGCGCCCGTGCCGGCGCTCGATCCCGAGCAGCGCATCGAGCAGATCCAGCGGCACGAGCGCGGTGGACAGGCGCGCGACGGCGTTGACGAAGACGGGCTGGTCGGTTCGCCCCCATGGCGCCGTGCGGTACAGCCGCGACCGGGCGAGCACGTCGGTCGACGGCAGCGCTGCCAGTGCATCCAGGCCCGCGCGCACCTGCGCGACGGGGTCGGCGAGGTTGCTGCCGAGACCGACCCAGGCCAGCGTCTGCGCTGCCTTCATTCCCCCGAACCGGACCGTCCTGCGTGGTCGCCGCCGGCGGCAGCCGGGGCACCGGCCCCTCGCCCGCCCTTGCGCCGGCCACCGCGCCGACGCTTGCGACGCGGCGTGTCGGTGGTGCCGGCCGCCGGAGCCGGCGGCGGCGTGACGAGGCGCTCGGCCAGCACCGCCTGATCGACGACCTGGGCTTCGGTCCACCACTGCGCGAGTTCGACCAGTTCGGGCTCGGCCTCGGCGCGCAGCACCAGGAAATCGTAGGCAGCCCGGAAGCGCGGGTGGGCCAGCAGGCGGAAGACGCGCTTGCGCACGCGCTGCTCGAAGCGCGGCTGCAGGGCCCAGATGTCCTCGATCGCGAAGCCGAAGCGGCGCGGGACCGCGACACGCTCGACCTGCGCGCGCATGACCCGGTCGGCCGCCTGGGTCCAGGCGGCGGCGCTTTCCGTGCCGCGTGCGACCAGCCGCTCCACCTCGTCGCGGACCGGCTGCCAGAGCAGCGCCGCAAACAGGAACGCCGGCGTCACGCCCTTTTCGTCGCGCACGCGCTCGTCGGTGCTGCGGAAGGTCGCCTCGAGCAGGCCGCGGAAGCGGTCGGCGTGCGGACCGGCCAGCGAGCGCGCAGTGGCCGGAAAGACCTCCTCGAGCAGGCCGTACCGTTCGAGCGTACGGAAGCTCGCCAGGCCGTGACCGGCCAGGAACAGCTTGAGCGTCTCGTCGAACAGGCGCGCCGGTGCGGCGTCGCGCAGCAGCGGCGCCAGTTGTGCGAACGGTGCCGCCGCCTCGGCGGAGATCGAGAAGTCGAGCTTCGCCGCGAGGCGCGCCGCGCGCAGCATGCGCACCGGATCTTCGCGATAGCGCAGTTCCGGATCGCCGATCAGGCGCATCGTGCGCTGCTCCAGGTCATGCATCCCGCCGACGTAGTCGCGGACGCTGAAATCGGAGATGTCGTAGTAGAGCGCGTTGACGGTGAAGTCGCGCCGGACCGCGTCCTCCTCGATCGTGCCGTAGACGTTGTCGCGCACGATGCGTCCGTCGACCACGTGGCGGTCGCCGCTGCCGTCGTCGCTGCTGCCGCGGAAGGTCGCCACCTCGACGATCTCGCGGCCGAACACCACGTGCGCCAAGCGGAAGCGCCGGCCGATCAGCCGGCAGTTGCGGAACAGCGAGCGGATCTGCTCGGGCGTCGCGTTGGTCGCGACGTCGAAGTCCTTCGGATGCCCGCCCAGCAGCAGGTCGCGGACCGCGCCGCCGACGAGGAAGGCCGCATAGCCCGCTTCGTTGAGACGGTAGAGGACGCGCAGCGCTCCGTTGGAGATGTTCTTGCGGGATATCGCATGCTCGGAGCGGGCGATCACGCGCAGATGCGGCGTGACGTCGCCGACCGGATTCGTTTCGGGAGAATTCATTCAGTGATGGCTTGATCCACGACGGACGCCCGTGGGACGGGAGTGAAATCTTTCGATTGCCGGGCGTTGGGTTTCCGTTATACTACGCGCCCCCTGCGGAACCCAAGCTCCGCGCTCCCTTCGTCTAGTGGTCTAGGACACCGCCCTCTCAAGGCGGGAACACGAGTTCGAACCTCGTAGGGAGCGCCATTCCGCCGTCTTCCGCCCTCCAGGCCAGCCGCTACTCCGCACGCCATGCCCTTCGTCGTCACCGAGAACTGCATCAAGTGCAAGTACACCGACTGCGTCGAGGTCTGCCCGGTGGACTGCTTCCATGAAGGCCCCAACTTCCTCGTGATCGATCCCGAGGAATGCATCGACTGCACGCTGTGCGAGCCGGAATGCCCGGCCAACGCGATCTATCCCGAGGACGACGTTCCCGCCGGGCAGGAAGCGTTCATCGCGCTCAATGCCGAGCTGGCCAAGGGCTGGCCGGTCATCACCGAGCGTGGCGAGCCGCCGGCGGACGCCAAGGAATGGGACGGCAAGCCCGGCAAGCTCCCGCTCCTCGAACGCTGAACCGCACGCATTGACCGGCCGGCCGGATGCGCCGGTTTCAACCGGCGCGTCGCCGCACGACGTCACCGGCCATCGTGGCGCGTGCCCGAATGTGCCGGCCTCAGGAAAGGCGCTGGCGCAGCGCGGCGAGCACGCCGTCGGCTGCGGCGCGGCCGGCTTCGTCGTCCGCACCCTCGATGCTGACGCGGCTGCCCTCGCCTTCGCCGCTCACGCGGATCTTCAGGCGCACCGGCGCGGAGACCTTGTCCTTGGCCATGCCGAGCGTGACCGTGCGCTTGAACCAGCCCGGCTTGCTGACGACCTCGCCTGCGGTTTCGACGTCGTAGCTCGACGTCGCCTCGTCGCTCGCGACGACGGTCGCCGCGCCGGACCGCTGCAGGGCCAGGCCGACGCGACGCCAGGTGCTTTCGACCGAATCGCTGACGAGCAGGCCCTCGCCCCCGACCTTCACGCCGGGTGACGCCGACACCGGCGGCGGCTCGGCGGTCGCGGACGTGTCGCCGGCCGGTGGCGCGCCGAGCACCAGGGCACCGTCCTCACGGCGTACCGAACCGGCCGGATCGGAAGAGGCCGACGGCCGCGCCTCGGGAATGACCATCGCACCGGAATTGGCCGGCGCATCGAGATCCGGCGGCACTTCGAGCGGGCGGCTCTCGACGGCGCGCTTGTACTCGTCCTTGGCGCTCTCGCGCGAAAAATACTTGCAGCCTCCGGCCAGCAGGAGCAGGGGCAGGAGCATCAGCAGCGCAATCGTTCGTTTCACGGTTCTGTTTTCCTGTAACGGTAGGCGTCAGCCGGTCGCCAGCAGCGGCTCGGCGAGTCCGCAGGCGGCCAGTACGCGCTCGGCCTGACGATGATGGGCGGCCGACAGCCGCAGCAGCGGCAGACGCAGGTCTGGCCCGCCCAGGCCCAGCCGGGCCAGGCACCATTTGACGGGGATCGGGTTCGGTTCGGCCGCCAGCAGCGCATAGAGGTCCTGCAGCGCGGCATCCAGCGCTTCGGCGCGCGGCCGGTCGGCATCGGCGCAGGCCTCGGCGATCGCCTGCAGCGCGGCGGGCGCGACATTGGCCGCCACCGAGATCACGCCGTCGGCCCCGGCGAGCATCGCCCGGACGCAGGTCGGATCATCGCCGGAAAGAATGGCGAACCGGCGGGTCGTCGGCCGCGCCGCCAGCAGGCGCTCCATCCGCTCGGCATCGGCGCGGGCTTCCTTGATGGCGACGATGTTGCCCTGCGCGGCGAGCCGTTCGACGGTCTCGGGCAACAGGTCGCAGGCGGTGCGCCCCGGCACGTTGTAGAGCACGACCGGCAGGCGCCCGTGCTCGGCCACGTCCATGAAGTGGCGATAGAGCCCTTCCTGCGTCGGCCGCACGTACGGCGGCGTGACGACGAGCGCCGCTCCGGCGCCGGCATCGGCGGCACGGCGGGTCTGTTCGATCGTGCGCCGCGTCGACGCCTGGCCGGTGCCGGCCAGCACCGGGATACGGCCGGCGGCCCGCTCGACCGTGAAGGCCACCAGCGCGGAGAACTCGGCATCGTCGAGCATCGCCGCCTCGCCGGTGGAGCCGGCGGCGACCAGCGCCCGCGTACCGCCGGCGACCTGGTGGTCGATCAGGCGCCCGAAGGCCTCGAAATCGATGGGAAGCTCGCCGTCCTGCATGCGGAACGGCGTGGCCAGCGCGCAGATACTGCCGGAGAGGTTCAAGGCGTGAAAAACGGGCCGATGAGGTCGATCGATAGTACCGGCTGCGCCCTGCGCCAGTCCATCCCGGCACCCCGCGATCCGGCCGCCGTCCAGCGGCCGTTCACCGCCTGCGGCAGGCGCCGGTCACGGCGCCGACATCGGCACGGGCGATTCTTGCGGCACCACGGGCCGGCAAGTATGCTGGCTCGGACGCCGCTCCGGCGCCATGCACCTCCCGCCGCAGGGAGGTGTGCCGGACTCCGCGAGACGAGGCAGGAAGGCAGACTTTGAGCGAAATCGCACCGCGTCCCTCTGCAAACGACAACTACCTGCTGATCAATGCATTCGGCAAGCCTGCCGGGTCCCCGCTGCTGGCGATCAGCAAGCGGATCACGGACTGCGGCTGCAATCTGGCCGAAGCGCGGGTTTCCACGCTCGGCAGCGAACTGTGCGTGCTGGCGCTGGCGCAGGGCTCGTGGGATGCGATCGCCAAGCTCGAGAACGCCCTGGCGCGTCTCGACCGGGACGGCGGCCTGCGCCTGGGCCATTTCCGCACCAGCGCGCACCAGCCGCAGCCCAACCTGCTGCCGTACGTGATCGAGGTCATCGCGGCCGACAAGCCCGGCGTGCTGTTCCAGCTCGCCGAGTTCTTCGCCGGTCGCAGCATCTCGATCGAGCAGCTGCATTCCTCGCGCTACCGCGCGATGCAGACCGGTGCCGACATGTTCTCCGCGCAGATCACGATCGGCATCCCCAATACGATGCACATCGCGGCGCTGCGCGACGATTTCCTCGAGTTCTGCGACGGACTGAACCTGGACGCGATCATGGATCCGATGAAATTCTGATCGAACGATGCGGTCCCTCGACCACGACGAGAACGGCAGGACACTCCAGCGAAGATGATCGAAATCGGCACGCAGGTTCCCGCGCTTTCCGGAACGATCCAGGACGGCTCGGCGCTTTCCCTCGGGCAGCTGCGCGGACGGTTCGTCGCGATCTACTTCTACCCCAAGGACAACACCACCGGCTGCACGCGTGAGGCACAGGACTTCCGCGACCTGCAGCCGGCCTTCGAGCGCCGCAACTGCACGATCCTCGGCGTATCGCGCGACTCGCCCGCCAGCCACCGGCGATTCATCGAGAAGCAGGCGCTGCCGTTCGCACTGGTGGCCGACACCGACGAGACCTGGTGCCGCGCGTTCGACGTGATCCACGAGAAGACGCTCTACGGCAAGCGCTACCTGGGCATCGTGCGCAGCACGTTCCTGATCGGCCCCGACGGGACGCTGGTGGACGCCTGGCGCAACGTCAAGGTCCCCGGGCACGCCGCCGCCGTCCTGGCGCGCCTGACCGACGCGTGAAGCGACCCCGTCCCGCCATTCCCGTCACGCGGCCGCCGGCGGCGCGCGCCATCTCAATCCCTTCCTCCACCGAGAGCCTGGCATGACCCGAGGCAAACGCATCTACGTGCTCGACACCAACGTGCTCATGCACGACCCGACGTCGCTGTTCCGCTTCGAGGAACACGACGTGTTCGTCCCGATGACCGTACTGGAGGAACTGGACGCCGCAAAGAAGGGCACCTCGGAAGTCTCGCGCAACGCGCGCCAGGTCAGCCGGTTCATCAACGAGCTGATCGAGCGCGGCAACGGCCGCGGCATCGCCGAAGGCCTCGACCTGCAGTTGCCGCAGGGGCTTCGCCTCGACCGCGGCAAGCAGGCCGGCCGGCTGTACTTCGAAACCCGGCCGATCGAGAACGGTGCCGAAGCGGCGCGTAAGCGCGCCGTCCCCGACAACCTGATCCTCGCCTCGGTCCTGCACCTGCGCGAGCAGCGGCCCAAGACGCCGGTGGTGCTGGTCACCAAGGACATCAACCTGCGCATCAAGGCGTCGATCTACGGCGTGGCGGCGGAGGACTACGAGAACGATCGCGCGCTGGACGACTTCAGCCTGCTCTACGCCGGCCACGCCGAGCTGCCGGTCGACTTCTGGGACCGCCACCCGGAGCTGCGTTCGTGGTCCGAGCGCGGGCATACCTACTACGAGGTCAAATGCCGCAAGGACGAGCAGTGGCATCCGCACGAATGCCTCTACCTGCCCGGCGAGGACGACGTGGAGATGCGCGTCCTGGCGATCGACAACCGCAAGGCCACGCTGCAGATCCTCGACGACTACGTCAACGGCTCGCATTCGGTCTGGGGCATCCACGCCCGCAACCGTGAGCAGAACTTCGCGCTGAACCTGCTGATGGATCCGGACGTGGACTTCGTCAGCCTGCTCGGCACGGCCGGCAGCGGCAAGACGCTGCTGGCGCTCGCCGCCGGACTGGCGCAGACGATGGACCAGCAGCGCTACCGCGAGATCATCATGACGCGTGCGACCGTCTCGGTCGGCGAGGACATCGGCTTCCTGCCGGGCACGGAAGAGGAAAAGATGACGCCGTGGATGGGCGCGCTGACCGACAACCTGGAAGTGCTGACCAACCCGCAGGAAGGCGGCTCCTGGGGCCGCGCCGCGACCAACGACCTGCTCGCCTCGCGCATCAAGATCCGTTCGATGAACTTCATGCGCGGCCGCACCTTCCAGAACCGCTACGTGATCATCGACGAGGCGCAGAACCTGACGCCCAAGCAGATGAAGACGCTGATCACGCGGGCCGGCCCCGGCTGCAAGATGATCTGCCTCGGCAACGTCGAGCAGATCGACACCCCGTACCTGACCGAGACCACCTCGGGCCTCACCTACACGGTGGACCGCTTCAAGACCTGGGAGCACAGCGGCCACATCACGCTGCGCCGCGGCGAGCGGTCGCGCCTGGCCGATCGCGCCTCGGAAATGCTCTGACGGTCCGCGCGCGGCCGCAGACCGGCCGCCGCGGCGGGCACAGCGACGAACGCCAGGGATGGCGCGGCGCCTCGGAAACGGGGGGACCGGAAGCCGGCGATCAGGCCGGGAGGCGTCGCGGCGACGCCGGGGCGATCAGAAACTCAGTGCCCAGAGCGCTTCGAACTCGACGCGGCTCGCCGAGGACGGCGTGCGGTGCGTCGGCAGGCCGAGGATGTACGGCTGCGGCGCGTAGTTGGCCAGCACCGTCATGCGCGCACTGCGGCCGGTCGGCCGCGACCAGCCGAGCGAGACCGCGTAGTCGGCGACGTCGGGGGCCAGGGCGCGGCGCAGCAGCTCGGAGGTCGGCTCGGGCTGCTGGCGCGTGGTGTAGCGAAGCTGCAGGTCGCCGAACGAGCGGTTGCGCCAGGTGGAACCCACGCTGTAGACGGTCAGGTCGCGCCACGCGAACGTCGGGCTGAGCCCGTCGCCGAGCAGGGCCAGCACGCGATTGGGCAGGCCGTTGCTGGTGAACGGCGTGACGCCGCTGTACATGATGCGGTCGACGCCGAGGTCGAACGTCAGCGAAGGCACCAAGGCATAGGACAGCCCGAGGTTGGCCTGCGCCGGGATGTCGAACTGGCCCGGGTCGGAATAGACGCCGCGGTAGTTCGAGAACGCGTCCATGTTGACGCGCGACTGGTAGCCGCCGCTCCATTCGAAGCGCTCGCCGAGCCGGTAGGCCACGTCGAAACGAACACCGGTACCGGACG
This sequence comes from Dokdonella koreensis DS-123, assembly GCF_001632775.1. NCBI lineage: Bacteria > Pseudomonadati > Pseudomonadota > Gammaproteobacteria > Lysobacterales > Rhodanobacteraceae > Dokdonella > Dokdonella koreensis. The sequence continues at coordinate 3,097,177 of NZ_CP015249.1, forward strand.
AGGTCTCGCTGGCGGCCCAGCTCGGCGGACGGTACTGGCTCTGCCAGTCGACCACGCCGAGCCCGAGGCTCGCGAACCGCTGGTAGGCCAGCAGCGCCGAAACGCCCAGCGCCCCATCGGCGCCGAACCGGAACGTCATCGACGGCGCGACGACCGTGCGCTCGAGCCCCGGCTGCGGCAGTTCGAACAGACGCTGCCCGGCCGGGGTCGGCCGTGCGGCGGTCTCCGATACGTTGCCGCTGGCGATCGAGAGCGAAAGGCGTGCCGCTGCCGGCGCATCGGCCACCAGCGACGGGAACAGGGACGGGCGCGCGGTCACCAGCGCGTCGGTCACTTTCGGAATCATGGCTTCGGTAGCCGGGAGCAAGGCCCAGGCGAAGCGCGGCGTTACACTCGCAAAGGCATAGCTGCGCCAGCGATCGAGCGCGGAATCGGCAGGGCCGGCTCCACGCGCCTGCGCCGATTCACTCGACGGCGCCGCCTGCGCAAAAGAAAGGGGGAGCGCCAGTACGATACTGAGCGCTCCCGCCAATCTGCCTGTAGTCGCTGATGATGCCCGCTGCATTGCCCTGTGCTGCGGTCCCTGGAGTGTTGAGTGCTGTGCTGTTGCCGCGTGAAGCGAGCCGATTATGGGAAAAACGCAACAGCGTGTCAAGCACGCAACACCCGTGCTGCCGCCGGAACCCGTTGAGCACCTGTGATAAATCGCCCGGACCCGGCACGGACCGCCGATCCGGGCACAATGCCCCGCACCTTTCGTTGCCAAAATACAACACCACGATGACCCATCGATTCCCGCCCGCCCCTCCCGCCGTCCTGACGATCGCCGGCTCCGATTCCGGAGGCGGCGCCGGCATCCAGGCGGACCTGGCGACCTTCTCCGCCTTCGGTACCCACGGCCTGTGCGCGATCACCGCCATCACGGCCCAGAACACGCGCGCCGTCACCGGGATCCAGCAGGTCTCGGCCCGGCTGCTGCGCGGACAGATCGACGCGGTGTTCGCGGACTTCCGGGTCGCCGCCGTCAAGATCGGCATGCTCGGCACCACCACGGCGGCGCGCCTCGTCGGCCAGGCGCTGGCCGAACATCCGCACGTGCCGGTCGTGCTCGATCCGGTGATGATCGCGACCAGCGGCGCGACGCTGGCCGCGGCGAACATCGTCGCCGCGCTGCGGCGCCACCTGCTGGCGCGCGCCACCCTGGTCACCCCGAACCTGCCCGAAGCCGAGCGCCTGCTGGGCCGCACGATCCGCGACCGCGCCGGCATGCGCCAGGCCGCGCACGACCTGCGCGCGCTGGGCTGCCCGGCGGTGCTGCTCAAGGGCGGCCATCGACCGGGCCGGAAGGTCGCCGACCTGCTGCTCGACGCCGCCGGCGAGCACTGGTTCGAGCACCCGCGCCTGCCCGGCGAGGGCCACGGCACCGGCTGCACGCTGGCCGCCGCCGCCGCGGCCGGCCTCGCGCGCGGGCAACCGCTCGCCACCGCGGTGGCGGACGCGATCGACTACGTGCACCGCGCGCTGCGGAGCGGCTATCGCCCGGGGCGTGGTCCGCTGGTCGTCCTGGACCATGCCGTGCAGGCCCTCCCGCGCCACTGATCGGCTTATGATCGGTCCGTCGTGCCGCCCCGGCGGATTCCAGCAAGGAGATCCCACAATGCCCTCTTCCATCCCGGCTTTCCTGCGCCCGTCCTGGCTGCTGACACTGCTGCTCGGACCGGCCTGCGCACTCGCCGCCGAGCCGCAGGCGCTGCCGCTGGCCGCGGCACCGGCCCTCGAGGCCGGGACGGCGCCGGCCAAGGCGGCTGCGCCGCTCGCCGTGCCGCCGCCGCAGCTGGCCGGCACGGTGGCGACTCTCGAAGCGGACGGCACCGTCGCGATCCAGTGCCGCGACATCCCGAACCTGGACGCCCGCCCGACCTTCCTCGAACGCGCCGAGCGGCGCCGCGCCCAGGCCGCTGCGGAGCAGTCCGAATGAGCCGCGCCCGCCGCCTCGCCAGCCGTCTCGCACTGAGCCTCGCGCTCGTTGCGCCCGCCGTCCTCGCCGCGCCGACGATTCCCCTGGCGTCCGGCACGCCGGCGGCGTTCACGCTGCAGGGACAGACCTTCACGACGTCGTACTACATCGACGTCCCGGCCAACATCGGCCAGAACGCCCAGCTCAAGATCCAGTTCAGCGGGACCGGCGCAGCCGATGCCGACCTGTTCGTGCGCTACGACACGCCGTTCGCCGATCGCACGCTGCACGGCGCCAACGCGTATTTCGAACTGTTCCAGCGCTACGCGCACTACGCTTCGGTCAGCGGCACCTCGACCGAATCGGTCGTCGTGCGCCGCTCCAGCCGCCAGCCACTGCAACCGGGGCGCTGGTACATCGCTGTCGTCAACCTGTCGCAGCCGTCGACCCAGATCAGCCTGACCGCCTCGATCGAAGCCTCGCCGACGGACGGCGGCATCCAGCTCGAGTTCCCGACCACCACCAGCGGCACCTGCAACGGCGCGCCGTGGAACGACTCCACCCCGGCCACGCCGACCGGCGGCAATCCGGGCACCACGCTCGGCCAGCAGCGGCGCAACGCCTTGCAGCGCGCCTCCGAGCTGCTGGCGGCGCAGATCAAGACGCCCTCGCCGATCCGCATCCGCGCCTGCTGGCGCGACCTCGAAGCCAGCGCGACACGCGCGATACTGGCCCAGGCCGGCCCGAGCAATCTCACGCTGCACGACATCGACGCGCCGGCGCCGTGGCTGCCGAACGGCTACAGCTGGTACTCGATCGCCGCCGCGGCCCGGCTGGCCGGCACGCGCTCCTGCGGCGTCGTCGGCGGCTCGTGCTCGCAGCCGGACATCGTCGCGACGTTCAACGCAAGGATCGGTGCCAGCGACGTCCTCGGCGGCCGCACGTTCGACTACGGCTATACCCCGGCCGCCAGCGGCAGCAATTTCGACTTCATCTCGATCGCGATGCACGAGATCGCGCACGGCCTGGGCTTCATCGGCCTGGTGAACATCGACAGCACCGATCCGGCGCCGCTCGGCGCGCGCTTCTCCGGCGAAGGCGCCAGCGGCTATTCGGGCACCGGCTACAACGACGTCTACGGCGAGAACGCAGCGATCCTCAACACGACGGCCGCCAGCTGGAAGCCGTTCCTCGATCCGCAGACCAGCGACGCCGAGCGCGCTGCCGCGTTGGTGTCCGGCAACGGCCTGCGCTGGTGGGGACCGGCGGCGGTCGCCTCGCCGCTGAACACCCTCAGGCAGCAGACGCCGCCGTTCAACCTGCCGATGCTCTACGCGCCCTGCACCGGGTCGCCGTGCACGCCGCAGGGCGGTTCCACCCTGTCCCACCTGGTCCAGGCCGGCGACCTGATGAACGCGAGCTACCAGGTCCCCGGTCCGCGCACGCTGGGCCTGGCCAAGCCGATGCTCGACGCCGTCGGCTGGAGCGACGCCGCCGCCGCGCCGCCGGCGTTCACGGCGCCGATCTCGAGCTGGTGGTTCGACCGCAGCCGCGCCGGCCACGGCATCGACCTGCAACTGGCCCGCCGCGACGCCAATGCCGGCGACGTCTACAACGTGATCTTCTACACCTTCGACGCCGCCGGCAAACCGGAGATCTTCATCTCGACCGGCAATCTCGTCGACGGCGTGTTCGTCGGCGGCCGCGACCAGAACGGCAACGGCATGCAGCGGATGCGCTACGACGCCGCCAGCCGCACCTCGGTGCTGGACCCGAGCGTCGGCGGCGACCTGGTCATCGACTTCAACAGCGCGGCGGCGTCCCCGGCCTGCCGCAACGTGGCGCGTGCCGCCGCGCAGCTGGGCGTCATGAGCTGGCGGGTCGGCGCGACCCGCGGGCAGTGGTGCGTCGAGCCGCTGGTGCTGCCGTCCTCGCACCCGACACCGAACCTCAGCGGCCAGTGGTACGGCGGCACGGACAGCGGCTGGGGCATCGGCACGCAGATGGTGCGCCAGGACGGCCGCGGCCCCTACACGCCCAACCTGCTCTACTACCCGGCGGACGCCAGCGGAACGCTGCGCTGGGCCGGTGCGGACTTCGAGAGCTTCGCCTCGGGCGGCACCACGACGGTCTATACCGTCAACGGCTACTGCCGCACCTGCACGCCGGTACCGGTGACCTACGCGACGATCGGCACGTTCAGCCTGACCCTGACCGAGGCGACGGTCGGCGGCCAGCCAACCGGCGTCAACCGCGCGAGCTTCACGGTGACCTTCCCCGGGTCGGGCTATACGTTCTCGCGCAGCGGCGCACCGATCACGCTGCTGACACTGCCGAACGGCGGCAACTGACGCGCCGCCGCGTCGAGCGCGGGCGGGCCGGACCGGCCCGCCCGTCGCCGGCCCCTCGACGGGAAAGGCCGGCCCTGGGCCGGCAGCGGATCAGCCCGCCGCGCGCGCCGCGATCGCCTTGGCGAACTCGCGCGTGCTGGCGCCGCCGCCGAGGTCCGGCGTCAGGTGGTCCTGCGCGTGGATCGTCTCGCGGATCGCGTCACGCACGCGCTGGGCCGCTTCGATCAGGCCCAGGTGACCCAGCATCTGCACCGCCCCGAGCAGCAGCGCGCAGGGATTGGCGATGCCCTTCCCCGCGATGTCCGGCGCCGAGCCGTGGACCGCCTCGAAGATCGCGGCATCGGTGCCGATGTTGGCGCCGGGTGCCAGCCCGAGGCCGCCGACCAGCCCGGCGCACAGGTCCGAGATGATGTCGCCGAACAGGTTGGTGGTCACGATCACGTCGAACTGCTGCGGGTTCATCACCAGCTGCATGCAGGTGTTGTCGACGATCATCTCGTTGCAGGCGATGTCCGGGTACTCGGCCGCCACCTCGCGGCCGACCTTGAGGAACAGGCCGGACGTCGTCTTCATGATGTTGGCCTTGTGCACCAGGGTGACCTTCTTGCGCCGCTCGCGCCGCGCCAGGTCGAAGGCGTAGCGGATGATGCGCTCGGAGCCGTGGCGGGTGATCTTGATGACGCCGTGCGCGGTCTGGCCGTCGTCCGACAGGGTCTGGCCCTCGGCGCCGTAGGCGCCTTCGGTGTTCTCGCGGACGGTGATGATGTCGATGCCGTCGTAGCGCGCGCGGGTGCCGGGAATCGTGATCGCCGGGCGCACGTTGGCGTACAGGTCGAAGCGGCGGCGCAGCTCGACGTTCAGTGAGCTGAAGCCACCGCCGATCGGCGTCGTCAGCGGTCCCTTCAGCGCGACCCGGTGGCGGGCGATCGCATCGAGCGTGGCCTGCGGCAGCAGTTCGCCGGACGCCTCCTGTGCGGCCAGGCCGGCCTCGACGAAGTCGTAGCGGAGACCGACGCCCAGCGCGTCGATGACTTCCAGCGTGGCATCCATGATTTCAGGACCAATGCCATCGCCGCGGATGACCGCGATCGTGTCGTTCATCGGATTTGAGACTCCTGCAACAAGGGAAGGGAAATTCAGAAGGGGCCGACACTTGCAGGTGCCGTGCGCAGACGCGCATTATCGCGGAATGAGCGTTTTCCGAACACTGTGCCGATGCGCGCAGGTCCTCGCCTGCGTGATCGCGCTGGCGCACGCGGCCACGGCGGCGCCCGTCGACGCGACCGCGGCCGAGCCGATGACGCTGGACCTGGAAGCGCCCGGCAGCAGCTCGCCGATGCTGGCGCCGCTGCTGCGCATGCACGGCACCTGGCCCGACAGCTGCGTCCCGAAGATCCAGAGCGTGCGCCTCGCCGGCGGCGAGATCGACGTCGTCGCGCGCACCGCGACGCTGGACTGCCGCGCCGGGGCCACGCCGTACGAGCAGCGCGCCAATCCGGCGCTGCAGGCCGGCCTGCTGCACCTTCCGCCGCGCGTCTATGCCGTGCGCGTCCACCTGGCGCGTGGCACCGAGACACCTCACCTGCATCGGATCGACCTGCTGGACGCCACCGAGAACGAGCCGGCCCCGGCGGTCGAGAACGGCTTCTGGTGGTCGGCCGCCCTGGGCGACGACCACGTGCCGGCCCTGGCCGGCAGCGGCATCAGCCTGGAACGGCAGGGCGACCAGCTGGCGGCCGGCCTGTTCGGCTTCGACGCCGGCGGCGCGCCGACCTGGTTCTTCGGCAGCGCCCGCCTCGACCAGCGCACCGCCCGCATTCCGCTGGTCCGGCTGCGCAATGGCGAGGACCTGTTCGGCGAGGCGCCGGCGCACCCGGTGGCCGAGATCGGACCGGAGCTGCTGATCGAGTTCACCGGCCCGGCGCAGGCACGCGCCTGGCTGGTGCGGCCGTCGGCGACCGGCTCGGCCGATGCGATCGACGTGCGGCCACTGCTGCTGCAACGCACGGCCTTCGCCGGTCCCGAGCCGGGACGCGGCTGGAGCGGGCGCTGGGTCCAGGTCGACGATGGCGACCGCGACTACGCGCCATTGCTCGAACTGACCCCGTCGGGCAGCGAGGACGGCGACAGCTTCCGGCTCGAGGATTCCAGGGCGGGCGTCACGCTGACCTGCCGCATCGCCCCGCAGCCGGCCGATCTGCCGCCGGCCATCTGCACACTCTTCCAGGGCGGCTCGAAGGTGGTCGCGGTGTTCGACCGGATCGGCATCGATCGCCTGGAAGGACGCACCGCCACCGGCGGGCGCACGCGCCTGGTCCGGATCGCCGACTGAACCCGGCCGCCGGACCGGTACCGCCTCATTCGCCGATCAGGTGCGCCAGGCGGCCCGAGCGATCCGCCGCGACCAGGTCGTCGAATCCGCCGACATGGGTGCCGTTGACGAAGATCTGCGGCACGGTGCGCCGGCCGCCGCTGCGCTGGAGCATGCGGTCGCGCTCGGCCGGGTCGGTATCGATCCGCACCTCGCGGTAGCCCAGTCCCTTGCGGTCGAGGAACTGCTTGGCGGCGACGCAGTACGGGCAGATCGCGGTCGAATAGATTTCCACGTCGGTCATCGTCGATTCCAAATGAATCCCCGCTGTCCGCCACCGGGGCACGGTGGCAGGGGGAACCTCGCTGCGCTATGGTGGTCTCACGCGGCCCAGGCTTCGCGCCGCTTCCCACCGCTTCGCATGGTCGTGCTCACCATGAGCAAAATCAACTGGCTACCGGTCGCCTTGCTCGCCACCTGCGCGGGCCTGGCCGGCGCGCAGGATCCCGGCATCAGGCTGCCGGACATCGGCAGTTCCGCCGGCGAGCTGGCGATGCCCCGCGAGATGCAGGAGTACGGCGCCAGCATGCTGCACGAGATGCGGGCGATGAACTACATCCTCGACGATCCCCTGCTCAACGACTACCTCGACGGCCTCGGCCATCGCCTGGTCGCGCAGAGCGACCGCCCGGACCTGTCGTTCACGTTCTTCATCGTGCGCGACAACGACATCAACGCGTTCGCCGCGCCGGGTGGCTACATCGGCGCCAACGCCGGCCTGATCACCGCGATGAACCGCGAGGACGAGTTCGCCGCGGTCGTCGCGCACGAAATCGCGCACGTCACCCAGCAGCACCTGCTGCGCGCCTACGAGGACATGAAGAAGTCGAGCATCCCGATCACACTGGCCATGCTCGGCCTGATGATCGCCGGTGCCGGCCGCGGCGACGACACCGCCCCGGCCGCCCTGATGAGCGGCACCGCGCTGATGCAGCAGCGCCAGATCAACTTCACGCGCAAGGACGAGATCGAGGCCGACCGCATCGGCATCCAGACCCTGGCACGCGCCGACTTCGACCCCGTCGCGATGGCCGACACCTTCGCCACGCTCGGACGCACGATGCGCGTCAACGGCATCGACGTGCCCGAGTTCCTGCGTACCCATCCGGTCGACACCAACCGCATCGCCGACGCGAAGGCCCGGGCGGCGCAGATGACCACCTGCGGCTACGTGAACGGCGTGCTCGATCGCTGCGTCGGGGAGTCGTCCGGCGGCGGCAAGCCCCAGGGTGCGGCCCTGCCGGCCGCGCCGGTCAAGAACCCGTTCGCGCTGCCCGCGCCGTCGGTCGCCTCGACCGCGCCCGGCGCCATCAGCGCGAACCTGTCGCGCCTGGACCGCAGCGGGTCGCGCGACACCTTCCTGCTGATGCGCGAGCGCGTGCGCGTCCTCACGGCCCGCTCCCCGGCCGCGATGGTCGGCTACTACGCCGATACCCTGAAGGCCGACCCGGCGTTCGACACGCCGTCCAACCGCTACGGCTACGGCCTCGCGCTGACCCGGGCCCGCCAGCTCGACCGCGCCGTCGAGGAACTGACCCGCCTGGCCGAACGCCATCCCGGCCAGGCGACGTTCCAGCTGGCGCTGGCCGCCGCCGAGGACCATGCCGGCCGCCACGCCGAGGCGGAGCGGCGCTATTCGGACCTGCACGAGGACTTCCCGGGCAACCGCGCGATCAGCCTGGCCTATGCCGACTCGCTGCTGTCACGCGGCCAGCCCAAGAGCGCGCGTGATGCCCAGAACCTGCTGCGCCCGCTGCTGGACAGCTACAGCGACGATCCGGACCTGCAGACCAGCTTCGCGCGCGCCAGCGAGCTGGCCGGCGACAAGGTCCGGGCGGCGGAGGCCTATGCCGAGGCGGCCTGGCTCAAGGGCCGCGCCGAGGACGCCCTGAACCAGCTCAAGGCGCTGACCAAGCAGGACGACCTCGACTACTACCAGCGCGCGCGGGTCGAGGCGCGGATCACCGCGATGACCCCGCTGGTGCTGGAACTGCGCCGCCGCGGCACCAAGCCCGGCGACCCCCAGCAGGGCTCGCTGACCGAGCCGGCGCTGTCGGTTTCGCGGCCCGAGCAGCCGCTGTCATCGCGCCGTAACAGTTTCCCGTTGCAATAATCGCGTCATGAATGCCGATTCCGGCAGCCTCCGGCAGCGAAACGTGCAGAAGAACATCCTGATCGTCGAAGACGAACCCGCCATCCGCGACATGGTCGCCTTCGCATTGCGCAAGGCCGGAATGGACGCCATGCACGCCACCGATGCCCGCACCGCCCAGAGCGCCATCGGCGAGCGCATCCCGGACCTGATCCTGCTGGACTGGATGCTGCCCGGCATCAGCGGCCTGGACCTGGCCCGCCGGCTGCGCAAGGACGAGCTGACGCGCGAGGTGCCGATCATCATGCTCACCGCGCGCGGCGAGGAGACCGACCGCGTCAGCGGCCTGGACGCCGGCGTCGACGACTACGTCGTCAAGCCGTTCTCGACCCGCGAGCTGGTCGCGCGCATCCGCGCAGTGATGCGCCGCACGCACGGCGAGGACGTCGAGGGCGTGATCGAGCTGGGCGGCCTGCGCATCGACGGCGCCGCGCATCGCGTCTACGCCAGCGACCAGCCGCTGCAGATCGGCCCGACCGAATACCGCCTGCTGCATTTCTTCATGACCCACGCCGAGCGCGTCTATACGCGCAGCCAGCTGCTCGACCATGTCTGGGGCGGCGGCGTCTACGTCGAGGAACGCACGGTCGACGTGCACATCCGCCGCCTGCGCAAGACGCTCGAACCGAGCGGTCACGATGCGCTGGTACAGACCGTCCGCGGCGCCGGCTACCGATTCTCCACCAGCGTGTGAGTGCATCGGCCGCGCGGCGCCCCGTCCCGTCGCTCCGCGCCTCCACGGCCGGTAGCCGTGCCCACCGGGCCCGGTTGCACCTGCGCTCCGATGCCGGCCCTGCCGCCTCCGTGAGCGGAGTCCTCCCCCCGTGCTGAGCCGCGCCTGGCAAGTGAGCCTGTGGCGCCTGGCCGGCCTGCTCGCCGTCGCCACCGCGATCGGCCTGTGGATCGGCGCCCTGCCCACCGCCTGGCTGGTCGCGGTGGGCGGCTGGCTGGCGCTGACGCTGGTCCAGCTGCGGCGGCTGGGGCGCCTGCTCGATTCGACGGTCCTGCTGCAGCCCACCTCCGAACGCGACATCTGGGGCCGCATCCGGCAGCGCCTGTACCAGCGCCAGCAGGCCACCCGGGGGGCCCGCCGGCGGCTGCTGGAGCTGTTGCGCGGGTTCCGCGACGGTGCCTCGGCGCTGCCGGACGGCGTCGTCGTGCTGGACCCGGAGCGCCGCATCCTCTGGTTCAACACCGCCGCGCGCGAGCTGCTCGGCCTCGACCCCCGCCATGACCCGGGCGGCGAGATCACCCACCTGCTGCGGGCGCCGCGGATCCTGCAGTGGTTCGCCGAGGGTGCCGAGCCGGCGCTGACCGACGTCGCCTCGCCGGTGGACGACCGCATCCGCCTGAGCCTGCGGCGCATCCCCTACGCCGACGGACGCAGCCTGCTGGTCGCCCGCGACATCAGCCAGTTGCAGCGGCTGGAGCAGGTCCGCCGCGATTTCGTCGCCAATGTCTCGCACGAGCTGCGCACGCCGCTGACCGTCGTGCACGGCTACCTGGACATGATCGAGCCGGAGAGCCTGCCCGAGTACGAACCGATCCTGCGCGAGCTGCGCATGCAGTCGCGGCGGATGACGCAGATCGTCGAGGACCTGCTGACGCTGTCACGGCTGGAGGCGCAGCAGAGCACGCCGGACGAGCGCGTGGTCATGCCGGCACTGCTCGAATCACTGCGCCGCGAGGCGGCGGCGCTCAGCCAGGGCCGTCACGAGATCGTGCTCGAGCGCCTCGGCGACATGGACCTGCAGGGCTCGACCAAGGACCTGCACAGCGCCTTCTCCAACCTGGTCAGCAACGCCGTGCGCTACACGCCGGACGGCGGCCGCATCGTGCTGCGCTGGGAATGCGACGCCGACGGCGCGCGCCTGACCGTCATCGACACCGGCCCGGGCATCCCGTCGCAGCACCTGCCGCGGCTGACCGAGCGCTTCTACCGCGTCTCCACCAGCCGCTCGCGCGAGAGCGGCGGTACCGGCCTGGGCCTGTCGATCGTCAAGCACGTGCTGCAGCTGCACCAGGCCCGGCTGGACATCCGCAGCGAAGTCGGGGTCGGCAGCCGCTTCATCTGCGTGTTCGGCCCGGAGCGCCTGCTGCCGGCCCGGACGCTGGCGGAAGAAGCGTGATGCGCAGCGTGTGGACGTCGCTGCTCGGCCTGGCGCTCGCCGGCCCGGGCCACGCCGCCGAAGCGCTCAGCGGCACGCTGACCAGCGCCGGATCGGAAACGATCAGCGGGCTGATCGCGCAGTGGTCGCGCGGCTTCGCCAGCACCCATCCGGCGGTGCGCATCCAGGAGCAGGCACTCGGCTCGACCAGCGCGGTGCTCGCCCTGGTCGAGGGCGCCGCCGACATCGGCCCGATGAGCCGGCCGATGAGCGCCGGCGAGGAGGCGCTGTTCGTGCGCCGCCACGGCCATCGGCCGTCGCGGATCGCGGTCGCCCATGACGCGATCGTGGTCTTCGTCCACCCCGACAACCCGCTGCGGACGCTGGAGCTCGGCCAGCTCGACGGCATCTATGCCGCGCAGCCGCGGTGCGGCGGCCCCGCATTGCGCACCTGGGCGCAGCTCGGCGGCACCGGCGCGCTGGCGCAGCAGCCCGTTCTTCCGATCGGCCGCAACGAGGGTTCCGGCACGGCGCAGTTCTTCCGCGACCGCGTGCTCTGCGGCGGCGACTACCGCAACGCGGTGGTCGCCTGGCCCGGCAGCGGCGCCACGATCGCCGCCGTCGCGGGCAACCCGTCCGCGATCGGCTACGCGCCGATCGGAATGGTCAACGCCCGCGTGCAGCCGCTCGCGCTCGCCGCCGCCACCGGCGAGGCCGTGGCCGCCGACGCCGAAGGCGTGCGGTCGGGCCGCTACCCGCTGGCCCGGCCGCTGTACCTCTACTACAACCGCCTTCCACACCGTCCCCTGCCGGCGCTTCAGGCTGCCTTCCTCGAATACATACTTTCGTCAGAAGGACAGGCTATCGTCGCCCGCGAGGGTTTCATCCCGCTGGCCGCCACCGAGGCGGACGCACAACGCCTGCAACTGGAATGAGCATGTCGATGACCGCCGCGCCGGACCTGGCCGATCCCGGGCTCTACCTCAACCGCGAACTGGCCCAGATCGAGTTCAACTTCCGCGTACTGGCGCAGGCCGAGGACGCCAGCGTGCCGCTGCTGGAACGGCTGCGCTACCTGTGCATCTCGTGCACGAACCTCGACGAGTTCTTCGAGGTGCGCGTGGCGATCCTCAAGCACCACCACGCCTTCGGCGACGTACGCCCCGGACCGGACGGCATGTCCGCCAGCGACGTGCTGACCCGCATCCGCGAGCGCACGCTGGCCCTGGTCAAGGCCCAGTACGACTTCTTCAACGACGTGCTGCTGCCGTCGCTGGACGCCGAAGGCATCCGCTTCGTCGCCCGCGACGCCTGGAACGCCAAGCAGCGCAGCTGGCTGCAGGGCTACTTCCGCAACGAGATCCTGCCGGTGCTCTCGCCGCTGGGCCTGGACCCGGCGCATCCGTTCCCGCGCATCCTCAACAAGAGCCTGAACCTGGCGGTGGTGCTCAAGGGCAAGGATGCGTTCGGCCGCGACGGCAACATGGCCCTGGTCCGCGCACCGCGCTCGCTGCCGCGCATCATCCGGCTGCCGTCGGAGGTCGCCGAGCGGCCGTACGACTTCGTGTTCCTGTCGAGCATCCTGCACGAGTTCATGGAGGAGATGTTCCCGGGCATGAAGGTCCGCGGCGCGTACCAGTTCCGCGTGACGCGCAACAGCGAGCTGTTCGTCGACGAGGAGGACGTGGAGAACCTCGCCCTGGCGTTGCGCGACGAGCTCAACATCCGTGGCTACGCCAAGCCGGTGCGGCTGGAGATCACCGAGCAGTGTCCGAAGCCGATCGCGCGGATGCTCATGCAGAACTTCGAGCTGTCCGAACAGGACATCTACCGTTGCGGCGGCCCAGTCAACGTCAGCCGCATCACGGCGATCTACGACCAGGTCGACCGGCCGGACCTCAAGTTCCCGACGTTCGTCCAGCGCGTCAGCAAGACCGTCACCGAGGAGCGCAGCCTGTTCGACGCGATCCGCGAGCGCGACATCCTGCTGCACCACCCGTTCGAGTCGTTCTCGACCGTGCTCGAACTGCTGCGCCAGGCCAGCACCGATCCGGACGTGCTGGCGATCAAGCAGACGCTGTACCGGGTCGGCAACAACTCGCCGATCGTCGACCACCTGATCGAGGCGGCACGCAACGGCAAGGACGTGACGGTCGTCGTCGAGCTGCGCGCGCGCTTCGACGAGGAGGCCAACCTCAAGCTGGCCAACCGCCTGCAGGAGGTCGGCGTGCAGGTGGTCTACGGCGTGGTCGGCTACAAGACCCACGCCAAGATGCTGCTGGTGGTCCGCCGCGAACGCGGCGCGCTGCGGCGCTACGTGCACCTGGCCACCGGCAACTACCACCAGATGACCTCGCGCATCTACACCGATTTCGGCCTGATGACCGCGCACCCGGACATCGGCGAGGATGCGCACCAGTTGTTCCTGCAGCTGTCCGGGCTCGGCACCATCGTCAAGCTCAAGCGCCTGCTGCACTCGCCGTTCACGCTGCACACCGGCATCATCGCCCGCATCCAGCGCGAGATCGACCACGCCGAGGCCGGCCGGCCGGCGCGGATCATCGCCAAGATCAACGCGCTCAACGAAGAGGACGTCATCGAGCTGCTCTACCGCGCCTCGCGCGCCGGCGTGCAGATCGACCTGATCGTGCGCGGCGCCTGCACGCTGCGCCCGGGCCTGCCGGGCATCTCCGAGAACATCCGCGTACGCTCGATCGTCGGCCGCTTCCTCGAACACAGCCGCGTGTACTGGTTCCAGAACGGCGACGAGCCGGAGATCTGGTGCTCCAGCGCCGACTGGATGGAGCGCAACCTGCTGCGCCGCGTCGAGACCTGCTTCCCGCTGCTGGATCCGGCCATCGCCCACCGGGTGTACGACGAGGCCCTGACCAACTACCTGGCCGACAACCAGCAGGCCTGGCGCCTGCTGCCCAACGGCAGCTACGAGCGGATCGCGCCGGGCGAGGACATGCCGCATTCGGCCCAGCAGTCGCTGCTGGCCAAGATCTGCGGCTGACGGCCGCAGCGCCCGTGCTCGTCCGCGCCCGCCGGCGGCATGCACAGCCGCCGGCCGGTCTGCCACAATCGGCACCGATCCCCCGCCCCTCCAGCCGCGTGACCGACGCCAACGAAATCCGCAACGGGGAACTGCTGGCTGCCGTGGACATCGGCTCCAACAGTTTCCACATGATCGTTGCGCGCTACGAGCACGGCGAGCTGCGCGTGATCGACCGCCTGCGCGACAGCGTCCGCCTGGCCATGGGCCTGGGACCCGACGGCAGCCTCGCGACGACGCAGCGCCAGCGCGCGCTGGCCTGCCTGGCGCAGTTCGGCCAGCGGCTGCGCGGGCTGCCGCACAGCCGGGTGCACGCCGTGGCGACCAACGCGGTGCGCCAGCTGGCCAACCCGCAGGCCTTCCTGCTGCCGGCCGAGACCGCGCTCGGCCACCCGATCGAGATCGTCTCCGGCCGCGAGGAGGCGCGCCTGATCTACCTTGGCGTGGCCAACGGGCTGCCGCGCGGCAAGCAGCGGCGCCTGATCGTCGACATCGGCGGCGGCAGCACCGAGTTCATCATCGGCCAGGACTTCGAGGCGCTGGAGCGCGAGAGCATCCAGGTCGGCTGCGTCGCCAGCACCCGCCGCTTCTTCGAGGACGGCAAGCTCACTCCCAAGCGCTGGCGGCAGGCGGCCACCGAGATCGGCGTCGAACTGCAGCAGTTCGCCGCCGACTACCGCAGCCGCGGCTGGGCCGAGGCGTTCGGCTCGTCCGGCACCGTGCGCGCCATCGGCAGCATCGTCCAGGCCAACCGCTGGTCCGATGCCGGCATCAGTTTCGACTCGCTCGAGCGTCTGCGCGACGCGCTGATCGCCGCCGGCAGCATCCAGGCGCTCAACCTGCCGGGCCTCAGCGAGGAACGGGCGCAGGTCATCGCCGGCGGCGTGGTGATCCTCGAATCGGTCTTCGCCGCACTCGGCGTCGTCCAGATGGGCGTGTGCGAGACCTCGATGCGCGAGGGCCTGCTCTACGACATGCTCGGCCGCGCGATGCATCGCGACCCGCGCAGCGGCGCGATCGCGGCCCTGGTCGAGCGCTACGCGGTCGACCGCTCGCAAGCGGCACGCGTGCGCGAGACGGCGCTGATCCTGTTCGACCAGGCCGCCGCCGACTGGCAGCTGGAGCCGATCGACCGCGACGTGCTGGGCTGGTGCGCGGACATCCACGAGATCGGCCTGGCGATCGCGCACAGCCAGCACCACGTGCACGGTGCCTACATCGTCGCCCATTCGGACCTGGCCGGCTTCAGCCAGCAGGGCCAGCAGCTGCTGGAGACGATCCTGCGCTCGCAGCGCCGACGGCCGCACCGCGGCGGCTTCGAGGCGCTGCCCGAGCGCCTGCAGACGATCGCGCGCCGGCTGACCGCCCTGCTCCGCCTGGCCGTGCTGCTGCACCGCGGCCGCACCAACGAGCCATTGCCGCGACTGCTGCTGCAGGCCGGCGAGCGCTCGCTGCGGCTGACCCTGCCGTCGCTGTGGCTCGAGCAGCACCCGCTGACGCGGGCCGACCTCGAGCAGGAATCCGACTACTTCAAGCCGCTCGGCCTCAAGCTGCAGATCGGCACGCGCTGAGCGCTCGATAGTTTTCCAGATTCTGCGCCCCCCGCAGGAATCAATCAGCTACCGCTTTCATCGCAACCGCTGTTGCTCTCGCTGTTGCTCTCGCTGTTGCTCTCGCTGCTGCTCTCGCTGTTGCTGTTGCCGTTGCTGTTGGCGCCTAAAGCGAGCCGAGCATCGCAGGTCGGCCAGGCCGCAGAGCTGCCCCGTGTCTGAGCGAAGCGAGTTGGGGCAGCGTGCCTGGCCGGCCGAGAAGCGCAGGGGACCGGCGCGGCGCAGCCGTGCCGGCTCGCGCCGGCGACCACGGTTTTGGTTACTTTTGCCAAGACAAAAGTGACCCGCGCGCGCAGCGTGCGGAAGCTTTTGCTTTGATCTTCCGCCGTGGCTTTTGAGGGACTGCCGGCACGGAGCAAAACAGTAGCAGGATCAATAGCTTTCGTCCGCTGCGCGGCCGAGTCCCTTTTGCGGCAGCCATCCCTGGCCGCCGCCCTCCGGGCCATCGCTGACGCGATGTCAAAAATGTCTCCCGGACATTTTTTGACGGGCTGTATGGACGGCACACATAGGTGACAAACGTATCAGGACATGGGTAACACCCTCGGATCGAGGTCGATCGCGGGGGAACACCATGCCTTGGACGGAGAGCACCTGCATGTCACAACGTCGCGAGTTTCTAGCGCTGGCTGCGGGCCAGAGCGTGCCACTGAGCGAGCTGTGCCGCCGGTTCGGCATCAGCCGCAAGACCGGCTACAAATGGCTGGCGCGCGATGAGGTGGTCGATCGATCACGCCGGCCGCACACCTCGCCTCGGCGGACCGACCCAGCCCTCGAAGCACAGGTGCTGTCGCTACGCCAGGCGCACCCGGTATGGGGTGGACGCAAGATCGCCGCACGCCTGCGGCATCTGGGCTACCTCGCTGTCCCGCATCCGAGCACCATCACGCACATCCTGCGCCGGCATGGGCAGCTCGAGGCGCCCCTCCCGGGTGAAGGCGCGCGCTATCACCGCTTCGAACATCCGGTGCCCAACGCGCTGTGGCAGATGGATTTCAAGGGCGACTTTCCGTTGCGCGAGCGGCGCTGCCATCCGCTCACCGTGTTGGACGATCACGCCCGGTATTCGATGGCGCTGCACGCATGCCAAGGACAGAGCCGCGCGCAGGTGCAGCCGGTACTAGAGGCGGCGTTCCGCCACTACGGACTGCCTGAGCGCATCAATGTGGACAACGGCCAACCCTGGGGCAGTCCCAGCGCCTGGCATGGCGTTTCGGCCCTCACGGTCTGGCTCGTGCGCCTAGGCGTGCGGGTGAGCTTCAGCCGTCCGGCTCATCCGCAGACCAACGGGAAGGACGAACGCTTCCACCGCACGCTCAAAGCCGAAGTGCTCGCAGGACGTGTCTTCGCCGACCTCGACCACGCACAGCGCGCGTTCGACCACTGGCGGACCGTCTATAACCACGAACGTCCGCACCAAGCCCTGGGCATGGCGGTCCCGGCCAGCCGCTACCGGCCTAGTCCACGTCCCTTCCCCGACACGCTGCCGCCCATCGAGTATGGCGACGGCGACACCGTCGTCACGGTCAAGGCCCATGGTGTGGTGCGCTTTCGCGGACAGATCTGGCGCGTATCCAAGGCGTTGCGCGATCTACCCATCGCCATTCGTCCCGACCCGAAGATCGATGGCCGATTCAACCTCTACTTCTGCCACCACCGAGTGGCACTGATCGACCTGACCGAAGGCCCTGGCGGGTAGGGCCAATGTGTAACCTATGTCCTGATACATCTGTTACCCATGTATCCAGTCCATACACGGGCCAAAAGGAACCAAAAGCCCTTTGCCCGGCGTCCCCTGCGCTTCTCGGACGACGAGGCACGGCGCCCCAACTCGCTTCGCTCAGACACGGGGCGCCTCTGCGGCCTCGCCGCCCTCCGATGCTCGGCTCGCTTTAGGGCGAAAAAGCCAAGGGCCAAAGCCAAAACCAAAGCCAAAACCAAAGCAGGGGCAGAAGCCGAGCAACTCCGCCAGTGCGCGGAGAACCAAAAAATGTTCAGCCTCGCGGCCAGACCATGAGCGGCCGGCAGGCCGAATCGAATCGAATCGACCACGCAGGTGCCCGATTCGCAAGCAGGAGTCCGGACAGAGACCGGGGCCGCGACTCAAGAATTTCCGCGGGACGCGTAGCGCTCCGAGGCTCCGAACCGGAGAAATCTCAGGCGTCGCTCGCAGCGGCAACGCCGAGCTTGTCCATGCGCCGGTACAGCGCCTGCCGCGACAGCCCCAGCTCGGCCGCTGCCTGGCTGATGACGCCGCGCGCGCGCTGCAGGGCCGACTCGATCGCCTCGCGATCGGGCTCGGCGTCCGACCCGGCGCGGCCGGCCGGCACGCGCACCGACGCCAGGCCGAGGTCGCGCGCGGTCACCACGCCGTTGCTGCACAGCAGGCTGGCGCGCTGGATCGCGTTCTTGAGCTCGCGCACGTTGCCGGGCCAGGTATGGGCGGTCAGCGCCGTGCGCGCGCTCTCGTCGAGCACGGCCCGGCCTTCCAGGAACGACTCGGCCAGCGGCAGCACGTCGTCGATGCGCTCGGCCAGCGGCGGCACGCGCAGCTCGATGACGTTGAGGCGGTAGTAGAGGTCCTCGCGGAACTTGCCCTCGCGGATCATCGCCGGCAGGTCGGCGTTGGTCGCGCTGACCACGCGCACCTTGACCTGGCGCGTGCGGCTGGACCCCAGGCGCTCGAACTGGCCGCTCTCGAGCACGCGCAGCAGCTTGGCCTGGCCGGCCAGCGGCAGGTTGCCGATCTCGTCGAGGAACAGCGTGCCGCCGTCGGCCGCCTCGAAGCGGCCCTCGCGGGCGCGGTTGGCGGCGCCGGTGTAGGCGCCAGGATCGGCGCCGAACAGCTCCGCCTCGATCAGCTCGGACGGCAGCGCGCCGCAGTTGACGGTGACGAATGGCCCGTCCTTGGCGGCCGAATTGGCCTGCACGATCTCGGCGATGCGCTCCTTGCCGGCGCCGTTCGGGCCGGTGATGAGGATCGGCACGTCGGCGCGCGCCACCTGGCAGGCCAGCTCGATCGTGCGCTCCAGCGCGGTGGATGCGTAGACGATGCCGCGCAGGTCGTAGCGATCGTCCAGCTGGCGCCGCCGCCGCCGCCGCTCGTCGCGGTGGCGCGTCACCTCGCGCGTGGCCTCCGACAGCTCCAGCAGGTTCTCGGCGGTCGCCAGCAGCTTGTTGTCGTCCCAGGGCTTGCCCAGGTAATCCGCCGCGCCGGCCTTGACCAGCTCCACCGCGGTCTCCAGCCGTGTCCAGGCGGTCAGCAGGATGATCGGCAGGTCCGGATGGCGTTCGCGGATCGCGCGGAACAGCGCCACGCCTTCCTCGCCGGAGGTGGTGTCGGCGGTGAAGTTCATGTCCTGAACGACCAGGTCGATCGCCTCGCGCTCGAGCAGGGCCAGGCCCTGCCCGGGCGACGAGGCGGTCAGCGTACGGATCTCGCGCAGCGAGAACAGGACGTCGAGTGCCGTCCCGACCGCGGGGTTGTCGTCGATCACCAGGATGGTGCGCATGGGCTTTCGCTGGGAGGTCGGACGGCGCATGCCCCACACAGATGCAGGGCAGCGCCGAAAGGTTGCATTTTTACACGCTTCGCGTGGCGACGGCAGGCGGCACGCGCGACGCGCGCAACGCCGGTCCCAGCACCGCCAGCTGGCCGAGCAGCCAGAGGCAGAGGAAGCCGACCGGCACGTAGTACCACGGCAGCCGCGGCGACTGGTAGCTGTTCATCAGCCACAGGCTGAACGCGTACGCCAGCACGCCGCCGACGATCAGGCCGAGCGTGGTGATGATGAAGTTCTCGGTCTGGAAGTAGCGCAGGATGTCGCCGCGGGTGGCGCCGAGGGCGCGGCGGGTGCCGATCTGGCGCGTGCGCTGGGCGACCCAGAAGCTGGCCATGCCGACGATGCCGAGCGCCGTGATGCCCAGCAGCGCGACGATGACACTGCCGAGGATGATCGTCATCGCCCGGTCCTCGGCGTAGACCTGGGTGCGGCGGTCCTCCATCGAGCGCAGGCCGCGGACGATGCGGCTGCGGTTGGCGGTCCCCAGCTTCTCCTCGACCGCCTTCATGACCTCGTCGCGGCGTCCGGGCTCGGTGCGGATCAGGTAGCTCGCCGAGCTGCCGCCGGTCAGCACCGACGGCAGCAGCAGCGCGTTGTCGACGATGCTGGAGCCGACCCACGGCGCCTGCAGGTGGTCGATGATGCCGATGACGGTGGCCGGCTCGGCGTCATCGTCGCCGCCGAAGTAGAACGACTTGCCGACCGGATCGGCGACGTCGGGGAACATCAGCTTGGCCAGCGCCCGCGTCATGATCGCCACGCGCGGCAGTTGTTCGTCGTTGGGCGTGCGGAAGCCGATCTCCTCGGCCTTGAAGTCGCGCCCGGCGACGAGCTGGGTTCCGAATGCGGCGATGCCGTGCTCGTCGACGAAGTAGAACGCCGTGTTGGCGGTGGACGTGCGCTGCCCCGGCGCGAGACTGAGGCCGCTGCTCCAGCCGCTGTTGCTGAGCGGGAACGCGTTGGTCGTGGTCGCCGCGGCGACGCCCGGCAGGCCGCGCAGCAGGTTGAGGTCGGCGGTGATCGTCGAGCGCACGTCGAAGCCCTGGCCGAAGCCGATGCTGCCGATCGTGAAGGTGTCGGCCTCGTTCATGCCGCTGGGGCGGTTCATGAGGTCCAGGCGCTGGCCGATGATGAACAGCGCGTTGCAGACGATCGCCAGCGTCAGCGCCACCTGCAGGCCGATCAGGATCATCGAGACCTTGCTGCGCATCAGCGCGGAGAGAATCGGACGGATTTCCATGATCTTGGCTCCCCTTACATCTTCAGTTGCGCGGCGGGCTGCACGCGGCAGGCACGCCAGGTCGGATACAGGCCGGCGAGCACCGCGGCGAGGATCGCCAGGCCGATCGTCATCAACACCATCGTCCAGTCCAGGTGCGTGACGTTGGCGTACTGCTGGTAGAGGCTGCGCACCGCGACCAGGCCCAGGCCGGTCAGCGCCAGGCCGATCAGGCCGCCGCTCAGGCCCACCACGCCCGATTCGATCAGGAACTGCGCGAACACCTGGCGCCGGCTGGCGCCGAGCGCGCGGCGCAGGCCGATCTCGCCGGCACGGCGCGTGAACTTGGCCAGCAGCAGGCCGATCGTGTTGATCAGGCACACCATCAGGAACGCGAACGCCAGCCCGACCTGCACCTCCACGTCGCGCGAGACCACTTCCTGGTCGGTCATCCACTGCTTGACGTCGGGCAGCCGGTTGTTGAGCGGGCGCGGGAAGCGGCCCAGCTTCTTCTGCTCCTCGACGTAGCTGTTGAGGAAGGCCATGTATTCCTCCTGGCGTGCCGGCGAGTCGAGCTGCACCCACATCTGGATCCAGACGCAGTCCGAGTCGAGGTAGGCCTCCCAGCCGGCCCCCGGCGAGCGCCAGCAGCTGTTGTTGCCGGTCGAGCGGCGCTTGGTGTCGATCGCCGTCGTGAACGGCATGAAGAATTCCTCGGGATTGTTGAACGCGCCGTTGGTCAGGTCGTAGTACTTGACGCGCAGGTCCCATTTCTTGAGGACGCCGACCACCGTGTAGTCCACGCCGTCCATGCGCACGCTCTTGCCGACGCTGTCGCCGCCGCCGAACAGCGTCTCGTTGGTCTGGTCGCTGAGCACGATCACGCGCGCGTGCTGGGCGTCCTGGTCGCGGCCCCAGGCCTGGCCGTAGGCGAACGCCGGCTCGAACAGTCCGAAGAAATCGGCGTAGGTCGCGCGGCCGAGCGCCATGAACGGCTTGACGTCCGGGTTCTCCGGCTGCACCGGCAGCGAGATCTTGTACATCGCCGCCTGCTTGTCGGCCTTGCCGGCGTCCATCAGCGCGACCGCGTCGCGGTAGGTGACCTGGTCGGGCGGCTGGTTGTCCGAATTGGCGCCCTCGTCCGGGCTCCAGTTGTCCAGCTGCACGTAGTGCAGCTTGCTGCTCTTCCACGGAATCGGATCGCTGCCCATCAGGTAGAAGACGGTCAGCGTCGTCATGCTGGCGCCGATGCCGAGCGCGATGCCCAGCACCATCAGCGCGGTCAGGATCGGGTTGCGCCGCAGGCTGCGCAGGCCCAGTTGCAGGTAGTAGTTGAACATCGGGGTCTCCTCAGCCGGCGACCGCGTGATCGGACGCGCCCGCCGCCTTGTGCCGGCGCAGGCTGATCTCGTCGCCGAGGTCGGTGACCTGGCCGTCCATGACGTGCACGTTGCGCTGCGCGCGCGCAGCCAGCTCCGGATCGTGGGTGACCATGACGATCGTCGTGCCTTGGCGGTTGATCTCCTCGAGCAGTTCCATGACGCCGCGCGCCATCAGCGAATCGAGGTTGCCGGTCGGCTCGTCGGCCATCAGCAGGCGCGGCGAGCCGGCCAGCGCACGCGCGATCGCCACGCGCTGCTGCTGGCCGCCGGACAGCTCCGAGGGGTAGTGCTTCATGCGCGAGGACAGGCCCACGCGGCCCAGGGACTCCTCGATGCGACGCTTGCGCTCGGCCGCCGGGAAGCCGCGATAGCGCAGCGGCACGTCGACGTTGTCGAAGAGATTCAGGTCGGGGATCAGGTTGAAGCTCTGGAAGATGAAGCCGATCTTCTCGTTGCGCAGCTTCGAGCGCGCGTTGTCGTCCAGGCCGCGCACGTCCACGCCGTCGAGCCAGTACTCGCCGCCGGTGAATTCCTCCAGCAGGCCGGCGATGTTGAGGAAGGTCGTCTTGCCCGAGCCGGACGGACCGGTCACCGCGACGAACTCGCCGGCGCGGACGTGGATGGAGAAGTCGCGCAAGGCGTGCGTCTCGATCAGGTGGGTACGGTAGACCTTCTGCAGGTGGGTCATCTTCAGCATGGCGGTTTCCTGGGGTGGACGCGGGGCGGCCGGGGCGGGGAGAGGGACGATCCGCCGGCGCAGGTGCGCCGGCGGGTGCAAAGAGGTGTCAGCGCGAGAGGGCGATCCGCTGCGCGCCGTTGAACTGGTCGGTGCCGGAGATCACGATGCGGTCGCCCTGGGCGAGGCCGCTGACGATCTCCACGGCATTGAGGCTGGTCGCGCCGACCTGGATCGCGACCCGCTCGGCCATGTCGTCGCGCACCCGGTAGGCGACACGACCGGCACCGGCGTCGAGGAACGGACCGCGCTCGACCATCAGCACATCGGGGCGCGAATCCATCAGGATGCGCGTGGTCAGGCGCTGGTTCTGGCGCAGCCCGGCCGGCTTGCTGTCGCCGAAGCGGATGCGGCCGGTGACCTGGCCGTCGATGACTTCCGGCGACACCGCGCGGATCTCGCCCGTGTACTTGCCGCTGTTGTCCTGGATCTCGGCCGGCATGCCGATCGCCAGGTCGTGCGCGAACACCTCCGGCACCTGCACCTCGACCTCCAGCGCAGTCAGGTCGACCACGGTCAGGATCGGTGCGCTGGCGGCCACGTTGGCGCGCTGCTGGGCGATCAGCTGGCCGACCTGACCGTCCACCGGCGAGCGCATCTTCAGCTCGTCCACCTGGCGCTGCAGGTCGACGGTCAGCAGCCGCTGGCGATCCAGCGCCAGGCGCTTGGACTTGAGGTCGAAGTCGAGCGTCTCGATGTCGAGCTTCATGTCCTGCTCGGCATTGGCCACGTCGATGTCGGCCTTGGCCAGCGCGTCCTTGCCGCGCAGCACGTCCAGCTCGGGCATCGCGCCGGCCTTCCAGGCCTTCTCGGTGCGCTCCACGTCGCGCGCCGCGGTCTGGCGGTCGATCTTGGCCTGGTCGAGCAGCTTCTTGGCGGCCAGCGCCTGCTTGCGGTGGTCGAGGCTGGCGCGCTGCACGTCCAGATCCAGGCTCTGCAGGGTGGCCTGCTCCTGCTGCAGGCGGTTGCTGAGCTCGGGGCTGTCGATCTCGGCCAGCACGTCGCCCTTCTTGACCTGGTCGCCGGCCTGGGCGATCAGGTTGACGGTACCGGCGGTGCGCGCGTACAGCGTCGGGCTGACCGCCGCGACGATGCGGCCCTGCACCGAGACGTCGCGGGTCAGCGTCCCGCGCGTCACCTCGGCGATCCGCAGCCGGCTGATGCTGGCGGCCGAATCGGCCGAGAACAGGCGCGCCACGGTCGGTACCAGCAGGGCGAGCCCCACCACCGCCGCCGCACCGATGCCGACCCAGACGAACATCCGGCGCCGCTGGGGTACTGCGGCCATCACCCGGTCCTGAGCTGATGTGTCACGAATCATTCTGGCCTCCCGCGGTCGGTTGACCGCCACACCCGGCCCCAAGCAAGAGCAATGCCAACAAACAAGTAATTGATATTGATGTATTTATATGCGGATCACGGGCGCGGTGCCGCTGTCCGGCCGGGACGTCCGGACACGCGGACAGCGGGGATCGGCCGGCGCCGCCGGTCCGCGGCGCTTGAACGGCGTGCCCTGCCGCTGCGACCCTTGGGCGCGCCTGCGCATCCGGCATCGACGTGAGCACGAGTTCCTTCCAGATCGACGTCCCCGACACCCTCGTCGCCCGCGCCCGGCGCGGCGAGGCCGCGGCCTTCGAGCAGATCTATCGCCTGTTCGAGCGGCCAGCCTACACGCTGGCGCTGCGGCTGACCGCCGATGCCGAGGGCGCCCGCGACGTGGTCCACGACGCGATGCTGCGCACGTTCGAGAAGGTGCGGCAGTTCCGCGGCGACGCGCCGTTCTGGGGCTGGCTGCGCCAGATCGTCCTCAACGAGGCCCTGATGCGCCTGCGGCGCGAACGCACCGTGGTGTTCGAGGAGATCGACACCGACGACAACCTGCCCAGCGAGGCGCCGGCGCCGTGGCTGCAGGCCGATGCGAGCAGCCTCGAAGGCGCGCTGACCCACCTGCCGGCGATGACCCGCAGCGTGATCTGGCTCTACCACGTGGAAGGCTATACCCATGCCGAGATCGCCGAGATGACCGGCATGACGGCGAGTTTCTCCAAGTCCCAGTTGGCGCGCGGCACGGCCCGCCTGCGCCGGCTGCTGCAACCGATCGATGAGGTGGCGCCATGCTTGACCGTGCCCGCATGACTCCCGACCCGGCCGATGCCGGCCTCGGTGCCGCACTGCGGCGGCTGCCGGCCGCCGCGCCGCCGGCCGACCTGTGGGCGGGAATCGCCCGCGACCTGCCCGGCCGGCGCCCGCCGGTCTGGCGCCGCACCGTCCTGCCGGCCGCGCTGGCCGCCTCGCTGGTGGCGGCGGCCCTGCTGTGGCTGCCGTTGCGACCCGGCGTCGCCCCGGGCGACACCGTTGCGACGGCGACGCCGGCCGCCGGAGCGGACGCCGCGGTCGCGGCCGAGACCACCCGCCTGCGCGACCGCTCGCAGAGCATCGAGCGCTGGCTGGCCGCGCTGCCGGCCGCCTCGCAGCAGGACGGACGCAACCTGATGGCGACCGTCGAGACCGAGGACCTGATCGCCCTGGTCGACATGCAGCTGGGCGCGTCGCGCAACGCCGAGGAGGCGCTGCCGCTGTGGCGCCAGCGCGTCGCCCTGCTCGAGGACCTCGCCGTCATCCGCAGCACGCCCTACAGCCTGGCCGGCAGCCGCACGCTGGCCGATGGAAGCGACGCTCTCCGCGCCGCGCTCTGAACCCCGAACATGCACCGAGGAAAACCGATGAAGCCCGTCATTTCACTGCTCGCGCTGGCCATCGCCTGCGCCCACGTCCAGGCGGCCGACACGCAGGCGCCTGCCGCACCCGACACCGAAGCGGCCCGCAAGGAACTGGGCGAGCTGCGCCAGCAGATGAGCGACCTGTCGCGGCGCATGGCCGACCTGTCGCGCGAGCTGGGTGATACCGGCCCGCGCGCCTACGCGCTGCGCTACCTCAACGAGCCCGACCGCGCGATCATCGGCGTGGTGCTCGGCACCGAGGCCGACGGCGTGCGCGTCAACGGCGTCACGCCTGACGGCCCGGCCGCCCGTGCCGGCCTGCGCAGCGGCGACCTCATCACCGCGGTCAACGGCCAGAAGCTCGCGAAGAAGGATCCGGACGCGTCGCTGGCAAAGGCGCGCAGCCTGCTCGACGGCATCAAGGCCGGCCAGGAGATCCGCCTGGCCTGGCAGCGCGACGGTAAGACCCAGCCCGACCTGAAGCTCACCGCCGAGCGCCGCCAGGCGCAACAGTGGCCGCGCGTGTTCGTCGACCGCAGCACCGAGCGCAACGCCGACGGCCAGGAAATCACCCGCATCGAGATCGACGGCGCCGGCCTGCCGCCGGACCTGGACGACAGGGTCCGGCGGGCGACCGCGCATGCGCGCCTGGCGGCAGTCGATGCCGCCGAGATCAGCAAGCGCGCGCGGGTGGTGGCGATCGACGCCGGCAAGCACGCCGACCTGGCGCGCCTGGAGTTCGTCCGTGACACGATGCCGTGGTGGAACATCAACCTGGCCTCGCTCAATCCGGACCTCGGCCGCTACTTCGGCACCGACGAAGGCGTGCTGGTGCTGCAGACCGGCGAACGCGCCCTGCCCGGCCTCAAGCCCGGCGACGTGATCCAGTCGGTGGCCGGCAAGAAGGTCGCGCGGCCGGAAGACGCACTGCGCGCGCTGCGCGACCAGCCGGCCGGCGGCGACGTGGACGTGAGCGTGCTGCGCGACCGCAAGACGCTCGCGCTCAAGACCAAGGCGCCGGAGTACAAGGCGATCTACGACGTCGACTTCGTCGCGCCGCCCCCACCGCCGGCGGCACCCGCGGCACCGCCGCCGCCCCCCAAGCCGCCGACACCGCCGCCCTACCCGGGCGCCACGGCACCGCCGGCACCGCCCGCGGTGCCGGCATCACCGCCGCCCGCACCGCCGGCGCCGCCGGCCGCACCGCGCGGCGGCAGCGGGCGCTGAGCGCCCGGCGGCACCGACGCGGCCAGCGGACGGCTGGCCGCTAGGCAGCCGGCAAGGCGGCGTTGTGGTAGACGTCCTGCACGTCGTCGAGCTCTTCGAGCCAGTCCAGCAGGTCGGTCAGCGTCTCGGCAGCCTCGCCGCTCACCGCCACGCGGTTGCCCGGCCGCATCACGACGTCGGCGCTGAGCGGCGCCAGGCCGGCGGCGACCAGCGCCTGCTTGACCGTCTCGAACTGCTCCGGCGCGCACAGCACCGTGCTGCGGTCGCCCTCGCTCTGCACGTCGTCGGCGCCGGCCTCCAGCGCGGTCTCCAGTACACGGTCCTCGGCACCGGCCGCGGCCGTGTCGAACACCAGCTCGCCGACCCGCGCGAACTGGAACGCCACCGAGCCGCTGGTGCCGAGGTTGCCGCCGTTCTTCGACAATGCATGGCGCACGTCGGCGACGGTGCGCACCGGGTTGTCGGTCATGCAGTCGATGATCAGCGCGACGCCGGCCGGACCGTAGCCCTCGTAGCGCAGCTCCTGCATGTTGTCGGCGCCGTCCGCGCCGGAGCCGCGCTTGATCGCGCGCTCGATCGTGTCCTTGGACATGTTGGCCGACAGCGCCTTGTCCACGCCCATGCGCAGGCGCGCATTGGTCGCCGGATCGGCGCCGTTGCGGGCGGCGATCGTGATCTCGCGGATCAGCTTGGTGAAGATCTTGCCGCGCCGGGCGTCCTCGGCGTTCTTGCGGCCTTCGATGCTGGGACCTCTGCCCATCGGATGGTTCCTGCGTAGATACGGATGGACCGGCCACGGCCGATCCGGGCACGGCGGCTGCCGTGCCGGCGGCGGCGGCGGATGTGGATGCCAAGCGTATGCGAATCTGGCGCCGGCCGGTACTGCGCGGTGGCGGCGGCCTCAGCGCAGGCGGACGGCGATCGGGCAATGGTCCGACGGGTGCTCGGCTTCCGCGACGCCGTAGGTGAATTCCTCGAACGAATCCGGCGCCAGGCGCCCGGCGGCGGCCGGGCCCAGCACGATGTGGTCGATGAAGTCGCGGAAACGCTGCTTGCAGGTGGCGCCACGGCCGCCGGCGGCGTCGGTCAGCGGCACGCCGGCGGCCTGCGCCAGCTGCGGCCACAGCGGATCGCCGGCCAGCGCCAGGCGCCGGTTCCAGTCGCCGAGCACGGCGAAGGCGACGCCTTCGTCGCGGCGCGCCGCCATCCACTGTCCGACGACCGGCATCTGGTCGAACAGCGTCGGGCAGGCCTCGGCCTTGGCCCCGCTGGAGCAGCCGCTCTTGAGGTGCAGGGCGAGCAGGCGCACCGGCTGCGCGCCGCGTACCGTGACGTCCACGCCCCAGCGCAGGTCCGGGTTTCCGAGCGCCAGCGCGCTCAGGTCCGG
The DNA here is from genome assembly GCF_001632775.1 of Dokdonella koreensis DS-123. Lineage (NCBI taxonomy): Bacteria > Pseudomonadati > Pseudomonadota > Gammaproteobacteria > Lysobacterales > Rhodanobacteraceae > Dokdonella > Dokdonella koreensis. The sequence goes on from NZ_CP015249.1 coordinate 3,125,015, forward strand.
GTGGCGCGCATACGGCAGCCCCTTGCGGATCGCGAAGCCGACGCTCTGCTGGCGGATCGTCAGGCCGCCTTCCTCGCCGCCGCGCCGGCAATAGCCGTGCCGCCCGCTGTCGGGCCGGCGCGAGAAGACGATGTCGTAGCGGTCCGGCGGGAACACGCGCCGCGCCGCCTGCGCCGATTCGACTTCCTGGAACGCGACCACGTCGGCATCGAGCTGGTCGGCGTAGCGGCGCAGCGCCGCGTAGTCGGCCTCGGTGCGCGGCCGGCAGCCGCTGCCGTCGGCCTCGGCGAGATGCTCGAGGTTCCAGCTGGCGATCTTGAGGTCGCCGGCCTTGTGCGGCGGCGCCAGGCCGCAGCCGGCCAGCACGAGGAGGAGAAGGCCGACGCACAGCCGGCGTAGCGGAAGGATGGGCATGGGAGGCTCGGATCGCGGAAGTTCGGCACGGACGGCGGCAGGCGCCGGCACGGCGGCGCGCCACCGCCGCCGCCGCGAGCATAGCCGATCGCCATGACCGCCGGCGCCGGTGGCGGCGCGCGATCGCGGCCGGTGTCAGTCCTCGTCCGCCGCCGGCCGCCAGGCGCCGACCAGGTGCTTCTGGACCTGCGCCGGCACGGCCTCGTAGTGGCTGAACTCCATCGCGTAGCGGCCGCGGCCGCCGGTCATCGCCTTCAGCTCGGTCTGGTAGCCGACCACCTCGGCCAGCGGCACCTGCGCCTTGATGACGCACTCGCCGCCCTGCCGCGCATCGGTGCCGTGGATGCGCGCGCGCTTGCCGGCCAGGCCGCCGGTCACGTCGCCCATGCTGGTGTCGGGCACGCTGATGTCGAGGTTGACGATCGGCTCGAGTACGACCGGCTGCGCCTTGGCGACCGCGTCGACGAAGGCCTTGCGGCCGGCGGCGACGAAGGCGACCTCCTTGGAGTCGACCGGGTGCGAGCGGCCGTCGTAGACGCAGACGCGGATGTCCTGGATCGCGAAGCCGGCGACCACGCCGGCCGCCAGGCCCTGGCGCACGCCCTTCTCGACGGCCGGGATGAACTGCCCGGGGATCGCGCCGCCCTTGACCTCGTCGACGAACTCGAAGCCCGAGCCGCGCTCCAGCGGCTCCACCCGCAGGAACACCTCGCCGAACTGGCCGGCACCGCCGGTCTGCTTCTTGTGGCGGTGATGGCCCTCGGCGGCCGACGCGATCGTCTCGCGGTAGGCGATGCGCGGCGGCCGCGTCGTGACCTCGACGCCGTAGCGCTGGCGCATGCGTTCCAGCGCCAGCTTCAGGTGCAGGTCCGAGAGGCCGCGCAGCAGGGTCTCGTTGAGCTCGCGATGATGCTCCACGCGCAGGCACGGGTCTTCCTCGCACAGCTTCGCCAGCGCCGTCGCCAGCTTCTGCTCCTGGCCCTTGTGCGCCGGTTCCACCGCCAGCCCGAACATCGGCTGCGGGAACGCCACCGGCTTGAGGTGGATGTGGTCCTCGTCGTGCGAGTCGTGCAGCACCGCGTCCACGTGGATGTCCTCGATCTTGGCGACGGCGGCGATGTCGCCGGGGATCGCCTGGTCGATCTCCACGTGCTCCTTGCCCTGCAGCCGGAACAGGTGGCCGACCTTGAACGGCTTGCGGCCGTCGTCGACGAACAGCTGCGTGTCGCGCCGCACGGTGCCCTGGTAGACGCGGAAGATGCCGAGCTTGCCGACGAAGGGATCGTTGACGATCTTGAACACGTCGGCGATCACGTGGCGCTCCGGGTCCGGCGCGGCCTGCAGCGGCCGCGCGTCGGGGCCGTTGCCCTTCACGAACGGCGGGGCGTTGCCCTCGGCCGGGTTCGGCAGCAGCCGCTCGGCCAGGTCCAGGAGCTCGCTCACGCCGGCGCCGGTGCGCGCGGAGACGAAGCAGATCGGTACCAGGTGGCCCTCGCGCAGGCACTGCTCGAACGCCGCGTGCAGGTCGGCGCCGGCCAGGCCGGCCTCGCCGTCGTCGAGGTAGCGCCCCATCAGGCCTTCGTTGATCTCCACCACCTGGTCGATGATGCGCTGGTGCGCCTCGGCGACCGACGAGAAATCGCTGGTCCCGGACGGCTGGAAGAAGCAGTCCACCACGGTCCGGCCGCCTTCCGCCGGCAGGTTGATCGGCAGGCACTCGTTGCCGAACGCCTCGCGCAGCGCGTCCACCAGGGCGGCGAGGTCCACGCCTTCCTGGTCGATCTTGTTGACGACCAGCAGCCGCGCGTCGCCGCGCAGGCGCGCATGCTCCATCAGGCGCCGTGTCGAGTGCTCGATGCCGGAAGCGGCGTTGACGACCACCGCGACGGTCTCCACCGCATCGAGCGCGGCCAGTGCCGGGCCGCGGAAGTCGTGCAGCCCGGGCGTGTCGATCAGGTTGATGTGGCAGCCGGGCCGGTCGATCGCGGCGATCGCCGCCTGCAGCGAATGCTTGCGTTCCTTCTCCATCGGATCGAAATCCGAGACGGTCGAGCCGCGCTCGACGGTGCCTGCCGCCTGGATCGCGCCGCCGGCCAGCAGCAGGGCTTCGAAAAGCGTGGTCTTGCCGGCGCCCGCGTGTCCTGCCAGGGCAATGTTGCGGATGTCTGCGGTGCTGTAGGGCATGGTCGATCCTCTCGGGTCCAGGAAGGTCCGGATCGCCCGTCGCGCGACGCCGGCCGCCGCCGGCGTCCCGCCATCCGGCGGGTGATCGTCGCGGCCGCTCCGGCCCTCTCGGCGAACCGGCGGGAGGTTCGCGGAACGGCATGTCCGGCCGGCTCGGGCGGCGCGACGTGCGCAGCGGGGAGCCGGCCGGTCATCGGTGCCGCGTCGCGTGCGGTGCGGGACACGGCGGCTCGGACCGCCGGGTGACGCCACCTGTGGTGCGGCATCGATGACAGGGCCTAGACTTCTCCCCTCGTCGTCAACGGTCAAGTCGCAATGCAGGAAAGCGCGCCGCCCCTGGTGTGTGTCCACGGCGCGGGCGCCGGCGGCTGGGAATGGGCGATCTGGGCGCGCGTGTTCACCGCGCGCGGCCACGCGGTCATCGCGCCGGACCTGATGCCGGCCGGCGACGGGCTGGCGGCGACGCGCCTGGCCGACTACCGCGCCCAGGTCGTCGCCTGGTGCGAGGCCGCCGGCACCGCGCCGATCCTGGCCGGCGCCAGCCTCGGCGGCCTGCTGGCGCTGGCCGCCGCCGCCCAGGTGCGGCCGGCCGCGCTGATCCTCGTCAATCCGCTGCCGCCCGCCGGCATCCTCGCGCGGCCGCTGCACGCACCGCCCGGCCCGATCGTGCCGTGGGGCAGCGAGCGCTCGCTGGCCGGCACGCGCCGCGCGCTCCAGGGCTGCGACGATGCCGCCTGCCTGTACGCCTACCGCCGCTGGCGCGACGAGTCCGGTGCCGTCATCGCCGAAGCGCGCGCCGGCGTCGCCGTCGAACCGCCGCGCTGCCCGGTCCTGGTGCTCTGCGGCGCGCTCGACACCGACGTGCCGCCGAGCGTGGGCCGCGCACTGGCGACGCGCATCGGCGCCGACTTCGTCTGCCCGCCGGACATCGGCCACGTCGATCCCCTGCTCGGCCGCGCCGCCGCCGGCTGCGCCGAGCGGGCCGCCGCCTGGCTGTCGCTGCGGCTGCCGGCGCCGGACGCCTGACGGCGGCCTTCAGTCGAACTCGACGCGGTTGCGGCCGGCGCTCTTGCCGAAGCCGAGCGCACCGGCCGCGCGTCGCAAGGCCTCGGTGATCGGCGTGCCGGCGGTCGCCCAGGTGCCGCCGATCGTCAGCGTGACCGCCGGCGAGGTCGCACCGGCACCGCGGGCGATCCGCCCGGCCAGCCGGTGCAGTGCCGCGGCCCGGCCGCCCGGGACCAGGACCGCGAAGCGGTCGCCCTCCCAGCGCGCCACCAGGGCCGCCGGCCCGGCCAGCCGCCGCAGCCGCGCCGCGCAGCGCACCAGTACCGCGTCGCCGGCGGCGTGGCCGTGGCGTTCGTTGATGCACCGGAAGCCGTCGACGTCGCACAGCAGCAGGCCGTAGCCGGATGCCGTCGCCGCGGCGTGCCGTTCGAGCAGCGACTGCCGCGACAGCAGGCCGGTCAGCGGATCGGCCCGTGCCAGCCGCTCGAGCCGGTGGCCGATGCCGACGCGTTCGGTGATGTCGGTGAAGACCATCGCGTAGAGCGCCTCGGCGTCGCCCTCGCAGCGGGCGACGTCGATCGCGAACCAGCGTGCCTGGCCGTCCTTGCGGACGATGCAGGCCTCGAACGGGCGCGCCGCCGGCGCGGCCCGCACCGCCTGGCGCAACCGGGCGGCGGCGGTGCCCTGCGGCCGGTCCGCCTGCACCCGTGCCAGCCAGCGGCCGACGTCGCGGATCTCGCGCCGGTCGTAGCCGGTCAGCTCGCGAAAGCGGCGGTTGATCGCCCGGCAGCGGCCGGCGCCACTGCCGGCATCCGCCGCCCCGACCGCGGCGATCAGCAGGGCCGCCGGCGCCTGCTCGATGATGTTCCATGACATGGCCGTCTCCGTTCGATGTCCCACCGGCGGCCCGTCCGGTCCGCCGATCGCCTCCGCAAGCAGAAAGTATTACTTTCATAACGCCTCGTGCAAGCGATATGAACACGCCGCTGCGAACCGCCGCGCTATACAGGACTGCCGATCAGCACGGGCAGGGGCGTGAGCAAGCTGTATCTACGAATCCGCGAAGCGCGGGCGCGAGTGGACCTGTCGCAGGAAGACCTCGCCGCCGACCTCGGCGTCTCGCGCGGTGCCGTCGCGCAGTGGGAGATGGTCGAGGGTACCTGCCCGAACGTGGAGAACCTGATCGCGCTGGCGCGCCGCACCGGCCTGGCCTTCGAGTACCTCGCGACCGGCCGCGGCCCGAAGATCCAGGGACAGCCGATCGACGCGATCGCCGACGACGACAGCCCCTACGCGATGCTGAGTCCGCAGCAGGCCGCCTTGCTCGAATGGTTCGACCGGCTCGGCAAGCGCCAGCAGGCCGGCCTGTTCGACCTGGTCGGCATCGGCCGGCGCGGCGGTACGAAGAGCTGAGTGCGCCGCGCGATGCCGGCGCCAGGATGACCGCCGAGTTAACGGCGCTTTAGCCGTCGTTGCTTATGCTGTCGCGCCGCTTTGCCGCCACCGAGGCTCGTCATCGCTCCGCCACCGCCTGTGCCCCCTGCCGACGCCTCGGCCCCCACGCGACGCCCGGCACCGTTCACTGACGAGGACCTGCGCGCGCTGGTGCCGCGCGGCCCGTGGCAGCGCAGCCTGCGCTGGCAGAAGCCGGAGATCAATCGCCGCCGGCTGGCGCTGGGGATCGTGTTCGCGATCGTGATGACGCTGATCGAGCTGGCCGGCTTCGTGACCGGCATGCACCGCTCGATCCGCACCGCGCGGCAGGCCGACCGCCCGATCGAGGTCAGCGTGATCGACCTGGCACCGGTGCAGCCGCTGCCGCCCGAACCGCAGCCGGCGGCGCTGCCGGTGCGCCCCAGCCGGATCGCGGTCACGCCGCCGCAGGCCCGCATCGAACCACCGCCGCCGGCCACCGCCGAGCCGCAGACGACGACGCAGGGGCGCATCGGTCCCGGTGCCGCCACCGGCCTGTTCAATGCCGACGGCTCGGTACGCCTGCCCGAGCGCACCGGCGCGCCGGCCACGCCGGCCAATCCGCAGCAGGCCGGCCAGCAGCGCTGGGCCGAGATCCGGCAGCGCGGCGAGAATCCGCTGGACTGCCAGCGCACGCGCTTCGCCCGATCGTTCCGCCGCGACGAAACGGCCGGCGACGAGGTGGCGCGCAAGTACCTGGCGTGGATCGGCCTGGCCGACGGCGCGGCGATCGAACGCAACGCCGCGCAGCGCGAAGGGCGCGCCAGCGACGGCTGCGACCCGGCGCGCTGACCCAGCCAACCCACGCACCGGCAGCCCGCCTCGATGTCCTCCCCCGCTGCCGCCGCCCTCGCCATCCACCGGCCGTTTCACCGCGCAGCCGATGCGGCCGACCGCCGGCGGCGCATCGCCGCCGCGACACTGGCCGCCGGCCTGCACCTGCTGCTGGCGATCGGCGCCTACCTGGCGGCGCGGCCGCACCCGGACGCGGCACCCACGCAGCGCGACCCGGACGACACGGTGATGCACTTGCGCCTGATCGACGACCCGGTCGCCGCGCCGGCCGCGGTGCCGATGCCGCTTCCGATGCCCGCGCCGCTGCAGCCGGTGCCCTACACCGGCACGCCAGCGCCGCCACCGGCCGCGACGGCGGCCGTGCCGGAGGCGGCCGCGACCGCGGCGGGTCCGCCGGCGCCGGTGCCGCGCCTGCGCGACCGCAACGGACGCGTGCAGCTGCCTGAAGGCGCCGCGACCGCGCCGGCCCGGACGTTCTCGAACCGCCCGTTGATGGACCCGCAGGCGGTCAATCCGATGGTCAACCGCGACATGCTGCCGTACACGCCGACGCGCTTCGAGAAGTACTGGGTCCCGCGCGACGAGACGCTCGGCGGCGAACTGCTGCGCAACGCCATCGCCGAGCGCACGGTCGACCTGCCGCAGGGCTATCAGCTGCACTGCGCGTGGATGCTGATCCTCGGCGGCTGCACCTGGGGCAAGGCGCCGCACGCCACGATCGAGGAGATCAAGGCGATGCGCGCCGATCCGCCGATGCCGCGCCGTGCGCCGGATGCCGCGGCGCCGCCGCCGGCCACGCCCGGCGCCACGCCCGATCCGCCGGTATCGGAGGCGCCGCCGCGCCTGGACCTGCGGCTGCCACCACCCGCGCCACCACCCGCCGCACCGCCCGGCCGGCGATAATGGGCGCGCGTGCGGCGTCCGAAGCCGGCGTCCGGCGCGCCGTTGCGGGCGCGGCCGTCACCTACTGATCCAGGGAGTCCCTCCGATGTCATCGTTCCTGCGCGCGATCGTCCTGATCGCCCTGCTGCTGCCGGCGTCCGGCCGTGCCGAAGAAGAAACCGGCGATGCCGAGCTGCAGGCGTTCCTCGCCGGCCTGACCTTCAGGTCGGGCACGGTGGTGGTGCCCGAGGCACACGCCACGCTGGCGCTCAAGCCCGGCTATGCCTACCTGGATGCGACCGACGCCCAGGCCGTGCTCGAACAGCTCTGGGGCAACCCGCCCGATACGGACATCCTCGGCCTGATCCTGCCGCAGGGTCGCGACAGCCTGCTGGACGAGCGCAGCTGGGCGGTGGCCGTGACCTATTCCGACGACGGTCACGTCTCCGACGCCGAAGCGGCCACGATCGACTACGCGCAGATGCTCACGGACATGCAGGCCGCCACGCGCGAGGCCAATCCGGCACGCCAGGAGAACGGCTACGACGCGGTCGAGCTGACCGGCTGGGCTGAATCACCGCGCTACGACGGCGCCAGCAACAAGCTGTACTGGGCCAAGGACCTGGTCTTCGGCGAGAGCCCGGACCACACGCTCAACTACGACATCCGCACGCTCGGCCGGCACGGCTACCTGAGCCTGAATGCGATCGCCCCGCTCGATGCGCTGCCGCAGGTGCGCGAAGGCATGCAGGAGCTGCTGACGATGGCCGAGTTCGACGCGGGCTACCGCTACGCCGACTACGACGCCGCCACCGACAAGGCCGCCGCCTACGGGATCGGCGCCCTGGTCGCCGGCACGCTGGCCGCCAAGACCGGACTGTTCGCCAAGATCGGCCTGGTGCTGCTGAAGTTCTGGAAGCTGATCGCGCTGGCCGTGGTCGCGTTCGGCAGCGCCCTGCCGAAGCTGTTCAAGCGCAAGCACTGAAAGCGCCGCAGCCCGCCGGCACGATGCGGGCGGGCTACAGCATCCGCATCAGCTCCGGCCGCAGCGGCAGCTTGCGGATGCGCACCGTGGTCGCGGCATGGATCGCGTTGGCCAGCGCGGGTGCCGCCGGTGCGGTGGCGGCATCGGCGGCCGGTGCCGGCGCCGCGTCGGACGGGACGATCACCACCTCGACCTGGCGCGGCGCCTGCGCGGCGGCCAGCAAGGCGTAGTCGCCGAAGTCCTTCTGCTGGACCTGGCCGTCCTTGACCGTGATCGCCTGGTCGAGCGCGCAGGAGATGCCATTGAGCATCGCCGCGGAGAGCTGCGACTCGGTGTTGAGCGGGTTGACCAGGCGGCCGATGTCGGCCACGCACAGCGCGCGATGGATGACCAGCGCGTCGCCCTCGACCGACACCTCCATGCCCTGCGCGACGTAGCCGCCGTCGGTGAAGTGGCAGGCGATGCCCAGGCCATGGCCGTCGCTGCGGCGCACGCCCCAGCCCAGGCGCGTCGCGCAGGCCTGCAGCACGTGCGCCATGCGGCCGGTGTCGAACGTCGGGCCGCCGGCGCCGCGGTACGGCAACGTCCGCGGCTCGCCGAGCAGGGCCAGGCGCAGCGCGACCGCATCCTGCTTGGTGGCCACCGCGATCTCGTCGAGGAAGCACTGCTCGGCGAACGCGCTGAAGGTGTGCGCGCCGCCCGGGAAATCCCCGCGCGGCAGGCCGGCAGTGACCGGCTGGAAGGTCTTCTCGAAATGCTCGACGAGTCCGGCCGGGAAGCTGTCCGGTTCCAGGCAGCCGGTCCAGATCGGCTGGCCGGCCAGGTGCCGGTCGCGATAGCTGCGCGGCGTCGCCGCGCAGCGGTGCGACCAGCCGGTGATGCGTGCGCGCCGATCGAGCGTCGCGGCCAGCTGGTGCACGCCGAGCGGACGATAGAAGTCGTGGCGCAGGTCGTCCTGGCGGGTCCAGACCAGCTTGACCGGCTTGCCGGCCGCCTTGGCGATCAGCACCGCCTCGGCCACGAAGTCGTTGCGCAGGCGGCGCCCGTAGCTGCCGCCGGCGCGGGTCAGGCGGATCTCGACCGCGCTGCGCGGCAGGCCGGTCAGGCGGCTGACGATCACCGAGGCCTCGTCCGGATTCTCCAGCGAGGCGATCAGCAGCGCGCGGTCCTGCTTGAGCTCGATCAAGGCGCCGGGCGGCTCGTCCACGGCATGGGCGAGGAACGGCAGCTCGTAGCGCGCCTCGACCAGGCGCAGCGCCTGGCGGCGCGCGCGCACGAGGTCGCCGTCGCGGCGCAGCTCCAGCGCGCCCTCGCCGCTGTCGAGCGCGGCGTGCGCCTGGGCGGTGAGCGCGGCGCTCGATTCCTCGGCCCACGGGCCGCGTTTCCAGGTCACCGCCAGGCGCTCGCGGCCTTGCAGCGCCGCCCAGGTCGAGTCGGCCAGCACGGCCACGCCGGCGGCCTGGTGGCCGTCGAGCGGCTCGTCGGCCGGCGGTCCCTCGAAGGTGATGACCTCGCGCACGCCGGCGACCTTGCGGGCCGCCGTGTCGTCGACCTGGTCGATGGCGCCGTCGCGGTACGGGCAGCGCAGCACCACCGCGAACAGCGCGCCGGCGCGATAGGCGTCGCTGCCGTAGCGCGTGCGGCCGGTGACCAGGTCCTGCGCATCGACGATGCGCGTGGGCCGGCCGATGATGCCGAAGCGGTCGGCCGGCTTGAGCGGCACCGGATCGGCCGGCGGCGTCAGCGTGGCCGCGCTGCGCGCCAGCGCCCCGTAGCTCAGGCGCCGGCCGTCCGGTGCGATCACCTGCCCCGACGCGGTGCGCAGCCCGTCCGCCGGCAGCTTCCACTCCTCGGCAGCGGCGGCTACCAGCAGCCAGCGCGCGGTGGCGCCGGCCTGGCGCAGGTCGGTCCGTTCCTCGTCGACACGGCCGGGCTCGGCGCCGCCCTGCCGGCCGTAGCGGTTCGACGCGTCCGCGCCGGTGCCGCCGTAGCCATACGGCAGCTGCAGCACGCGCACCTGCTGCCAGTCCACGTCCAGTTCCTCGGCGATCAGCATCGGCAGCGAGGTGGTCACGCCCTGGCCGACGTCGCAGCCGGACGCACCGATCACCACGCGGTTGTCGCGCTCGATGCGCACGAAGGGCCCGAGCGCGGTCAGGTCGTCGCCGAGCAGCTCGGTCGGGAAATCCTCGGGGAACTGCGCCGCCTGCGCCGACCGGAAACCGACCAGCAGGGCGCCGCCGACGCCGAGCGCCACGCCGAGGAAGCGCCGCCGCGAAGGATCGGCCGTCTTCGAACGATCGGACGCGCTCATGCGTCGGCCGCCCGCATCAGCTCGGCCGCACGCAGGATCGCCTTGCGCATCCGCGGATAGGAGCCGTCGCGGCACAGCACCGCGATCCGCGCGAGGTCCTCCTCGCCGGGGCGATGGTTGCGCATCAGCAGCCCCACCGCGGCCATGATCGCGGCCGGCTGCGCATAGCCGGTCGGCGAGACGTCCTCCTCGATCCAGGCCTGCTGGACCGGGTGCAGCGCACCTTCCTGGAGGCCCTCGATCGTCACCACGCGCTTGCCGGCCAGCTGCTTCATCGGCGTGCGGCAGGCGCGCACGGCGCGGCCTTCCACCAGCAGCGTGCAGATGCCACCGCAGTCGCCGCCGTCACCACAGCCGCCGGCCTTGGTGCCGGTCAGGCGCAGCACGTCGCGCAGGAACCAGACCAGCGGCATCTCCGGGTCGCCGCCGTGGAAGTACGGCTTGCCGTTGACGGTGAGCGGGATGGCATCGGCGTCGATCGGCTTGATCTGCCGATCGCGGGCGTTGGCGAGGCGTTGGGTGGTGTCCTGCATGCCGGGTCCACAGGTGCGCGCGAAACGCCGATTGTCGCATCGGCGCGGGGTTCCGCCATAGTCGCGCGCCGGCGGACGGCGCCGCAATGCAGGCAGAACGAACCGCGGCATCCGGCGCGCGCGCCGGCCCTGCCGGCGGTCGAGGCCCGGAGGGCATGCGCGAGCCTGGCTCGCGTCGCTCGACCGCGAAAGCAGCAGGAGACCGCTTTCACGGCATCGGCCCACAGGCCGCCGAGACGCGGGCTGCGGTGCGGGCCATGGATGGCCCGCTCGGGCCGCGAACGCGCAGCGGTCGAGGCCCGGAGGGCGTACGCGAGCTTGGCTTGCGTCGCTCGATCAGGAAAGCGGCAGGAAGCCGCTTTCACGGCATCGGCCCGCAGGCAGCCGAGACGCGGGCTGCGGTGCGGGCCATGGATGGCCCGCTCGGGCCGCGAACGCGCAGCGGTCGAGGCCCGGAGGGGGTACGCGAGCTGCGCTCGCGTCGCTCGACCGGGGAAGCGGCAGGAGGCCGCTTTCGCGGCATCAAGCTAGAAATCGCCGTGCAAGGCCTGCAGCGCGGCGATGGCGGCGAGGCCGGCGGTCTCGGTGCGCAGGATCCGCGGCCCGAGCCGCAGGCCCTCGAAGCCGGCCTGGCCCAGCGTCGCCAGGTCCTGGTCGGACAGGCCGCCTTCCGGACCGACCACGACGGTGGCCGCGCTGAGCGCGGTCAGGTCGGCGGGCCGCACCGCGCCGTCCGGGTCCAGCGCCAGGCGCCGGCCGGCCTCGGCGCCGAGCGCGGCCGCCCAGTGGGCCAGCTTGACCGGCGCGTCGAGCAGCGGCAGGCGATTGCGGCCGGACTGTTCGCAGGCGCCGGCCAGCACGGCCTGCCAATGGGCCAGGCGCCGTTCGGCGCGCTCGGCGTCCAGCCGCACCTCGGTGCGTTCGGTGATCAGCGGCACGATGCGGCCGACACCCAGCTCGGTCGCCTTCTGCAGGATCCAGTCCATCTTCTCGCCGCGCGCGATGCCCTGCGCCAGCACCAGCTGCAGCGGACTCTCGCGATCGGCCAGCGGCCGGCTGTCGCCGATGCGGGCGGTGACGCTGCGCTTGGCCAGCGAGACGATCTCGCCGGCGTACTCGGCGCCGTCGCCGTTGAACAGCACCAGCGGGTGGCCGCGATCCAGGCGCAGCACGCGGATCAGGTGCTCGCCGGCCTGGACCGGCAGATCGATTTCACGGCCGCTGACCAGGGTGGCGGCGACGTAGACACGGGGAATGCGCATGACGGCGGGAAGTGTACGAAAATCGCCGAGCCGCTGGCATCTCAGTCAGCGCCTTCGAACTCGGCGAGGTCGGCCTGCGCCTCGCGCAGGCTGCGGCCGGCCGCATCACGCTCGAACGTCGCCCGGAAGCGGACCGTCAGCCAGCCGGCCAGCGCCGCGAGCGCGACGCCGGCGGCGAGGTTCCAGACGACCACGGCCGGACGGCTCAGCCAGACGTCGAGGCCGGCCGCGGCGAGCAGCGCGAACACGAACGGCACCCAGACCAGGAAGCCGGCGATCAGCAGCCAGCGGTCGCAGTTCACGCGCAGGCGCCGCAGCGCCAGCAGCTCGCGCTGCACCGCCAGCACGGGCGCGCGATAGTCGATCCGCGCGAGCCGGGCGAGCTGCGCGCCGGCCGCGATCAGCAGCCCCACGCCGTAGAGATGGATCGCGATGCCGTAGACCGCCAGATGCGGCTGACCGAGCCGGTCGAACCAGTAGCTGCCGGCCGTGAGCACGATCACCAGGCCGGCCGCCAGCTGCACGATCTGGCCCAGCGACACCAGCCGCAGCCGCGCCCGCGCCGCGCCGAGCGCATCGCGGCGACGCTGACGGTCGATCGACAGCTGGCAGCGGTCGAGCCGCTCGCCGAGGCCGCGCCAGGCGTGCTCGAGTTCTTCGAAGTTCATGTCGGGTCTCCTTCGGACCGGGATGCCGCGCCGGTCTGCCGGCGCAGGTGCTGCTTGATGCGACCGAGCCGGGTCGCGACGTTGCCTTCGCTGATGCCGAGCACCTCACCGACCTCGCGATGGCCGCAGCCGTCCAGGTGCAGCAACAACAGGGCGCGATCGAGTGCGCCGAGCGCGTGCATCGCGCGGCGGACCAGCGCCAGGCGCTCGCGGTCCTCGGCATCGACGTCGGCCAGGCCGACGAGGTCGGCGTGCTCGTCCCCGAGCGGGTCGTGCGCGTCCAGCGGGCGCTCGCGCCGCTGCTGCGAGATCGCCACGTTCAGCGCGATGCGGTACATCCAGGTCGCGAACGGCCGGCCGCGGTCGTAGCCGGGCCAGGCACGCCACAGCTGCAGCGTGATGTCCTGGACCAGGTCGGCACGGTCCTCGGCGCTGCGGCCGTAGCTGGCCGCGACCTTGAACAGGATGCCGCGGTGCGCGTCGACCAGGCCGGTGAAGTCGGCGGGGACGGAAACGGTGGCGTGCGTGGCGGACACGGGCGCTCGGCTGCGAAGAGGGTCGAGGAGTGATTCGCGGCACAGCGGAAAATCTCACAGCCGCACCGCCGCGTACCGGCTATGCTGCGCGCGCCCCCGGCCGCCGACAACGCCCCGCCCGCATGGACATCCGCCCCGACGACCTGTCCGACCCGCGCGTCGTCGCGTTGCTGCGCGCGCACCGCGCCGACCTCGCCCGGCACTCGCCGCCGCAGAGCGTGCACGCGCTCGACGTGGACGCCGCCGCGCTGCGCGCCGCGCCGATCGCGTTCTGGAGCGTCTGGGACGGCGACCACCTCGCCGGCTGCGGCGCGCTCAAGGCGCTCGCTCCCGACCACGGCGAGATCAAGTCGATGCGGACCGTCGACGCCTATCGCCGGCGCGGCGTCGCCGCGCGCCTGCTCGAGCACCTGCTCGCCGAAGCGCGCCGCCGCGGCTATCGCCGGCTCAGTCTCGAGACCGGCTCGGGCCCGGCGTTCGCGCCGGCGCACGCGCTGTACCTGCGCTTCGGCTTCGCCGACGACGCGCCGTTCGCCGACTACCCGGCCGATCCGTACAGCCGCTTCCTGACCCGCAGCCTGTAGCCGGCCGCGCTCAATCGGCGGCCGCGCGCTCCACGCCGGCGACCGCGACCGCGACCATATGGTCGATCTGCTCGGGCGTGATGACGTACGGCGGCATGAAGTACACCACGTCGCCGAGCGGGCGCAGCAGCACGCCGTGCTCCAGCGCGTGGCGGTAGACGCGCAGGCCGCGCCGCTCGGCGGCGGCGAAGCGGAGGCCGCGCGCGCGGTCGCGCACCAGGTCGAAGGCGGCGATCATGCCGGTCTGGCGCACGTCGGCGATGTGCGGATGATCGGCCAGCCCGGCCAGCCGGGCGGCCAGGTGTGCGGCCAGGTCGCGGTTGCGCGCCAGCACCGGCTCGTCGCGGAAGATCGCCAGGGTGGCGCAGGCGGCGCGGCAGGCCAGCGGGTTGCCGGTGTAGCTGTGCGAGTGCAGGAACGCCTTGCCGCTGGCGTAGTCGGCGTAGAACGCCGCGTAGATGTCGGCCGTGCACAGCACGGCGGCCAGCGGCAGCGTGCCGCCGGTCAGGCCCTTGGAGACGCACATCAGGTCCGGCGCGATACCGGCCTGCTCGCAGGCGAACAGGGTGCCGGTGCGGCCGAAGCCGGTCGCGATCTCGTCGGCGATCAGGTGCACGTCGAATTCGTCGCAGAGCGCGCGCAGGCCGGCGAGGTAGGCCGGCGGGTACATGCGCATGCCGCCGGCGCACTGCACCAGCGGCTCGACGATGACGGCGCAGACCACGTCGGCCTGTGCCTGGAGCAACTCGCGCAGCTCGGCCAGGCTGCGTGCCACCTGGCCCTCGACGGTCTCGCCGGGCCGGCGCGACGGGCCGTCCGGCGGCGCGACCAGGAACGGCTCCAGCAGCAGCGGCGCGTAGGTGCGCCGGTACAGCGCCACGTCGGTGACCGACAGCGCGCCGAGCGTCTCGCCGTGGTAGCTGCCGGTCAGCGCGACGAAGCGCGTGCGCGTGCCGCGGCCGAGGTTGCGCCAGTAGTGGAACGACAGCTTGAGCGCGACCTCGATCGCGCTGGAGCCGTTGTCGGCGTAGAACACCCGCGCCAGGCCCGGCGGCGCGACGCTGACCAGTGCCTCGGCCAGTTCCACCGCCGGCGCATGCGTGAAGCCGGCCAGCATCACGTGGTCGAGCCGGTCGAGCTGGTCCTTGAGCGCGGCGACGATGCGCGGATGGCGGTGGCCGAGCACATTGGTCCACCACGAGCTGACCGCGTCGATCCAGCGCTCGCCGTCGTAGCCGTGCAGCCAGACGCCTTCGGCACGCTCGACCGGCAGCATCGGCAGGGTTTCGTGGTCGTGCATCTGCGTGCAAGGGTGCCAGACGACGGCGAGATCGCGCGCGGCGAGCGCGGCGGAGCGGGAAACGGACATGGCTTGCTATGATCGGCGCCACTTCGCATCCGCACAAGGGGTCGACCATGCGCCTGCCCACGTCCCGTCGCGCCTTCCGCCGGCCACGCGGCTTCACGCTGCTGGAGATCATCGTCGTCGTCGTGATCATCGGCATCCTCGCGGCGATCGTGGTGCCGCAGTTCATGGACCGGCCCGGCGAGGCCCGCGTCACGCGGGCGCGCCAGGACATCCAGGGCATCGTCACCGCGCTCAATCTCTACAAGCTCGACAACTTCACCTACCCGAGCGCGGCGCAGGGGCTCGAAGCGCTGGTCGCGCGGCCGTCCGGCCAGCCCGAGGCACCCAACTGGAAGGGCCCGTACCTCAACCAGATGCCGAAGGACCCGTGGGGCCGCGCCTACCAGTACCAGATGCCGGGCCAGCACGGCGCGGTCGACGTCTTCAGCCTCGGCGCGGACGGCCGTGCCGGCGGCGACGGCGAAGCGGCCGACGTCGGCAACTGGGACAACTGAGCGCACGGCCCGCGCCGCGCGATGGACGAGGGCCGCCGCGCTTCCCGCGTGCCGCGCCCGGCGCCCGGCGCCGGCTTCACGCTGGTCGAGGTGCTGGTCGTCGTGGTCATCGTCGGCGTGCTCGCACTCGCCGTCACGCTGGCGATCGGCCGTCCCGCCGAACGCCGCCTGGCGCGCGAGGCCGACCGCTTCGCCGCCCTGGCCGCGCACGCCTGCGCCCATGCCGAACTGAGCGGGCGCGACGTCGGCATCGCCCTGCTGGCGCGCGGCTACGGCTTCAGCCGCTTCGACGGCGACGGCTGGCGGCCGCTGCCGGCCGACGGCGAGCTGCGCGCGCGCGACTGGCCCGAAGGCCTGGAGGCGCGCCTCAGCCGCGACGGCCGGCCGGTCCGCATCGCCGAGGCCGCCGACCGGCCGCAACTGGTGTGCTTCGCCTCGGGCGAGCTGACGCCGTTCGACCTGGTGCTGCGCCTGGGCGACGCCGAGGAAGCGCGGCGCGTGCGCGGCGAGGGCGACGGCCGCCTGCGGGTCGATGCGGTGGCGCCGCGATGAAACGGCGCGCACGCGGCTTCACGCTGCTGGAAGTCCTGATCGCGCTGACCGTGGTCGCGCTGGCGCTGCTCGCGCTGACGCGCACGGCCGCACTGCAGGTGGAGACCTTCGGCGCGCTGCGCGAGCGCACGCTGGCCGGCTGGATCGCCGCCGACGTCCTGACCGAGACGCGGCTGGCCACGCCGTTGCCGCCGACCGGCCGGCGCGACGGCCGGGTGCGCTATGCCGACCGCGACTGGCGCTGGACCGTGGACGTGCAGGCCACGCCGGATCCGGCGATCCGCCGGATCGACGTCAGCGTGTACGCCGCCGATGCCGATGCCGCCTCGGCGACACTGGCCGGCTTCTCCGGCCTGGAACCGCAGCCGTGAGCCGGCGCGCGCTGCGCGGTTTCACCCTGGTCGAGCTGCTGGTCGCGCTCGCGGTCTTCGCCGCCGTCGCCGCGATCGCCTACGGTGCGCTCGACCGGATCGCCCAGGTGCGCGGCACGCTGGCCGCCGAGCAGGACCGTTTCACCGACGTCGTGCGCGGCGTGTCGGACCTCGCGCGCGACCTGCGCCAGGCGATCGCGCGGCCGGTACGCGGCACCTACGGCGAGCTGCGCCCGGCCCTGGTCGGCACGCCCGAGCACGTCGAGCTGACGCGACTCGGCTTCGCCAACCCGCTGGCCGAAACGCGCAGCAACCTCGAACGCGTGGTCTGGGCACTGGACGGCGAGACGTTGCAGCAGGGCCGCTACGCCGTGCTCGACCGGGCGCCGTCGACGGTGCCGGCGACGCGCGACCGGTTCGACCGGGTGCGCTCGTTGCGGCTGCGCTACCTGGGTGGCGACGGCGCCTGGCGCGAAGCCTGGCCGCCGGACGGCGCCGACCCGGCCACCTTGCCGCGGGCGGTGGAGCTGCGCCTGACGCTGACCGACCTCGGCGAGCTGCGCCGCATCCTGGCGCTGCCCTCGACCCTGCCGCCGCTGGCGCCGGACGCGACCGGCGGCCCGGCACCGGAGCAGCCATGAGCGCGCGCCACCCACGCGCATGCCCGCCGTCGCCGCGCGGCCAGCGCGGCGTCGCGCTGATCGTCGCCCTGCTGGTGGTCGCGCTGGCGGTGATCCTGCTCGCCGGCCTGCTCGACCGCGGCGAGCTGGCGCTGGCGCGCACCCGCAACGTGCTGCGCGGCGAGCAGGCCCAGGCCTATGCCGAAGGCCTGGAAGCCTATGCCGCGCAGGTACTGCTGCGTACGCGCAGCGAAGGCGGCCGCATCGACCACAACGCCAGCGTCTGGAACACGCCGCTGCCGGCGCAGCCGGTGCCGGGCGGGCTCATCAGCGCGCGCCTGCGCGACCTCAACGGCTGTTTCAACCTCAACAACCTGGCGCCGGACCGGCCGGACCTGGCCGCCTGGCAGCGCGTGTTCCGGCGCCTGCTGTCGGTGCGCGGCGCCGATCCGGCGATCGCCGACGCGGTCACCGCCTGGCTCGGCAGCCAGGCCGGCAACGACGAGGGCTACTACCTGGCCCAGCCGGTGCCGTACCGGCCGGCCCGCCGGGCCTTCGCCCATGCCTCGGAGCTGCGGCTGGTGCGCGGTGTCGCCGGCGAGGTCCAGGCGCGGCTGGCGCCGTACGTCTGCGCGGTGCCGGCCGGCTCGCGGATCAACGTCAACACCGCCGGCGTGCCGGTGCTGATGGCGCTGGCCGAGACGATCACCCAGGGCGTGGCCGAGCGTGCCTGGAACGGCGGCCAGGCGCGATGGAACGACGTGGCCGCGTTCGGCGACTTCCTGCGTGGCACCGGCGTCGCGCTCGATCCGCCGACGCAGCGCCTGCTCGGCGTCGAAAGCAGCTACTTCCTGGCGCGCGGCCAGATCGTGCTCGACGAGGTCCCGTTCGCGTTCACCAGCCTGATCGAGCGCCGCGACGGCGTCGGCATCCGCGTGCTGGCGCGCAGCCGCGGCGCCGACGAGGCCTGGGATACGCCCGGAACGCCGCCCGCGCCCGAAACCGTCCGCCCGCGCTGACGGCGGCACCCGCTCAGCCGGGCGCGTCGGTCCCGGGAGCGAGCTCGGCCAGCCGATAGCCGACCCGCGGCAGCGTGTGGATCAGCTTGACCGGGAACGGCCCGTCGACGCTGCGGCGCAGGTCGTAGACGTGCGAGCGCAGCATGTCGCCGTCGGGCGGCGAGTCGCCCCACAGCGCCTGTTCGAGCCGCTCGCGCGTGACCGCCGCGGGACTGGCCTGCATCAGCACCTCCAGCAGCTTGCGGCAGGCCGGGTACAGGTGCAGCGCGCGGCCGCCGCGGAACACCTCCAGCGTGGTCAGGTCCAGGCGCAGGTCGGCCACCTGCAGCACGCGGCTGCGGCCGCGGCCCTGCACGCGCGCGACCAGCGCCTCCAGGCGTACTTCCAGCTCCGGCAGCGCGAACGGCTTGGTCAGGTAGTCGTCGGCGCCGGCGCGGAAGCCGGCGATCTTGTCGGGCAGTTCGTCGCGCGCCGTCAGCATCAGCACCGGCGTGTCCAGCCCGCGCTGCTCGCGCAGCGCCTGCAGCACCTGACGGCCGTCCAGGCGCGGCAGCATCCAGTCGAGCACGATGGCGTCGTAGGGCTGGGTGCTGGCCAGGTGGAAGCCGGTCGGTCCGTCCGGCGCGGCGTCCAGCGTGTGGCCGCGCGCCTCGAAGTACTCGAAGAGGTTGGCGACCAGGTTGCGGTTGTCTTCGATGACCAGGAGGCGCATGCGGTGCTCCGGCGACCCTGCGGCGCGGCGGCCGGCAGTCTGGTGCCGCCGCCGTCGGAGCCGGGTCGGAATGCCGTCGATTCTGGCACAGCGCCCGGACCGGACCTCGAACGGGGAGGCGTCGCGCCGGTGCGAAGGCTCGTCGCGCGGCGCATGGTGGCCCTGGGCCGGGCGGCCGCCCCGGCCGGCCCGGATCGCCGCGGCGGCCTTCGCACCCGGTTCAGCCTCCCCGGTACGCGCTAACGCTGCGGCAACACGGCTCCGACCGCGCTCCGACGTCGCGCCGCCGATGATCCCGTCGCGCCACTGCCGGCGTGCGACCCGCCCGTGCCCGTGATCGACCCGCTCTCCACCCCGGCGCTTCCCCTCCCGCGTTCCGGCATGCCGGCCGCGGTACCCGGGTTCCTGCTGCGGCACCTGGCCTGGCCGCTGCTGGCCCTGGTGCTGGCGACGCTGGTCTTGCGCACGTTCGGCGGCGACCAGTGGCTGGCCGACCGGCTGTACGCCTGGGAAGGCCATGCCTGGTCGCTGAAGTCGCATCCGGTCACCGCCACGCTGATCCACGACTTCGGCAAGCAGGCGAGCACCGCGCTGTGGCTCGCGGCGGCGGCGGCCTGGCTGACCGCGACGATCCGCCCGCGCCTGCGCCGCTGGCGCCGGCCGCTGGGCTACCTCGCGCTGGCCACGCTGACGGCGACGCTGCTGGTCGCCTGGACCAAGTCGTGGACCAACGTGGACTGCCCCTGGGACCTGGTGCGCTACGGCGGCGAGCGCCCGCTGACCGGCCTGTTCGCACTGCGTCCGGCCGGCCTGCCGCGCGGGATCTGCTTCCCGGCCGGGCACGCCAGCGCCGGCTATGCCTGGGTGGCGCTGTATTTCTTCCTGCGCGCGACGCGGCCGGCCTGGCGCTGGGCCGGCCTGGCGGCCGGCCTCGGCCTCGGCGCCGTGTTCGGCATCGGCCAGCAGCTGCGCGGCGCGCATTTCCTCTCGCACGACCTGTGGACCCTGGCGATCTGCTGGCTGGTCGCGCTGGCCGGCTACGCGGTCCTGGTCCGCGGCGTCACGGACGTAGAGCCCGCACGATGAGCGCGGTCGTCCACGCGGGCGGTCCGCACCGGCTGGCCGAGCGGCTGGCGGCATGGGCCGCATGGCGGCCGGAACTGGCCAGCGAGACCCTGGCGCTGATCGCCGCCGTGTACTTCTCGCTGTTCTGCAACGGCCGGTTCTGGGCCGCGGTCGGCGATACCGGCAGCCTGGACGGCGCCGGCGCGCTGACGGCGATCTGCCTGTTCGTGATGCTGACCGCCGCGAACGTGTTCCTGCTCGGCCTGCTGCTGACCCGCCGCACCGCCAAGCCGGTGCTGACCGTGCTGCTGGTCGTGACCGCGATGGCGGTCTACTACATGCGCGCCTACACCGTCTACCTCGACCCCGACATGGTGCGCACGATCCTGCATACCGACGGCAAGGAATCGCGCGAGCTGATCGCGCCGGGCCTGGTCGCCAGCGTGCTGGTGCTCGGCGTGCTGCCGGCGCTGCTGCTCTGGCGCGTGCGCATCCGGCAGCGGCCGCTCGGCCGGGCGCTGCTGGTGCGCGGTCTGGTGCTGGCGGCGGCGCTGGCGACGGTCGCCGCCGCCGCGCTGGTGTCCTTCCAGAGCCTGTCGGCACTGATGCGCAACCACCGCGAGCTCCGCCACCTGGCGACACCGGGCAACTACCTGGTGTCGCTGGTGCGCGTCCTGGCCGAGGACACCGCCGCGAAGGACCGCCCGCGCATCCCGGTGGGTACCGATGCCCGCGTCGCCGCGCGCCCGGCGACCGCCAAGCCGCGCCTGCTGGTGCTGGTGGTCGGCGAGACCGCCCGTGCGCAGAACTGGGGCCTCAACGGCTACGCGCGCCAGACCACGCCGGAGCTGGCGCGGATCGGTCCGGTCAACTTCACCGACGTCACCGCCTGCGGCTCCAGCACCGAGATCTCGCTGCCGTGCATGTTCTCGCCGTACGGCCGCCGCGACTACGACAAGGAGCGGATCAAGCGCTCCGAGTCGCTGCTGCACGTGCTCGACCACGCCGGCATCGCCACGCTCTGGCGCGACAACCAGACCGGCTGCAAGGGCGTCTGCGACGGCCTGCCGTTCGAGTCCTACGAGCACGGGCGCGACGACGTCTACTGCGATGCCCAGGGCTGCCTGGACGAGGTGCTGCTGCAGGGCCTGCGCGAGGCGGTCGACGCCCAGCCGGGCGACCGGGTGGTGGTGCTGCACCCGCTCGGCAATCACGGGCCGAGCTACTACCGGCGCTATCCGCCGGACCTGCGCCGCTTCACGCCGGCCTGCGAGGACGCCGAGCTCGGCAACTGCTCGCGCGAGGCGATCGTCAACGCCTACGACAACGCCCTGCTCTACACCGACCGCTTCCTGGCGCGCGCGATCGCGCTGCTGGCCGCCGACACCACGCGCCAGACTGCGCTGATCTACGTCTCGGACCACGGCGAATCGCTCGGCGAGGGCGGGCTGTACCTGCACGGCGTCCCGTACGCGATCGCGCCGCGCACGCAGACCCAGGTGCCGATGATCGCCTGGCTGTCGCCGGCCTGGCTGGCCGACGACGGGATCGACGCGGCCTGCCTGCGCCGGCGCGCCGAGGCGCCGGCCAGCCACGACAACCTCTTCCATTCGGTGCTCGGCCTGCTCGACGTCACCACCGCGGCCTACGCGCCGGAGCAGGACCTGTTCGCCGGTTGCCGCCGGCCGTCCGGCCGTCCCGCGCTGGCCGGCGGCTGACGGCGGTGCCGCTGCGCCGGCGGCGGCCGGATCGGTATCATCGCCGCCATGAGAAGACTGCGGGCCCGGACGCGATGAAGCCGCGCTGGGGATTGAGGCGTCGCATCACCGTCGGCCTGATCGCCTACGCCGTGGTGCTGTCGATCGCCGTGGCGGTGCACGGCTTCTTCGTCAACGAGAACGCCGAGCACCTGGTCTGGGAATCGCTGCTGCATGCGGAGATGGACCATTTCCTCAACCGCCGGGCGACCGATCCGGACTACCGCTGGCCCGATACGCAGACGCTGGAACTGCTGACCTTTCCGGCCGGATCGACGATCCCGCCGCCGCTCGACACGCTGGAACCGGGCGTCCACGACGAGTTCATGCTGGAAGGACGCGAGCGTGTCGTGCTGATCCGCGACGTCGACGGCCAGCGCCTGGTCCTGGCGCTCGACATCGGCGACCTGGAGCGGCGCGAATACGACCTGGGCTGGGCCTTGCTGGCCTCGGCGCTGGCGATGGTCCTGGTCATGGCCGGTGCCGTCGCCTGGGGCGTGGGCCTGCTGACCCGGCCGCTCAGCGAACTGGCCGGACGCATCGCCGGACTGCAGCCGCAGCAGACCGGCCAGCGCCTGCCGCTGCCCGACGGCGCCACCGCGGAACTGGCGATCATCGCCGATGCGCTCAACGACTACCTGCAGCGCAACGAGCAGTTCGTCGCGCGCGAGCGGGCCTTCATCAACAGCGCCAGCCACGAGCTGCGCACGCCGATCGCCGTCATCGCCGGGGCCGCGGAGATCGCCGGGGCCAGCGCCGGCCTGCCGCCGGCGGTCCGCGGCCAGCTGGCGCGCATCCACGGCACCGCCCGCGACGTGGAGCGGCTGATCGCGCTGCTGCTGGTGCTGGCCAAGGACCCGGCGCGGCTGGCCGAGGTCAGCGACCACATCGCGCTGGACCAGTTGCTTCCGGTGATCGTGGAGGATCACCGGTACCTGTGCCGCGACAAGGACCTGGAGCTGGCACTCGGCCCGCTGCCGGCCTGCGAGCTGGTCGCGCCGTTCCACATCGTCCAGACCGCGATAGGCAACCTGCTGCGCAACGCGATCGAGAACAGCGATCGCGGCACGATCACGATCACCCTGCGCGCCGACGCGGTGGTCACGATCGACGATCCCGGCCACGGCATGTCGCCGGAGGAGATCAGCGCGATCCACATGCGCCTGGCGCGTGGCGGCGGCCGCGACGGCGGCGGCATCGGCCTGGAGCTGATCGCGCGCATCTGCGATCACCTGGGCTGGACCCTGACGGTCGATTCCAGCGTCGGCCACGGCACCCGCGTCACCCTCGACCTGGGGCCGTCGCTGCAGCGCCCGGCCTGACCGCCCGCCGTCGCGGACGGCCACGCGCGTCCTCACCTGGCCCGGTGCCGGCCATCGCCGGCACCGGGCGTGCTATCCGGGCCGCTCGATGCGCTGCGGCCTGCACCTGCGCGAGGTCGGCCTGCGCGTCGATGATGCCGCCGGTGCGGGCGCAGGCAGCGGCTCGGGCGCTCCGCGGATGGATCGGCAGCGGTCTTTCAGCGACGCAAGCCCAGCAGCAGCACGCCGGCGCCGATCAGCGCGATGCCCAGCCACTCGCGCGAGGACGGGCGCTCGCCGAGAAACACGTAGGCGAACAGCACCAGCAGCAGGAGGCTGGCCTTGTCCACGGGCGCGACCTGCGAGGCGTCGCCCAGGCTCAGCGCACGGAAGTAGCACAGCCAGGACGCCCCGGCAGCCAGACCCGACAGCACCAGGAAGGTCCAGGTGCGCGCCGGCAGCGCCGACGGGTCGCTCCATTTCCCGGCCAGCGTCAGCAGCAGCGTGAGTGCGCCCCAGACCACGCCGGTGCGGATCCACGTGGCCAGGTCCGGATCGACCCGCTGCAGGCCCGCCTTGGCGAAGATCGCGGTCAGCGCGGCGAACAGCGCCGACAGCAAGGCCCATCCGAACCAGGTCAAACCGGTACTCATCGAGGAACGTCCTTGGCCGGTGCGAACGCGAGGCCGGGGTGCCGGGCCGCTCGAAGCGTACACCGCCGCCCCACCCCGCGAACCCCGCGGGCAACCGCCGGCCATTCCGACATCCGTCCTACACCGCACCGGCGAGGATGGCGGTTTTCCTTGCCCGGTCGCGCCGATGACGGTCATCGCACGCACGCCACCGCAGGACCTGCGATGGCGCTGGCTGTTGCTCGTCGTGCTCGCCGCATCGAGCCTCGGCGCCGGCCTGGGCCTGCGCGAGCCGTCACCGCCCGACGAGCCGCGCTTCGTGCTCGCCGCCAGGCACATGGTCGAGAGCGGCGACTGGCTGGTGCCGCAGCGGGGGCGCGAGTTCTATGCGGAAAAGCCTCCGGTCTTCATGTGGCTGCAGGCGGCGGCATACACGCTGACCGGCAACTGGCGCGTCGCCTTCCTGCTGCCGTCCTGGCTGGCGGCGCTGGCCACGCTGGGGCTGACCTGGGACCTGGCGCGCCGGCTGTGGAACCGGCGCGTCGCGCTGCATGCGGCGGCCGCGCTGTGGGTGTGCCTGCAGTTCGGCCTGCAGGCCCGGCGCGGCCAGATCGACATGGTCCTGGTGGCGATGACGACGCTGGCGCTGTGGGGATTGCTGCGCCACCTGCTCCGCGGCCCGGCGCCCCGGGCGCTGTGGCTCGGCGCATTCGCCGCCGGCGTCGGCACCGTCACCAAGGGCGTCGGCTTCCTGCCGCTGCTGGTCGTGCTGCCGTGGCTGTTCGCACGCCGGACCGGTGCGCCGCCGGCCGATGTGCGGCCGTTCGCGACCTGGGCCGGTGCCGGCCTGGCGTTCCTCGCCGGCACCGCGCTCTGGCTCGGCCCGCTGCTGGCGGCGCTGGCCGCCGGCGACGATCCGGCGCTGCGCGCCTACGCGCAGGAGCTGGTGTTCAAGCAGACGGCCGCGCGCTACGCCCATGCCTGGCACCACGTGCAGCCGGCCTGGTACTACCTGCAGGTCATCGCGACGCTGTGGCTGCCGGGCGCCCTGCTGCTGCCTTGGCTGCTGCCGGCCTGGTGGCGGCGGCTGCGCCGGGGCGACCGGCGCCAGATCCTGCTGCTGGGCTGGAGCGCACTGGTGCTGGTGTTCTTCAGCGCCAGCCCCGGCAAGCGCGAGGTCTACCTGTTTCCGGCGCTGCCGGCCCTGTGCCTGGCCGCCGCGCCGCTGCTGCCGGCCCTGCTCCGGCGCCGCGGCGTGCAACGGCTGCTCGGCGCCTACCTGCTGGTCGCCGCGCTGGTCGCGACCCACCTGGCGGCGGGCGGCCTGTCGGGCCTGCATTCCTGGGCGCAGGGGCTGGCCGCGCAGCGCGGCATCGCCAGCGACGCACTGCGCCGGTTCCTGCTGGGCCTGCTGGCGCTCGGCCTGGCCGGCCTGGCCCTGGCCGCCTGGTCACGGCTGCGCCGCGGCGGCACCGCGCTGGCGGTGTTCACTGCGGTCCTGTGGACGACCTACGGCTTGGCCCTGGCCCCTGCGCTGGACGCGACCGCCTCGACCCGCGGCCTGATGGCCCGCGTCGGCACGCGCATCGGCCCGGCGGCCGAACTGGGCATGGTGGCCTGGCGCGAGCAGAACCTGCTGCAGGCCGA
Organism: Dokdonella koreensis DS-123; assembly: GCF_001632775.1. Classification (NCBI taxonomy): domain Bacteria; kingdom Pseudomonadati; phylum Pseudomonadota; class Gammaproteobacteria; order Lysobacterales; family Rhodanobacteraceae; genus Dokdonella; species Dokdonella koreensis. Next base: position 3,150,189 of record NZ_CP015249.1, read on the forward strand.
CCGGCCGGTCACCGAGTTCGGCTTCAAGCAGCCCTGGCACCTGCAGTGGCAGGAGGCCGCCGCCTGGGGCGCCGCGGCGCCGCGCGACCGCTGGCTGTTCGTGCTGGACGAGGCGCTCAGTCCCTGCGTGGCACGCGCCGAGGCACTGCCGATCGGCACGTCGAACCGGCGCAACTGGCTGCTGGTACCGGCGACGGCGATCCGCAGCGGCTGCGTCACGCCGCCGTTCGTCGAGGAATCCGAGCCCGCGGACGGCGACTGAACGCGCCGCCGCCTTCGAGCGCCCGGTTCAGCGTCCGCTGAAGACCGCCTTGCGGCGGGCGAGGAAGGCGGCCGTGCCTTCGCGCATGTCCTCGGTCGAGAAGCACAGGCTGAACGCCTTGGCTTCGTAGTCCAGCCCTTCCTCGATGGCCAGCTCGGTGGCGGCGAGCACGGTGTCGAGGACGCCGGCGAGCGCCTGCGGCGCGGACGCGGCGAGCTGATCGGCGACGGCCTGGACGGCCTCGTCGAGCGCCTCCGGCTCGACCACCCGGTTGACCAGACCGAGCTGATACGCGCGCGCGGCGTCGATCGGCGTGCCCAGCAGGCACAGTTCCAGCGCAGCGGCGCGACCGGCCAGGCGCGCCAGGCGCTGCGTGCCGCCGAAACCCGGGATCACGCCGAGGTTGATCTCCGGCTGGCCGACCTTGGCCCGCGTGGAGGCGATCCGCAGGTGGCAGGCCATCGCCAGCTCCAGGCCGCCGCCCAGCGCGAAGCCGTTCAGCCGGGCGATCACCGGCTTCCCGAGCGTCTCGATGGCGCGCACCATGCGCTGGCCGGCGCGGGCGAACGCCTGCGCCTGGACCGGCGTCAGCGTGGCCAGCTCGGTGATGTCGGCGCCGGCGACGAAGGCTTTCTCCCCGGCGCCGGCCAGCACCACGACGCGCACCGCCTCGTCGTGCCGCGCCTGCTCGAAGGCGATCTGCAGTTCGCCGATCGTCTGGCGATCGAGCGCGTTCAGCTTGTCCGGCCGGTTGATCGTGATCGTGCGGACGCCGCCGCGGTCGGTGCTGAGCAGGTTGCGGAAGGCCATCGCCTCTCCTTGCCGTAAGTTCAGGAAGGGCGCGGATCATAGCAGCCCGTCCATGCCGCACCCGGACGCGAGGAACCAATCGCGTTGGTGCGGGTCCCGTTGTCGGGTACACTGGACCGCTTTTCACCGGTCTGCGGCTGCCGTCCGCGACCGATGCATCAACCCCATCTCCGGAGGCAGGCATGAAGTTCGGTTGGTCGCTCGCATTGGCGGGCTTGGTCGTGGCGGGCTCCGCGTTTGCGCAGGACACCTCGAGCGACAAAGGAAAGGTCTCGTACGCGGTCGGCTACGATCTCGGCGCCAAGATGAAGGCGCAGTCGGGTGCCGATCTCGACATCAACACCGTGGTCAAGGCGCTGCAGGACGGCTTCGCCGGCCGCGGCCCGGCGGTGCCGGAAGACCAGCTGCGCGCGGCGATGGAGAAGTACGCCGAGAAGAAGAAGGGCGAGGCCGACCAGGAGCTGGCCGCCAACAAGCGCTCCAGCGACGCCTTCATGGCCAGCAACCGCAGCAAGAAGGGCATCGTCGCGCTGCCGTCGGGCGTGCAGTACCAGGTCATCGACGAGGGCTCCGGCAAGCAGGTCACGGCCGCCGCCGAAGTCACCATGCACTTCCGCATCTCCAAGACCGACGGCCAGGAGCTGCGCAGCACCTTCGCCGGCCCGCCGCCGAAGCTCAAGACGCCCGAGCTGACCCAGGTCTCCGGCAACGGCAACCTGGCCGAGGTCGTCCAGCGCATGAAGGTGGGCGACTACTGGCGCGTGTTCCTGCCGCCGGACCAGAGCACCAACAACCTGGTCGTGATCTGGGAAATCAAGATCGTCGACGTCAAGTAAGCGGCATCGCCTGACGTCACACGCCGAACGCCGCGGCCTGCCGCGGCGTTCGCGTTTGGGGCGGCCGCCCGGGCCACCGGGCGTAGAATGACGGTCCGACGTCCTTGGGTTCCGATCACCTCCCGCGCATGGCCTGGCTTCCCGCTCCTCGTCCGCCCCAACCGGTGCAGAGTCCCTGCATCGGCCTGTGCCTGCTCGATCGCGACGGCCGCTGCGAGGGCTGCCTGCGCACGGGCGCGGAGATCGCCGGCTGGCTGTCGATGACGCCGGCCGAGCGCGAGCACCTGATGGCGGTGGTGCTGCCGCAGCGCGAGAAGGAACGGCCGTGAGCGCGGCGCTGCGTGCCGGCGGTACGCCGGACATCGCACGGCTGCGCCGCGCCGTGCATCCGCTCGACACGCCGCCGTGCCCACCCACGGCCGCCGACCGCCTCGTCCCGGACGATCCCGCCGCGCCGCGCAGCGCCGCCGCGGTGCTGGTGCCGCTGGTGCGTCGCGCCGACGGCCTCACCCTGCTGCTGACGCGCCGCACCGACACGCTGCGCACGCACGCCGGCCAGGTCAGCTTCCCGGGCGGGCGCATCGAGGACGACGACGACGGTGCCGTCGGCGCCGCGCTGCGCGAGACACAGGAGGAGACCGGCATCGCGCCGGCCTTCGTGCAGCCGCTGGGCTATCTCGACGCGTTCGACACGGTATCGGGCTATTGCGTGTCGCCGGTCGTCGGCCTGGTCGAGCCGGACTTCGCGCTCGCGCCTGACCCGGCCGAGGTCAGCGCGGTGTTCGAGGTCCCGTTCGCCTACATCCTCACGCCCGGCCGCATGCAGACGACGCGCGTCCAATGGCGCGGCGCGCAGCGGCGCATCCACGAGTTCGACTACGCCGGCCATCGCGTCTGGGGCGCGACCGCGGCGATCATCCTCAACCTGATCCAGCGCCTGGAGGCCGTGCAGTGACGCAACCGATCATCGACGGCCCGGCCCTGGCCGCGCGCCTGGCCGCCGGCCCGCTGCTGCTGGTCGACGCCCGTTTCGACCTGGCCGATCCGGCCCGCGGCGCCGCCGAGCACGCGCAGGCCCGCCTGCCCGGCGCGGTGCATGCGGACCTCGACCGCGACCTCTCCGATCATTCGCGCCCGGGCCTGGGGCGCCATCCGCTGCCGACGGCCGAGGCGTTCTCGGCCGTGCTCGCGCGCTGGGGGTGGCGGCCGGGCCTGCCGGTCGTCGCCTACGACGATGCCGGCGGTGCCCTCGCCGCGGCGCGCCTGTGGTGGCTGCTGCGCACGGCCGGCATCACCGATGCGGCCGTCCTCGACGGCGGCTTCGGTGCCTGGCGCGCGGCCGGCCTGCCGCTCGAAAGCGGCGAGGTCGCTGCGGCGCCGGCGGGCGAGGTCGCGCTGCGCTTCGACGCGCAGGCGACGATCGGCTATGCCGAACTGCAGGCGGCGCTCGCCACCGGATCGGTCGTCCTGCTCGATGCACGCGCCGCGCCGCGCTACCGCGGCGAGGTCGAGCCGATCGACCCGGTCGCCGGCCACGTGCCCGGCGCGCGCAACCGGCCGTTCTCGGACAACCTGGACGCGGCCGGCCGCTTCAAGCCGCCGGCCGTCCTCGCGGCCGAGTTCACCGCGCTGACCGAGGCCCGTCCGCCTGCCGAGGTCGTGCACATGTGCGGCTCGGGCGTGACCGCCTGCCACAACCTGCTGGCGATGGCGCACGCCGGCCTCCCCGGCTCGCGCCTGTTCGCACCCTCGTGGAGCGGCTGGGTCGGCGACCGCTCACGGCCGGTCGCGACCGGCGCCTGAAGCGCCTGGCATCGACCGCTGCCCGCGGCCGGGCCGCGGGGCGCCGCCGTCAGCCGTTCTGGACGACGATCTTCGGGAACGCGATCGACTTGTTGCGCGGCCGCAGCGACAGCTGCGCCGCCGCATGGCGCGCGATCGCGCGGTAGCGCGCCGCCAGGTCCGAGTCGGGCAGCGCCACCACCGTCGGCGTGCCGCCGTCGGCCTGTTCACGGATGCGGATGTCCAGCGGCAGGCTGCCGAGCAGCGGCACACCGTACTGCGCGGCCATGCGCTCGCCGCCGCCGGCGCCGAACACGTGTTCCTCGTGCCCGCAGGCCGAACAGACGTGGGTCGCCATGTTCTCGACGATGCCGAGCACCGGCACCTTGACCTTGTCGAACATCTTCAGCGCCTTGCGCGCATCGAGCAGGGCGATGTCCTGTGGCGTGGTGACGATCACCACGCCGGCCACCGGCACACGCTGGCTCAGGGTCAGCTGGATGTCGCCGGTGCCCGGCGGCAGGTCGACGACGAGGTAGTCCAGCTCGCCCCAGCGCGTGTCGCCGAGCAGCTGCTGCAGCGCCTGGGTGACCATCGGGCCGCGCCAGATCATCGGCGTCTCCTCGTCGACCAGCAGGCCGATCGACATCGTCGGCACGCCGTGGCCGCGCGGCGGCTCGATGGTCTTGCCGTCGGGTGATTCGGGCCGGCCGGACACGCCCATCATGCGCGGCTGGCTGGGGCCGTAGATGTCGGCGTCGAGGATGCCGACCGCGGCGCCCTCCGCCTTCAGCGCCAGCGCCAGGTTGGCGGCCACGGTGGACTTGCCGACGCCGCCCTTGCCGGAGGCGACCGCGATGACGTTCTTGACGCCGGTCAGCGGCTTGAGGCCTTCCTGCACCTGGTGCGCGTGCACGCGCGTGCCGATGCCGACCGCGGCCGCGGCGATCGCCGGATCGGCCTCCAGCACGCTGCGCACGCGCTCGGCCAGTTCCGCCTGCCAGGTCGCCGCCGGATAGGCCAGCTGGATGTCGACCGTGACGCGGTCGCCGTCGACGCCGACGCCGCGCAGCGCGCCGGAACCGACCAGGTCGCGCCCGTCGTGCGGATCGACCACGGCGGACAGCAGCTGCTTGACGTACTCGGCGCTCGCGGCGTTCATCGGACGAAAATCCAAAGGAGGGCCGTCATTGTAGCGAAGCGCTTCCGGTGCCGTCCGAAGGCGCGTTCCGGGCATGACATAATTGCAGGTCCGCCACGCCACGCATCCGCATGAGCCGCCAGCTTCTCGTCACCAACGCGCTGCCGTACGCCAACGGCCACCTGCACCTGGGCCACCTGGTCGGCTACATCCAGGCCGACATCTGGGTGCGCGCGCAGCGCATGGCCGGGCACACCGCCCATTTCGTCTGCGCCGACGACGCGCACGGCACGCCGATCATGCTGGCCGCCGAGAAGGCCGGCGTCACGCCGGAAGCGTTCATCCAGCCGATCCAGGCCTCGCACGAGCGCGACTTCGCCGACTTCGGCGTCGCGTTCGACCAGTACCACTCGACCCACACGCCGGAAAACCGCGCGCTGGCCGAGACGATCTACACGCGCCTGCGCAACGGCGGTTTCATCGCCCGCCGCGCGATCCAGCAGTTGTACGACCCGGTCAAGGCGATGTTCCTGCCGGACCGCTACATCCGCGGTGAATGCCCCAACTGCGGCACGCCGGACCAGTACGGCGACAACTGCGAGAACTGCGGCGCCACCTACGCCCCGACCGACCTGCGCAATCCGCGCTCGGTGATGTCGGGCGCGACGCCGGTACTGCGCGAATCGGAGCACTACTTCTTCGAGCTGCCGAAGTTCGAGGCGTTCCTGCGCGACTGGCTGGCCGGTGTGCTGACCGGCGGCACCCCGGTGGCGCACCCGGGCGTGATCGCCAAGCTGCGCGAATGGCTCGACGCCGACGGCGGCCTGCGCGACTGGGACATCTCGCGCGACGCGCCGTACTTCGGCTTCCCGATCCCCGATGCGCCGGGCAAGTACTTCTACGTCTGGCTCGATGCGCCGATCGGCTACCTGGCCAGCTTCAAGGTCCTGTGCGAGCGCACCGGCCTGTCGTTCGACGACTGGCTGCGGCCCGACAGCGCCACCGAGCTGCACCACTTCATCGGCAAGGACATCGTCAACTTCCACGGCCTGTTCTGGCCGGCGATGCTGCAGGGCGCCTCGCTGCGCGTGCCGACCGCGCTGCACGTCAACGGCTACCTGACCGTCAACGGCGCGAAGATGTCCAAATCGCGCGGCACCTTCATCCAGGCGCGCACCTACCTCGACGCCGGCCTCGACCCGGATGCGCTGCGCTACTACTTCGCGGCCAAGTCCTCCGGCGGCGTCGTCGACCTGGACCTCAACCTGGAAGACTTCGCGCAGCGCGTCAATGCCGACCTGGTCGGCAAGTTCGTCAACATCGCCAGCCGCTGCGCGAAGCTGCTGGAGACGCATTTCGACAACCGCCTGATCGCCCCGTTCTGGGTCACCGCGCCGGGCGCGCCGCAGCCGCCGCAGGCCTACGAGGCCAAGGCGATCGAGAACCTCGCGCTGGCGACCGGGCAGCTCGCGCGCGCGGTCGAGCTGTACGACCGCGACGAGTTCAGCAAGGTGGTGGCGGCGGTCATGCAGGTGGCCGACCGCGCCAACGAGTACATCGCCGAAGCCGCACCCTGGGCGGTCGCCAAGGACCCCGCGCGCCGCCACGAGCTGCACGTGATCGTGTCCACCGGCATCAACCTGTTCCGCGCGATCGCCTGCGCGCTCAAGCCGGTGCTGCCGCGGATCGCCGCCGAGGCCGAGCGGTTCCTGGCGCTGCCGGACGGCTTCCGTGGTTTCGGCGACGTCGCCGCCCACCTGGGCGATCACGCGGTCGCCGCCTACCGGCCGCTGGCCACGCGCATCGACCCCAGGCAGGTCGAGGCGATGGTCGCCGCGTCGACCGAGTCGCTGGCCGCACCGGCGGCCCCGTCACCCGCGCCGCCGGCACCGGAGGCGGCAAAGGCCACCGCCGCGACGCCGGACGCCGCCCTGCCGCCGATCGGCATCGACGATTTCGCACGGCTCGACCTGCGCATCGGCAAGGTGCTGGAATGCGCGTTCGTCGAGGGCTCGGACAAGCTGCTGCGCTTCCGCCTCGATGCCGGTCCGCTCGGCGAGCGACAGATCTTCTCGGGCATCCGCGCCGCCTACGGCGAGCCGGAAGCGCTGATCGGGCGCAGCGTGGTGTTCGTGGCCAACCTCGCGCCGCGCAAGATGCGCTTCGGCGTCTCCGAAGGGATGATCCTGTCGGCCGGCAGTGGCGGGGCGGATCTGTTCCTGCTCGACGTCGACGCCGGCGCGCCGCCCGGCGCGCCGGTGCGCTGACCGCAGCGGCCATGCGCTGCGTCGACTGGGCGGCCGAGTATCTCGACGGTCACGTCGTCGTCGCGGTGTTGCGCGCCGAGGGATTCGATGCGCACCTGTTCGACGAGGCGACGGTCCGCCAGGACTGGTTCAAGATCCTCGCCTACGGCGGTTTCCGCGTCATGGTGCCGGCGCGCGAGGCCAACGCCGCCCGCAGCGTGGTGGCGGCCTATCGCGACGGCACCCTGGCGCTCGATCCGGGCCTGGTCGAACACCCCGCCTGCCCGCACTTCGGCGACCTGCACGGCGAGCCCGACCCGCGGCCGCGCCGCCGGCTGTTCCTGGCCTATGGCCTGTGGTCGGCGTTCGGTTTCGCGCTGATCGTCACCGGGCTGGGCGAGGACGCCATCCTGGTGGTCGCGGCGCTGCCGTGGCTGGTCATGCTGCTGGTGCCGTTGCTGCGCCACCTGGCCGTCAGCCGCTACCGCTGCCCGGCCTGTGCGCATGCCTGGCGCGCCGCGCCGACCGCGTTCGTGCGCTTGCGCCAGGCGGCCGAAACGGCCGCGGCCGCAAACCGATGACCGCCGCGGACCCGACCCTGGCCGATCGCATCGACGCCGTGCTGCCGCAGACGCAGTGCACGCGCTGCGGCTATCCGGCCTGCCGTCCGTACGCCGACGCGATCGCGCGCGGCGAGGCGGCGATCAACCAGTGCCCGCCCGGCGGCGCGGCCGGCATCCAGGCGCTGGCGGCGCTGACCGGCCAGCCGGCGCAGCCGCTCGACCCGCGGTACGGGCACGAGGCCGCACCGCTGCTCGCCGTCATCGACGAGGACACCTGCATCGGCTGCACCAAGTGCATCCAGGCCTGCCCGGTCGATGCGATCGTCGGTGCCGCCAAGCGCATGCATACCGTGATCACGGCCGAATGCACGGGCTGCGAGCTGTGCCTGCCACCCTGCCCGGTGGACTGCATCGACCTGGTGCCGGTACGGCCGGCGCCGCTGGCGCGGTCCGAGGTGCTCGCGCGTGCCGCCCATGCGCGGCAGCGCTTCGAGGCGCGCAATGCACGGCCGGCCCGCGAACGCGAAGCGCGCGAAATGCGCCGGTCCCCCGCCGCTGCCGAGCCGGCCGCGGCAGCGGCCCCGATCAGCCGCACTGCCGTGCTCGCGGCGATCGCCCGCGGCAAGGCGCGGCGCGGCGGCGGGTCGACGCCGCCATGAAGCGACCGGACGTCGTCGCGCTGTTCACGCGCCTGCGCGAGCTCAATCCGCACCCGACCACCGAACTGGCCTACACCACGCCGTTCGAGCTGCTGGTCGCGGTGATCCTGTCGGCGCAGGCGACCGACGTCGGCGTCAACAAGGCCACGCGCCGGCTCTACCCGGTGGCCAACACGCCGCAGGCGATCCTCGCGCTCGGCGAGGCCGGGCTCAAGCGCTACATCGCGACGATCGGCCTGTACAACGCCAAGGCCAAGAACATCATCGCCACCTGCGCGATCCTGGTCGAGCGCTACGGCGGCGAAGTGCCGCGCTCGCGCGAGGCGCTCGAGGCGCTGCCCGGCGTCGGCCGCAAGACCGCCAACGTCGTGCTGAACACCGCCTTCGGCGAGCCGACGATCGCGGTCGACACGCACATCTTCCGCGTCGCCAACCGCACGGGACTGGCACCCGGCAAGGACGTGCGCGCGGTGGAGGACAAACTCATGAAGGTGGTGCCGGCCGAATTCCGGCACGACGCCCACCACTGGCTGATCCTGCACGGCCGCTACGTCTGCAAGGCGCGCAAGCCCGACTGCCCGCAGTGCGTGATCCGCGACCTGTGCCGCTGGCCCGACAAGACGCCGGCCTGATCCGCCCGCACGGCACGCGCCGCGCCGGTCGCCGGCGCCGCCGGCTGCCGCTCAGCGGCTCTCGGGCACGCTGACGCGGCCGGAGACGTCGCTGTGGTAGACCGAGCCGCTGCGCTGCGCCTCGACCGTCAGGTCGCCGCGGACGCCGCGCGCGGTGACGTCGCCCGAGCCGATCGAACCGACCGAGACGTTGCCGACGATGTCGCGCACCGTGACATCGCCGGACCCGATGCGCTCGACACGGACGTCGCCGGCGACGTCGGTGAACGCCAGGTCGCCCGAGCCGACCTGGCCGACGCTGACCGGCCCGCTCACGCGCTGGGCCTTTACGTCGCCGGAGCCGGCGGCGCGCAGCTGAAGCGAGCCGATCGTGTCGAGCTCGGCATCGCCGGAGCCGACCTTGACGGCGACCGCGCCGGCGATGCGGCTGGCCTCCAGGTCGCCCGAACCGGAAACGAACGAGAGACCGGCCACGTCGCGGATCTCCGCGTCGCCCGACCCGGCATCGACCTCGACCAGCAGCTGTGCCGGCACCCGCACGGTCAGGTCGATGTAGGCGTAGTTCGAGCCGAACAGGCCGCTCGAGGGCCCGGTGCGCTCGACCCAGAGGCTGGCCCGGTCGCCGCTGCGCGAGTCCTTGATCGCCAGGCCGTCCAGGCCCGCCTGCTCGGAGGCGCAGGCGCGGCCGCGCACCTCGATCCGCGCCAGCCCGGCCACGCCTTCGAGCTTCATGTCGTTGGCCTCCAGCCGGAACGCCGCCGTCTTGAGCCCGGCGGCATCGATGTCCAGCGTGCGTTGCGCGCTGAACGCGCAGGAATCGGCGAACGCCGCGGTCGAGGTGAGCGACAGCAGCACGGAAAGCAGGACTCGCGACATGACCGGTCTCCTCGTGGACGTTGGGATCTTCGATACGCCGGGACCGCCGATGGTTTACACCCGTGGCGAGAAAAAGTCCGCGACCGCCGCCCGGCCGTTCAGCGATAGCGCTCCTCGAGCAGGTCGATCTCGCGTACGAGCTTGCGCGCGCTCTCGTCGGACAGCGCCCGCTCGCGCGCCAGGCGATAGACCGCCTCGCGCTCGGCGCCCAGGCCGGCCAGCCGCAGTTCGCGCTCGACCGCGTCGCCCTTGCGGATGCGGTCGGCCGCCTCGCCGGTCTGCGCCTGGCCGTCGATGCGGCGGCGGTACAGGTCCATCACGCGCGCGGCGGCCTCGGCGTGCAGGTCGGCGTCGGCCTGGCCCTGCGCGAGCCGGTGGCCGGCCGCCTCGACCGCCTGCATCGCCGCCTGCGAGGCGGCCACGCGCGCGCGGTCCTCGTCGGCGTGGTGCTCCGGCTCGGTCGGCAGCTCCAGGTCGCGCAGCAGCCACGGCAGGCCGATGCTGGCCACCAGCAGCGACAGGATGATCACCGCCGTGGCGAGGAAGATCGCCAGGTCGCGCGCCGGGAACGGCGTGCCGTCGGCCAGCACCAGCGGCAGCGTCAGCACGCCGGCCAGCGTGATCGCGCCGCGCACGCCGGCCAGCGAGACCGCCAGGACCAGGCGCAGGCTCGGCCGGCGCACGGCCTCGCCGCGCTGCAGCGCGCGGAACAGCGTGAACTTCAGCGACAGCCAGACCCAGAAGAAGCGCAGCGCCGCCAGCCCCAGGTTGATCGCCAGCACGTAGACCACCAGCCACCACGGCGAGTGGTGGCCGGACTCCTGCACCGATTCGACCGCGCCGGAGAAGATGCGCGGCAGCTGCTCGCCGAGCAGGACGAAGATGATGCCGTTGAGCGCGAACTGCACCGTGTCCCAGACCGCCGTGCGCTGCACGCGCGTGGTGGCCAGCGCGCGGCCGGTCAGCTCCGCGTAGCTCATCGTCACGCCGGCCGCGACCGCGGCCAGGATGCCCGAGCAGCCGGCGTGCTCGGCCAGCTGGTAGGCGCCGAACGGGATCAGCAGGCTGACCAGGATCTGCGAGCCGGCCTCCTCGCCGAAGCGGCGACTGACCGCGTTCTTGGCCAGCGTGACGCCCGCGGTGAAGGCCACACCGATCACCACGCCGCCGATCGCGAGCCACAGGAAGGTCAGTGCGGCATCCGACAGCGAGAACGCGCCGGTGACCGCGGCGGCGACCGCGAAGCGGAAGCAGACCAGGCCGGAGGCGTCGTTGAGCAACGACTCGCCTTCCAGCACGTGCATGATGCGCTTGGGGATCGGCACGCGCGCGGCGATCGCCGAAACGGCGACCGGGTCGGTCGGCGAGACGATCGCCGCCAGCGCGAAGGCGACCGCGATCGGCATCGCCGGGATCATCCAGTGGATCAGGAAGCCCATGCCGACCACGGTGAAGACCACCAGGCCGAGCGCCAGCTCCAGGATCGTGCCCTTGTCGCGGAACAGGCCTTCCTTCGGGATGCGCCAGCCGTCGAGGAACAGCAGCGGCGGCAGGAACAGCAGGAAGAAGATCTCCGGGTCCAGCGTCACGCCGTGGTTGGCCACCGAGGCGATGACCGCGCCGAGCGCGATCTGCACCAGCGGGAGCGGCAGCGGCACCGGCAGCATCCGCACCAGGAAGCCGCTGGCGACCACCGCCAGCAGCATCGCGAGCACGACGGCGATCGTCTCCATCGGAGCGCTCCGTCAGCCGGCCCGCTCTTCGGCCTTGGCGCGGTCCCAGAGCCGCTCCTGCGCATCGAGCGGCGTACCGGCCAGGGCCGAGCCGGCCTCGGCCGCCAGTGCCTCCATGCGGCGGAAGCGGCGCTCGAACTTCGCATTGGCGTGCCGCAGCGCGGTCGAGACGTCCACGCGCGCATGGCGCGCGAGGTTGACGCAGACGAACAGCAGGTCGCCGATCTCGTCGGTCAGCCGCTCGCGGCCGGCGCCGGCCGCGAACTCGGCGCGCACCTCGTCCAGCTCTTCCTGCAGCTTGTCGAGCACCGGCTCGGGTCCGGGCCAGTCGAAGCCGGTCGACGCGGCGCGCTTCTGCAGCTTGGCCGCCCGCTGCCACTCCGGCAGGCCGCGCGCGATGCCGGCCAGCGCGCTGGTATCGGTGTCGCCGTCGGCGGCGCGCTCGCGGCGCTTGATCGCCTCCCACGACGCGGCGACCGCCTGCGCGTCGTCGGCGGCGGCATCGGCGAACACGTGCGGATGCCGCGTGACCATCTTCGCGCAGATCGCCTCGACCACGTCGGCGAACGCGAAATGCCGCGCCTCCTCGGCCATGCGCGCATGGAACACCACCTGCAGCAGCAGGTCGCCCAGCTCGCCGCGCAGGTCGGCGAAGTCGCGCCGGTCGATCGCGTCGGCGACCTCGTAGGCTTCCTCGATCGTGTACGGCGCGATCGTGTCGAAGTCCTGCTCCAGGTCCCAGGGGCAGCCGCCGTCCGGATCGCGCAGGCGCGCCATGATGGTCAGCAGGTCGTCGATCGAACGCATGAAACGGGCCTCGGGCTCAGGAAAAGTCGGATGCGAGCAGCCGCGGCCAGGCCACCGAGCGGTCGCCGCAGGCGATGAAATCGGTGTTCAGCAGCGTCTCGCGCCGGTTGTACGCGAACGGCCGGCCGTCGAAGCCGAGCAGCGCACCGCCGGCTTCCTCCAGCACGATCTGGCCGGCGGCCGTGTCCCATTCGGAGGTCGGCCCCAGGCGTACGTAGAGGTCGGCCGTGCCGTCGGCCACGCGCAGGAACTTCAGCGACGAGCCGAGCGGCAGCAGGTCGTAGTCGCCGACCCGCGCCAGCATCGCGCCGAGCCGGTCGCTGCCGTGCGAGCGGCTGCCGGCGACCACCAGGGGCGCCGCGCGCGCACGCGTCGCGATCCGCCGCGCCGGGCCGGACCGGCCGGCGAGCCAGGCACCGCCGCCGCGCCAGGCAAAGCCGGTCTCGCCGCTGACCGGCACCTGGATGACGCCGAGGATCGGCGCGCCGGCGTCGATCAGCGCGATGTTGACGGTGAACTCGTCGTTGCGCTTGACGAACTCGCGCGTGCCGTCGAGCGGGTCGACCAGCCAGTAGCGCGTCCAGCCGCGCCGGTGCACCCACGGAATGTCGGCGGCCTCCTCCGACAGCACCGGCCAGTCCGGCGTCAGCGCCTGCAGCCCGTCGGCGATGATCCGGTGCGCGGCCAGGTCCGCCGCCGTCAGCGGCGTGTGGTCCTGCTTGTGACGGACCGCGAAATCGCCGTGGTAGACCTCGAGGATGGCCGCCGCCGCCCGGCCCGCCAGCGCGCAGATCGCCGGCGCCAGGGCGTCCAGGCTCAGGGGCATGGCCGATAGCGCCCGGCCAGGTACTCGCGCGCGATGAACAGCGCGGCGATCGAGCGGCCGTCGCTGACTTCCGGATGGCCGATCAGGTCGTGCAGCTCCGACAGCTTCCACGGCACGATGTCCAGCGGCTCGGGCTCGTCGCCGGGAAGGCGCTCCGGATAGAGGTCGCGCGCGATCACGACATGGGTCATCGCGGTCATGTACGACGGCGACAGCGACAGCGTCGCCAGGATGTGCAGGTCGCGCGCGCCGAAGCCGATCTCTTCCTTGAGCTCGCGGTCGGCACCCTGCTCGACCGTCTCGTCCTGGTCCAGCCGGCCCTTGGGCACGCCGATCTCGTAGCGGTCCAGGCCCGCGGCGTACTCGCGCACCAGCAGCACGGTGTCCTCGTCGCGCATCGGCACGATGATGACGGCGCCCAGGCCGCTGCCGCGCAGCCGCTCGAACGTGCGCCGCTCGCCGTTGGAGAACTCCAGGTCCAGTTGCTCGACCCGCAGGAAGCGGCTGCCTTCGACAGGCCGCCGCGCGAGGACGGTGGGAGGTTTGCGCATCCGCGCATTGTACGCATCGCGTCCGGCCGCGCGAGCCGGGACGGCCGCGCGCAGGCCCGGCACGGCCGTCCGCACGCCTCGCTCCCGGCCGGCCGGCGCTGTACCGACGCGGCCGGCGGCGGCGTCCCGCGCGGCGGCGTCCCGCGCGCGGGGCCGGCCTTTCGCTCCCGATGCGCGAGGGCGGCGAGCCGCCTCCGTGACTTCCGGGGCTGGTCGGCGGCCGCCGTTGGCGGTATCGGTCCGCTTCGTCTCGCCGAACCGGAGCTTGCATGTCCCCGCAACGCGCGTTTTCCCTCCTCCTCCTTGCCGGCGCAGCCGCGGTCTCGCTGCCGGCCGCAGCCGATACGCGGCTGTTGCGCTTTCCCGATGTCTGCGGCGAGCGTGTCGTCTTCACCTATGCCGGCGACCTGTGGACCACGTCGGTCCAGGGCGGCACGGCGGTGCGCCTGACAGCCGGCCCCGGCCTGGAGCAGTCCGCGCGCTTCTCGCCCGACTGCTCGCGCGTCGCGTTCACCGGCCAGTACGGCGGCGACGACCAGGTCTACGTGATCGACGCGGCCGGCGGTGAGCCGACGCAGCTCACGTACTACCCGACGATCGGCCCACTGCCGCAACGCTGGGGTTTCGATCACCAGGTCTACGGCTGGACGCCGGACGGCCAGGCAGTGCTGTTCCGCTCCTGGCGCGACTCGATCAACACCTCGCATCCGCAGCTGTACACGATACCGGCCGCCGGCGGCCTGCCGACCGCGCTGCCGATGCCCAGCGCCGGCGTCGGCCGCTATTCGCCGGACGGCACGCGCATCGTCTACTCGCCCAAGTTCCGCGATTTCCGCACCTGGAACCGCTACGTCGGCGGCTGGGCGCAGGACCTGTACATCTACGATTTCGCGGCCAAGTCCGCCAAGAACATCACCAATGATCCCAATACCGACCGCGATCCGGTCTGGATCGGCGAGGCGGTGTACTTCCTCGCCGACCGCGGCGCCTACATGAACCTGTACCGCTACGACGTCGGCAGCGGCCAGACCCGCCAGCTCACCCACTACCAGGGCGCGGACGCGCGCTGGGCCAGCGGCGGCAGCAACGGCCTGATCGCCTACGAGGTCGACGGCACGCTGCACGTCTACGACACCAAGACCGACGAGGATCGCGCGCTGGCGATCACCGTGCCGAGCGACCTGGTGCGCGCCCGCGCCGAGGAACGCAGCGTCAAGGACCGGATCGAGGACTTCGCGCTCAGCGAGAACGGCAAGCGCGCGCTGTTCACCGCGCGCGGCGAGGTCTTCAGCGTGCCGGTGAAGGACGGCATCACGCTGAACCTGACGCACACGCCGGGCCTGCACGAGCGCGAGGCGGCCTGGTCCGCCGACGGCAAGCGCCTGGCCTACGTGTCCGACCAGGACGGCGAGGAGGCGATCTGGGTGCGCAACGCCGACGGCAGCGGCGCGACCAAGCTCACCACCGAGTCGTTCGGCCGGCTGTACGCGCCGCGCTGGTCGCCGGACGGCTCGCGCATCGCCTTCGTCGACAGCGAAAGCCGCCTGCGCGTGGTCGCCACCGCCGGCGGCGGGCCGGCGCCGGTGATCGCCGACGACCCGGGCATCTCGCGGCGCGACTACGCCTGGTCGCCCGGCGGGCACTACCTCGCCTACACGCTGACCGACGCCGGTACCCAGGTCCAGCGCCTGTTCGTCTACGACCTCGCCGCCACGCGCAGCGTCCCGGTCGGCGGTGCCGAGGCGAGCGCCTACGGACCGGCGTTCTCGCCGGACGGCAAGCACCTGTACTTCATCGGGGATCGCGAATGGACGCCGCAGATCTCCAGCGTCGAGTGGAACTTCGCCGCCAACCGCAGTGCCGGCATCTTCGCGCTGGCGCTGCGCAAGGACGGCGCCAATCCGTTCGCGCCGAAGAACGACCGTGCCGACCAGGACGAGGACAAGGACGCCAAGGCGAACGGCAAGGACGAGGAAAAAGGTGCCAAGAAGGACGCCAAGCCCGGTGCGGTCGACGATCGCATCGACTTCGACGGCCTCGACCGCCGCCTGATCCGCGCGCCGATCGAGCCGGACAACATCGGCTGGATCGGACTGACCGGCAAGGCGCTCTACTACGTGACCGGCGACGGCTTCTACTACGGCCGCGAGGGCGCCTACAAGAGCAAGCTCAAGGCCTACGTCTTCGACGAGCGCAAGGAGCAGGACGTGTTCGAGGACGTGCACGGGCTGGCGTTCGCGCCGGCGTCCTCCAGCGTGCTCGTGCAGAGCGGCCAGGCCTACAAGCTGATCGACCTGTCGGCCGGCAAGCCCGAGCCCAAGGACGTCAAGCTGGACGGCCTCTATGCGCGGGTCGACCCGAAGGCCGAGTACGCCGCGATCTTCGGCGAAGTCTGGCGGCGCTACCGCGACCACTTCTACGTGCACAACATGCACGGCTACGACTGGAACGCGATCCGCGCCAAGTACGAGCCGATGCTGGCCTGGGTCGGTGACCGCAGCGACCTCAACTACCTGCTCGGCCAGATGGTGGCCGAGCTCAACGTCGGCCATGCCTACGTCAGCGGCGGCGACTTCCAGCTGCCGCAGCGGCCCAACGTCGGCCTGATCGGCGCGCGCTTCGAGCTGGACGCGGCCAGCGGCCGCTACCGCATCGCCCGGATCCTGGAAGGCAGCAACGACGAGGAGCGCTACCGCTCGCCGCTGACCGAGGTCGGTGTCGACGCCCGCGTCGGCGACTACGTGCTGGCGATCAACGGCCAGCCGCTGGGCGCGACCGACAATCCCTACCGCCTGCTGCGCGTCGCACCCGGCCAGCTGGTGCAGCTGACGCTCAACGCGCGGCCCAACGAGACCGGCGCGCGCACCGTGCTGGTCAAACCGGTCGCCAACGAAATGGACCTCAACTACTACGCCTGGACCCGGCACAACCGGGCCTACGTCGAGAAGGCCAGCGGCGGCACGCTCGGCTACCTGCACATTCCCGACATGGGCCCGGACGGCATCCGCGAGTTCATCAAGGCGTTCTACCCGCAGCTGCGCAAGCAGGGCCTGGTGGTGGACGTGCGCGACAACGGCGGCGGCAACGTCTCGGCGATGATCATCGAACGGCTGGCGCGCAAGCCGCTGGGCCTGGGCTACGGCCGCGGCTTCGAGACCACCGGCACCTACCCGCAGCAGACCTTCCTCGGCCACCTGGCCGCGTTGTGCAACGGCACGACCGCCTCGGACGGCGACATCTTCTCGTACATGTTCAAGCGCGCCAAGCTCGGCCCGCTGATCGGCGAACGCACCTGGGGCGGCGTGGTCGGCATCAGCGACTGGGGCCCGCTGATCGACGGCGGCCAGGTCAGCGTGCCGCAGTTCGCCACGGCCAGTGTCGAGGGTACGTACGTGATCGAGGGCGAGGGCGTCGAGCCGGACATCGCGGTCGAGAACGACGTCGCCGCCCAGCTCGGCGGCCGCGACCCGCAGCTCGACCGCGCGATCGACGAACTCAAGAAGGCGATCGCCGCGGCTCCGGTCGGCCTGCCGCCGCGCCCGGCCGATCCGGTCAAGACACCCGACGCGCCGAAGGGACTCGGCCGCTGAGGCCCTGACGAGGCGGCCGGCGTAGGGCCGGTCGCCTCAGCGCGCGAGGATGGACTCGTCTTTTCGCGTCTGCGGGATTACGCGGTTTCGATTCCTGCCCGGCTCCGGCTTTTGCCTTCGAGCGATCTGAAGCGCTTGGGCTTCGATGTCGATGCCGGTCTTGACCTTGCCCTTTTCGGGCCGGGGCATCCTCAGAAAAAACTCAAGCGGACATCTTTAGGAGCAAGAGCTTCCGCTCGCTCCGCGAGCGGGTGACTTTTTTCTTGGAAATAGTCACCAAAACCGCCTGCGCTGACGCGAGCCGACGCGGCTGCGCCGCGCCGGTCCCCTGCGCTTCTCGGCCAGCCAGGCGCGCTGCCCCAACGCGCTTCGCTCAGACACGGGGCAGCTCTCCGGCCTGGCCGGCCTGCGATGCTCGGCTCGCTTTGGGCGCTCCGACGGCAAAGACGGAAAGCCAAGGCAAAAGCGAAAGCCAGAGCATACGACGCGCACAAGATCGGTCGCAGGTCGCTTCCTGCGGATCGCCAAAGCGCCCGGAAACCCGGCCGGTCAGTCCAGTGCGTAGCCGAACTGCTGGCGGAACTGGTCGGCGAACTCGCCGTAGGTGAAGCGCTGGTTCTGCGTGCCGGGGTGCTCGACCTTCAGCGCGCCCATCAGCGAGGCCATGCGGCCGACGGTCGGCCAGTCCAGGCCCTGCATGATCCCGTGGATCAGGCCGGCGCGGTAGGCGTCGCCGCAGCCGGTCGGATCGGAGACACGGCGCTCGTGCGCCGGCGGGATCTCGTAGGTCTCGCCGCGAGCGTGGATCAGCGAGCCGCGCGGGCCGCGCGTGACGATGTAGGCCTCGACCCGCTCGGCGATCTGCGCCGGCGTCCAGCCGGTGTTGACCTCCAGCAGCTGCGACTCGTAGTCGTTGACGGTGACGTACTGCGCCTGCTCGATGAACGCGCGGAACTCCGCGCCGTTGAACAGCGGCATCGCCTGGCCGGGATCGAAGATGAAGGGAATGCCGCGCTCGGCGAACTCCTGCGCGTGCTGGAGCATCGCCTCGCGGCCGTCCGGTGCGACGATGCCGAACGTCGCCTCCGGCACGTCGCGCACGTGGTTCTCGTACGAGCGCATCATCGCGCCGGGATGGAAGGCGGTGATCTGGTTGTCGTCCAGGTCGGTCGTGATGAACGCCTGCGCGGTGTAGAGGTCGTCCAGCGTCGAGACGTAGCGCATGTCGATGCCGCAGCGCGTGAAATGCTCGTGGTACGGGCCGAAATCCTGCCCGACCGTCGCCATCGGCAGCGGCGCGGCGCCGAGCAGCTTGAGGTTGTAGGCGATGTTGCCGGCGCAGCCGCCGAACTCGCGCCGCATGCGCGGCACCAGGAACGACACGTTGAGGATGTGGACCTGGTCGGGAAGGATGTGATTCTTGAACTGGTCCTGGAACACCATGATGGTGTCGTACGCGAGCGAACCGCAGATCAGTGCTGACATGAACGGTGTTTTCCTTCCCCGGATGGCGTGAACGAATGCAGGCGTCCGCGCCGGCGGCGCGGACAAACGGCGCGATTGTCGCAGATCGGGCCGCCCGGTGGCGGCGTCAGGCCGGTCCGGCCAGCCGCTCGCGCAGCAGCGCGTTGAGCCGCTGCGGATGGGCCTTGCCACCGGTCGCCTTCATGACCTGGCCGACCAGGAAGCCGAGCACCTTGTCCTGCCCGGCCCGGACCTGGGCGGCCTGCGCCGGATGCGCGGCGATCACCGCGTCGATCGCGGCCAGCAGCGCACCCTCGTCGCTGATCTGCACCAGGCCGCGCGCGGCGATGACGGCATCGGCGTCGCCCTCGCCGGCCACCATCGCGGCGAACACGTCCTTGGCCTGCTTGCCGGAAATGACGCCCTCGCGCAGCCGGCGCAGCAGCAGCGCCAGCGCCGCCGGCGCCAGCGGTGCGTGCTCGATCGGCGTGGCCGCGGCATTGAGTGCGGCGGCCAGCTCGCCGAGCACCCAGTTGGCGGCGAGCTTGGCCTCGCCCGGCAGCGCCGCCAGCAGCGCCTCGAAGTAGTCCGACGTCGCCCGGTCGGCGCACAGCTGGCCGGCGTCCTGGGCCGGCAGGCCCAGCACCTCGACATAGCGCTGCCAGCGCGCGTCCGGCAGTTCCGGCAGCGCGGCGCGCACCGTGGCGACCAGCGCCTCGGGGATCGCCAGCGGCGGCAGGTCCGGATCGGGGAAGTAGCGGTAGTCGTCGGCCGACTCCTTGCTGCGCATCGGCCGCGTGCGGTCGTGCGCGGCGTCGTAGAGCCGCGTTTCCTGGACGATCGCCTCGCCGTTCTCGAGCGCGCGGATCTGCCGCTCGATCTCGTAGGCGATCGCCTTCTCGACGAAGCGGAACGAATTGACGTTCTTGATCTCGGTACGCGTGCCGAGCGGCGCATCGGCCGAGCGGCGCACCGAGACGTTGGCGTCGCAGCGGAACGAGCCTTCCTGCATGTTGCCGTCGCAGATGCCCAGCCAGCGCACCAGGCGATGCATCGTGCGCAGGTAGGCCACCGCCTCGGCCGGCGAGTGCAGCACCGGCGCCGAGACGATCTCCAGCAGCGGCACGCCGGCCCGGTTGAGGTCGATGCCGGTCTGCACCGGGAACGCATCGTGCAGCGACTTGCCGGCATCCTCTTCCAGGTGCGCGCGCTCGATCCGCACGGAAAGCGTGCGTCCGTCGTCCAGCCGCACCTGCAGGCGCCCCTCGCCGACCACCGGCTGCTCGTACTGGCTGATCTGGTAGCCCTTGGGCAGGTCCGGGTAGAAGTAGTTCTTGCGCGCGAACACCGAGCGCGGCGCGATCGCGGCATCGATCGCCAGGCCGAGCGCCACCGCCATGCGCACCGCTTCGGCATTGGCGCTGGGCAGGGTGCCGGGCAGGCCCACATCGATCATCGACGCCTGGCTGTTGGGTTCGGCGCCGTAGGCGGCCGATGCGCCCGAGAACAGCTTGCTGCGCGTGGCCAGCTGGGCGTGGATCTCCAGGCCGATCACCGGCTGCCAGCTCATGGCTTGCCTCCCGGGCGCTGCCGGTGCCAGTCGGTCGCCTGCTGGAAGCGGTGGGCGGCGGCCAGCAGGCGCGCCTCGGCGAACGCCGGCGCGATCAGCTGCAGGCCCACCGGCAGGCCGGCGTGGAAGCCGGCCGGGATCGAGACCGCCGGCAGGCCGGCCAGGTTGACCGCGACCGTGTTGATGTCGGCGGCGATCATCGCCAGCGGATCGGCGTGCTTCTCGCCGAGGCCGAACGCCACGGTCGGTGCCGTCGGCCCGGCGATCAGGTCGACCGCCGCGAACGCCGCGTCGAAATCGCCGGCGATCAGCCGGCGTACCTTCTGCGCGCGCAGGTAGTAGGCATCGTAGTAGCCGGCCGACAGCGCGAACGTGCCGATCAGGATGCGCCGGCGCACCTCGGCGCCGAAGCCCTCGGCGCGGCTGCGCGTGTAGAGGTCCTCCAGGCTGCGGGGATTCGCGCAGCGATGGCCGAAGCGCACGCCGTCGTAGCGCGACAGGTTGCTGGACGCCTCGGCCGGCGCGATCACGTAGTAGGCCGGGATCGCCAGGTGCGCATGCGGCAGGTCGATCTCGACCAGCCGCGCGCCGAGCCGCTCGTACTCGGCCAGCGCCGCGCGCACGGTCGCCGCCACGCCGTCCTCGACGCCCGCGCCGAAGTACGGCCGGGCGGTGCCGATGCGCAGGCCGGCCAGCGGTGCGTCGAGCGCGCCGGCGTAGTCCTCGGCCGGACGGTCGGCGCTGGTGGCGTCGCGCACATCGTGGCCGGCGATCGCGCCGAGCACGTACGCGCAGTCCTCGGCGCTGCGCGCCAGCACGCCGGGGCAGTCCAGGCTGGAGGCATAGGCCACCAGGCCCCAGCGCGAGACGCGGCCGTAGGTCGGTTTCAGGCCGGTCACGCCGCAGAACGCGGCCGGCTGGCGCACCGAGCCGCCGGTGTCGCTGCCGGTGGCGAACGGCACGATGCCGGCGGCGACCGCCGCCGCCGAGCCGCCGGACGAGCCGCCCGGCACGCGCGTGGCGTCCCAGGGGTTGCGCACCACGCCGTAGTGGCTGTTCTCGTTCGACGAGCCCATCGCGAACTCGTCGAGGTTGGTCTTGCCGATCGAGACCGCGCCGGCCGCGCGCAGGCGCTCGCCGACCGCCGATTCGTACGGCGGCACGAAGCCCTCGAGCATGCGCGAGGCGCAGGTGGTGCGCAGGCCCTGCGTGCAGAAGTTGTCCTTCTGCGCGAACGGGATGCCAGCCAGCGGACCGGCCACCGGCGCCGGCGTGCGTGGGTCCGGGCTGATGAACGCGTTGAGCGCGGCGGCCGCGGTGGCGCGGCGGCGCGCCTCGTCCGCGAGGTCCGCCGCCGCGAGGCGGCCTTCGGCCAGCGCCTGCACGCAGGCACGCACACCGTGGTCGAGCGGATGGCTCATTCGATGACCTTGGGAACCAGGTACAGATCCATGCGTGCCTCCGGCGCCAGTGCCAGCAGGGCCTCGCGCGCGTCGCCCTCGGTGACCGCATCGGGCCGTGCCGCCAGGGCCAGGCCGAGCGGATGCGCCATCGGTTCCACCGCGTCGACTGCCGCGTCCTGCAGCTCGCCGACGCGGTCGAGCATGCGCGCGATGGCGGTGCCGAGCGGGGCGATCTCGTCGTCGGCCAGCGCCAGGCGAGCAAGCCGGGCACAGCGCCGCAGGTGGTCGGCGTCGAAGGACATGGCCGTGGAACTCGCGGGAAATGGCAAAACCTTAACATATTGCAGCGCAGCGAAGTGCCGGCCAACTTCATGCCCGCTCCGCAGACGCTCACGTAAACCTTGGCGCCACAAGGCTTTATTAACGCAATCGCTCCTTGCCTGCACCCGGACTACTGTCTAGACTGATCTGCTTTTCCGCCCCTCCAATCCCGGCCCTCTTCAATGTTCAAACGCGTTCGTGGAATGTTTTCCAACGATCTGTCGATCGACCTCGGCACCGCCAACACCCTCATCTACGTCCGCGGACAGGGCATCGTGCTCGACGAACCCTCGGTGGTCGCGATCCGCCAGGACCGCGGACCGGGCGGCCCGCGCAGCGTCGCGGCGGTCGGCACCGAAGCCAAGCGCATGCTCGGCCGCACGCCCGGCAACATCGTCACGGTGCGACCGCTCAAGGACGGCGTGATTGCCGACTTCTCGATGACCGAGGAGATGCTCAAGCAGTTCATCAAGCGCGCGCACAAGTCGCGCCTGTTCCGCCCGAGCCCGCGCGTGCTGGTCTGCGTGCCGTGCGGCTCGACCCAGGTCGAGCGCCGGGCGATCAAGGAATCGGCCGAGAGTGCCGGTGCACGCGACGTGTTCCTGGTCGAGGAACCGATGGCCGCCGCGATCGGCGCCGGCATCCCGGTCGGCGAAGCGCGCGGCTCGATGGTGCTGGACATCGGCGGCGGCACCTCGGAAGTCGCGGTGATCTCGCTCAACGGCATCGTCTACGCGCAATCGGTACGCATCGGCGGCGACCGCTTCGACGAGGCGATCATCAACTACGTGCGCCGCAACCACGGCACGCTGATCGGCGAGGCCACGGCCGAGCGGATCAAGATGGAGGTCGGCTGCGCCTACCCGCAATCGGAAGTGCGCGAGATCGAGGTCTCCGGACGCAACCTCGCCGAGGGCGTGCCGCGCATGTTCACGATCAATTCCAACGAGATCCTCGAAGCGCTGCACGAGCCGCTGGCCGGCATCGTCAGCGCGGTCAAGAGCGCGCTCGAGCAGACGCCGCCGGAACTGTGCTCGGACGTGGCCGAGCGCGGCATCGTCCTGACCGGCGGCGGCGCCCTGCTGCGCGACCTCGACCGCCTGATCTCGGAAGAGACCGGCCTGCACGTGTTCGTCGCCGACAACCCGCTGACCTGCGTGGCCCGCGGCGGCGGCCGCGCCCTGGAAATGGTCGACCAGCACGGCGGCGACTTCTTCGCGCCGGAATGAACCGGCGGCCGGCGTCGTACCGTGGACCGTGCCGCGCGCCCTCGTGGTGCGCGGCCGGCGCCTGCGCGGCGCGGCGGCCGGCACCGGTCCTCTGACGTAGCATTGCTCCTGCCGCAGATCGGCACCCCGGACACCCGATGGCCCTGGCACCCGGCGACAACGCGACCTTGTTCTCCGCGGGCGCAGCGAGCACGCTGCGGCTGATCGTCTACCTGGCCGCCGCGGCGATCCTGATGATCGTCGACCACCGCGGCGGCTACCTGCAGACCCTGCGCGGCCACGCCAGCCTGCTGGTCGAGCCCGCCTATCGGCTGGCCGCCCTGCCCGCCGACGCCGCACGTGCCACGCGCACCGCCGTCGCCTCGCAGAGCGCCCTGGTCGCCGAGAACCGCGAGCTGCGCGAAGCGCTGCTGCTGGCGCAGGCGCGCCTCAACCGCGCCGACGCGGTCGCCGCGCAGAACGAGCGCCTGCAGGACCTGCTCGAGGCGCAGAAGAGCCTCGGCCTCTCGGTGCAGATGGCCAGCCTCCTCGACATCGACATCGACCCGGGCCGGCGCCGCCTGGTCATCAACCGGGGCACGCGCCAAGGCGTCAGCGTCGGCCAGCCGGTGATCGACGCCCTCGGCATCATGGGCCAGGTCGTCGAGGTACTGCCCAACACCGCCGTGGTGATGCTGCTGACCGATCCCGGCCACGCCATCCCGGTGACGATCGAGCGCACCGGCATGCGCACGATCGCCTACGGCGACAAGGAAGCACGCGACCTGCTGGAACTGTCGAACATCCCGACCAGCGCGGACGTCCAGGTCGGCGACAAGCTGATCACCTCCGGCCTCGGCGGACGCTTCCCGTCCGGCTTCCCGGTCGGCGAGATCCGCGACGTGCGCAACGACGACACCGGCATGTTCGCCACGGCGCTGGCCACGCCGGCCGCGGCGATCAACCGCAGCAGCGAAGTGCTGCTGCTGCACGACCTGCCGCAGCCCTACGGCCCGCCGCAGCCCCAGGTGGACGCCACCGCGCCCGCACCGGAGCCCGTGCCATGAACCGCGCCCGCGCCCAGGGCTGGCTGTTCGCCGGCAGCATCGCGCTGGCGATGCTGCTGCAGCTGATGCCGCTGCCGGCGATGCTGCTGCCGATCAAGCCGTACTGGCTGGCCCTGGTGCTGGTCTATTGGGCGATCGAGACGCCGGACCGGGTCGGCCTCGGCTTCGCCTTCCTGCTGGGCCTCGCCGGCGACGTGCTCGCCGGCCAGCTGCTCGGCGAGCACGCCCTGCGCCTGACCGCGCTGGCCTTCATCGTGCTGCGCTTCCGCGCGCGCCTGCGCTTCTTCCCGGTCTGGCAGCAGACCCTGGCCGTGCTCGCGCTGCTGTTCAACGACCGCATCGTCGTGCTGATGGTGCGCGGCTTCTCCGGCGATCCGATGCCGCCCGCCACGTTCTGGCTGTCACCGCTGGTCGGCGCGACGGTATGGCCGTTCGTCTTCATCCTGCTGGACGACCTGCGGTCGCGCCTGCGCGGACGCGAGGCATGAAGCGCGTCCGCAAGCCGATGAAGGACAACCGCCACGAAGGCGAGCTGTTCCGCCGGCGCGCGGTCGCCGCATTCGCGCTGGCCTTCCTCGGCATCGTCGGTCTCGCCGGCCGCTTCTACTGGCTGCAGGTGCTGCGTCACGACGACTACAGCGCGCGCGCCGACTCCAACCGCATCTCGATGCGCCACATCGCGCCGTCGCGCGGCCTGATCTACGACCGCAACGGCGTGCTGCTGGCCGACAACGTCGCCGCGTTCCGGCTCGAGGTGGTTCCCGAGCGCGTTCCCGACATGGCCCGGATGCTGGGCGAGCTGCGCGAGGTGGTGGCGCTCGGCGACGAGGACATCGAGCGCTTCGACGCACTGCGCAGGTCGCGGCGCTCGTACATGAGCATCCCGCTGCGGATGAAGCTGGCCGAGGAAGAGATCGCCCGCTTCTCGGTCGAGCGCTGGCGCTTCCCGGGCGTGGACGTCGTCCCGTACCTGACGCGCTCCTATCCGCTCGGCAAGGATTTCGGCCACGTCATCGGCTACGTCGGGCGGCTCGATACGGACGACCTCGCCCGCGTCGACGCCACCCGCTACGACGGCACCACGCACATCGGCAAGACCGGCATCGAGCGCTACTACGAGAACCTGCTGCACGGCGAGCCCGGCTACGAGCTGGTCGAGGTCAACGCCAATCGGCGGCCGCTGCGCACGCTCGAACGCAGCGCGCCGATCCCGGGCAAGAACCTCTACCTCAGCATCGACGCGCGCCTGCAGCGCGCCGCCGAGGAAGCCTTCGGCGGCGCGACCGGCGCGCTGGTGGCGATCGACCCGCGCAACGGCGAAGTGCTGGCCCTGGTCAGCATCCCCGGGTTCGATCCGAACCTGTTCGTCAACGGCATCAGCCGCACCGACTACCGCACCCTGCTCGAAGCGCCCGACCGGCCGCTGTTCAACCGCGCGCTGATCGGCACTTTCGAGCCCGGCTCGACGATCAAGCCGTTCATGGCGCTGGCAGGCCTCGAACTGGGCGTGCGCAAGCGCGCCGACACGGTCCTTTCCACCGGCGAGTTCTTCATTCCCGGCCAGCCGCGCGCCTATCGCGACTGGCGCCGCGGCGGCCACGGCCGCGTCGACGTGGTGGAG